>JBAXNB010000017.1:0-25298 GCA_037134015.1 Betaproteobacteria bacterium | reverse complement strand
TCGAATGCGTTTGTCGTCTTGCGAGTGACAGGTCGAACAAGAAAAATCGTAAGGACCAGCACGGGTAAAGAAAAGCCGCTTGCCCAACTCGTAAAAACGCCTCTCTTGGGGATGCGATTGAGGCAATTGAAACGCTTGCCCGGCCGATTTGCTCGACACAAAGGCCGCCAGCGCACTCACATTGATTTGCTCTCCCACCCCAAAAGGCGTTTGGGCAATCTTTGCAGCATCAAAGCCTTGAAGGACTTGCATGCAAGTCAGCAAACGAGACTCCAGATCTTGCACACGCTGGGTGTCTTGAAAATATCTGGGCAATTGAACCCAGGCTCCGTCCAAAACGCCTGGCCCCAAGCCTAGGTCACAAGTTTGTAGAGACACCTTGTTGGGGCCTCTGGCCTCGCTCCAAAGCAACTCACCTTTGTCAACAAAAAGATCCGCTGGATTCCCATCTTGCAGCATCGCTCTGTACTGCGCAATGGCGTCCGCCGTGGACTGAGCTTGGGCGACAAGGCCCAGGGTGCACAAGAGTGCGCAGACCACCAAAATTTTGAAGCACCTGTAAGGGCCCCATGCGATGACGTTAGACTTCATGGCTCAACTCCATGGTTTCAATTCACCGTGGCTTCGTCGGTGCGTTGCTCACCCTTGGTATCTTTCCAAGTCACGCTGACTTTGTCACCGGCTTTGCCACCTTTGATGATGAATTGCAAATAAGGATTCTTGGACACAGCTGTGCCCCATTCTGCGCTAAAGACTTGCTTGCCATTCAAAGAGGCCACCACGTCTTGGATGTGCCAAGCCGGTACTGTTTTGCCTGCCGCATCTTTCCTCAAACCGGTCTCCATCTCGTGGCTCATCAACACTCTAACGGTCGTTTGACCTGCGCTGCTTTGCGCTCTTATTCTCATGGGATCAGACATGGTTTTCTCCTTGGGTCCTCAATGGATAACTTGACAGGTAGGAGCTCATCCGCCACACCCACCGAGCGTGACTTTGATCTCTTTTCTTGACATCAAGGCACGGCCATCTTGCATCAGTGCCAACGCCATCACATCTGAAGTTTGGCTCATTTTGGTACGCGTAGAAAAATTGGCCAATATGTCTTCGCTGACATTGAAAATTGCAACCAAGGGGGAGGGGTTCTTCTCTACAAAAAACAAGATTTTCTTGACCCCGGGCGTTGTACAGGACGCAGCAATGGGCACCACCGCACCATTTTCAGCAATGTCGGGGCAATTCAACAACAATTCTTTGCTGTCCATGGGTGCACTCACCCCTAGAGCCTTCAAGGCATCGGTCCAAGTTTTGGCTTCAAACGCATTTTTCTCAAAAGCATGCGCTTCTTGGGTCAACCATCCACTTAAAGCCACCGAGGTGGGCAGCACAGCGCCCCATTTGAGCGCATCTCTTCTTTGAGTCATTCAAATCCCTTTAAAAATATTCTGGGGTTTTGCCAAACCCTTCGCAGTGTTCTATCATAAGCTGAAATAGAGTTTTTTTCTCGCGTGCCCCTCTCAATGATGCTCAAGCACCATGAAAGAACCCTCCTGAAATATGGGGGTATTTCTTGGTGCTTGCTCATCCCTAAATCAAGATCCTGCCTCATGCACCAACGACCCACATCATGGCTTGAACCCAAAAAAGGGGCTTTCTTTGTATTGGCTTTGTATTTGTTTGTCTTGAATGCTTTTTCCCAGGAAGCCCCAAAAGTTCCAAATCTCTATGAACGCGCCCATGCAAGCCTTTGTCTGTCTTGCCACACCCTCTCTTCTTTGAGCCAAGGACGCGACAAAGACGCCTTCATCAAGCAGCTGCTTGCCTTACAAATGAGTCCTAAAAAAGACCACGTGATGTCCCAAATTGCCAGAGGTTTGAACCAAGATCAAATCATTGAATTGGCCAATTTCTTCACCCGTCAAGAAGGCCCCGATCTATGAAACGTCGTCAATTTCAAAACCAACTTGCGGCCAGCTTGGGGATGAGCGCATTGGGCTCAGGTGCATGGATGCAAAAGGCTTCGGGGGCCCAGGCCGCCAAAGTGCTGATCATCGGAGGCGGCTTTGGCGGGGCCACGGCCGCCAAATACTTGAAGATTTTCTCAAAACAACACATCCAAGTAACGCTCATGGAGAGCGAGAAAACCTTCATCTCTAGCCCCATGTCCAACTTGATTCTTGGCGCAAGCGCTCAACTAAAGGACCTTGAATTTTCCTATTCAGGCCTGAAGGATCGTTACGGCGTTGAATTGGTTCAAGACCGCGCCATTGAAATTGACTTTCAAAAGAAAAGAGTTCATGGCCTCACACACAAGAACATCCCTTACGACAAGTTGATTTTGGCGCCCGGCATGCAAATGATTTGGGGAGAAGTCGCGGGCCTACAAGAGGCTCGCGACCAACAACTGATTTTCCAAGCTTGGGACGGCTCACGGGACATCTTGAAGCTGCAAGCTCAACTTGCCTCCATGCAAAACGGTCAAACCTTTGTCCTGTCGATTCCTGAGTCGCCCTTCAAATGTCCGCCCGGACCCTATGAACGGGCCTCCCAAGTGGCCAGTTTTTTTAAAAAATACAAACCCCAATGCAAAGTGCTGATTTTGGATGCCAACCAAGACGTGCTCTCCAATGGCGCATCTTTCAAGCGGTTTTGGTCTGAGAACTTCGCATCCATCATTGACTATCGACCCCAGCACATGGTGACCTCGGTGGATGCACAAAAGAGAGTCATAGGTCTAGAAATCCAAGACGATCTCTCCTACGATGTGGCGAACATCTTGCCTCCAATGCGCGCAGGTGATATTGCATTTCAAACAGGTCTCACCAACGTCAACAACAAATGGTGTGGTGTTGATTTTTCAAACTTTGAGAGTCAAAAGGCCAAAGACGTCCACATCCTTGGAGATGCAATTCAAGGCGCCCCCTTGATGCCCAAATCTGGCCACATGGCCAACGCTCAAGCCAAAGTGCTTGCCGCCGCCCTTTGCGCTGAATTCATGGATCTGCCCAAAGATCCCGCCCCATTTTTAACCAACACGTGCTACAGCTTTTTAGACGATCAAACCGCGCTTCACATCGCCTCTGTTCATCAATACGACCCCCTTGAGAAGACTTATAAAGTGGTCCCACAATCAAGTGGCGTCTCTCTGCGACCAAGTGCTGAAGAAGCTCGTCAGGCCAAGGACTGGGCCCAACACATCTGGGCTGACATGCTCAGCTAGATTGACAAGAAATGCAAGGGGTCCAGGGCTTTAGGCAGACAAGGCTTTGGCCCTGAGTTGGGCGTGCAACTGTTGAACATGCGACCATGATTTTTTTGCTAGGGCTCTTCTGTCAATCCCTTGGCTTTCTTCTACCGCCCCCCAATGGACCCAGGCCTCAAATTCTTTGAGGCCCAAGATGCGCCAAATGGAGCCCACCAGCGTATCTGAACCGGTGAAGCTTGGCGTTGTGATGGGGAGATGCTCTGCGCTTGAAACATACAAAACACCAGCCGCTTGAATGGCTGCATGGGAAGCCTTCACCGACTCAAACAAATTGGCATGAAAGGGCAAGACCTCAAGCCCCGTCGTGGTCGTTCCTTCAGGAAAGATTGCAACCATGTCTCCCATGCTCAAAGCTTCGCTCATGACTTGGACCAACTTCAGCGCATCTCTTTTGATCGTTCTTTGGATGAACAGTGTGCGACAAGCATGGGCATAATGACCCACAATGGGCCATGATTCAACTTCCGCTTTGGAGACAAATCGAACCGGCCTTAAAGACAAAAACAACAAAATATCCAACCATGAAATGTGATTGGAGACCAGCAACAAGGGGCCCTTGTGGGCCATGTCCCCAAACACCTTGACCTCAACACCCAGCACATCCAAGGTGGTTTTGGACCAAGCCAACACTTCAATTTGTGCTTGTTCAGGGCTCAACCCGCGCCAACCCCACCGCACCTTGATATAGCCGCGAAACAAGTGAGCCAGCAAACGCATGAGCTTGAACATTCTCAAAAACAGCAGTTCCATCTTTACAAGCATTTTTTTATTGGGCCCAAAACTCTTTGCTCAGTCACTGTAGACCAAACGGCCTTTGACGAAGGTTTTTTTCACTCGGCCCGTCATGGCCGTTCCACTCATCTCAAAATCAAAAGGCGTGTGCTTGCCTTGGCTTTTGAGATCTGCAGGCACCACCGACCATGTCTCATGGGGATCAAAAATACAAAGGTCAGCCAATGCACCAACTCTCAATGTACCAGGTGCAAAATTTTGCGATTGCTCTGGTTGCATTGACAAAGCCTGTTTCAGTATCCCTCCAGGCTTTGAGGTCACCGCTTGCAAGGCTTGAAGCTCATCTAAGCCCATCTCTTGGCTCCACTTGACAGCCAAACTCAACAACAACTCCACACCACTCGCCCCAGGCGCGGCCAGGGCAAAAGGCAAGGTTTTCAAGTCACCAGGCACCGGGTTGTGATCTGACACCAACGCATCGATGGTTCCGTTGAGGAGGCCTTGCCTTAGCGCATCGCGGTCCTTGCTCTGCCTCAAAGCGGGGGTGACCCGCGCACGAGAATCAAAGTACCCCAGATCCATCTCCGTCAAGTGAAGTGAGTTAATACTCACATCACATGTCAAGGGCAAGCCTTCGGCCTTGGCAGCCTTGACCAAGTGCACGCCATCGGCGCTCGACAGCCTGGACAAATGAACCCTGGCACCACTGCTTCTCATCAAGGCCATGATCGTGTTCAAGCAAATGACCTCCGACGCAACCGGCACGGTTGACAGACCCATTCTGAGAGCCAAAGCACCGCTGGCAGCCACACCTCGACCCAAGTAATAGTCACTAGGATGAAGCCACACGGTAAGGCCAAAGGTGCTGGCATATGAAAAAGCCCTTTGTAGCACATGCGTGTCCTTGATGGCTTGATCGGCTTGTGAAAAACCCACACAACCGGCTTGCGTCAACGCCAACATCTCTGAAAGCGTCTCGCCACCCAAGGACTTGGTCAATGCACCCAAAGGAAAAAGCCTTGAGAGTTGCAACTGATCGGCTCTGAATTTGAGCATTTCCACCAAACCCGGTTCATCCAAGGTCGGGTCGGTGTCCGGAGGGCAGACCAAGCTCGTTACCCCTCCCGCCACACAAGCCAACAACTCTGATCCAAGCATGCCCTCGTGCTCTAAACCTGGCTCCATCACCCGAACACTCAAATCCACCAAACCTGGAAGGACCCATTGCTGATGGGCATCCACCGTCAAGTCGGCCACAAAGGCACCGTTGCTTGGCCCCATGGACTCAATGAAGGGGCCATCCATGCAGAGATCGCCCACCACATCCATGCCGGACTGTGGGTCCATGATCCGACCATTTTTGATACATATTTTCATCGTATGCAAGCCCTTAGGCTCCTCCCTCGTTGCCGGCCACGATCGACATCACGGCCATTCGAATGGCAATCCCAAAAGTGACCTGCGGCAAAATCACACTTTGGGAACCATCGACCACTTGAGAATCAATTTCTACACCACGATTGATCGGCCCAGGATGCATCACGATGGCGTCCTTTTTGGCGTAACTCAAGGTCTCTGGCGTCAAACCAAAAGCATTGAAGTACTCATGACTTGATGGCAACAAGGCTCCCGTCATTCTTTCATTTTGAAGGCGAAGGGCAATGACCACATCGCAATCTTTGATGCCTTCTTGCAAATCATGAAAAACTCTCACACCCATGTGTGACAACTCTGCTGGCACCAAAGTTTTGGGGCCCACCACGCGCACCTCTGGACAGCCCAATGTGGTCAAAGCGTGGATGTCGCTTCGTGCAACCCTTGAATGGAGCACATCACCTACGATGGCAACCTTTAACTGTGTGAAGTCACCTTTGTAATGGCGAATCGTGTACATGTCCAGCAAGCCTTGGGTCGGATGCGCATGGCGTCCGTCACCGGCATTGATCACATGGACGTGAGGTTGCACGTGTTGTGCAATCAAATAGGGGGCGCCAGATTCACTGTGACGCACAACAAAGATATCAGCGGCCATGGCGCTTAAATTGGCGATCGTGTCCAACAAGGATTCGCCTTTGGCCGTCGATGAACGCGCAATGTCCAAATTGATCACATCGGCACTCAACCTGGTGCCAGCAATTTCAAACGTGGTTCGGGTTCTGGTGCTGTTTTCAAAAAACAGGTTGAAGACACTTTTGCCTCGAAGAAGAGGTACTTTTTTAACTTCACGATCGTTGACGGACACAAAATTTTTAGCCGTGTCCAAGACATGCGTCAAGATGCTTTTGGGCAAGCCCTCCGTTGACAACAAATGGATCAACTCTCCATGTTGATTGAGTTGCGGGTTTCTTTTAGCAAGCAATTCAGTTCTCCAAAGAAAAGTAGAAATTGCCCTTGTCATCCAAAGCCAGGGCCAAGGATTGCTCTTTTTCTAAGCTAGACATTGCCGCAGCAAAATTGGCTTGTATGGGCAACTCACGCTCACCGCGATCCACCAAAACGGCCAACCTCACTCGATTGGGTCTGCCGTAATCAAAGAGCTCGTTGATCACTGCGCGTATGGTGCGCCCCGTAAAAAGCACATCGTCAATCAGTAAAATGTCTGCCCCCTCAATTTCAAAAGGCAACACCGTTTGCCCCCCATCGGACAAGCCACGCTTGTCAAAGTCATCTCGATGCATGGCCGATGAAATCGCACCCACCAAGGGCTTTTGCGGCAAATCCAGCGCCAGCCTCTTGGCCAACCAAGCCCCGCCTGAGGTGATGCCCACCAAACGGGTGTTGGCGGTCATCAGAGCATCGACCCCTTTTAACAAGCTCAAATAAAGGGCTTGTGCGTCAAGAGAGACTTGTCCAGATTTCATTGTTTCATCCTTTAGGGGCCGTGGGCTGAGGCATCGATTGCACTGCTGTGGACTGAAGGCTGCCTGCATGCCACTCTGAGAAGAATTGATCCAAAATGATGCAAGCCGACAAGGCGTCCACGTCCTTGTGAGCCTTGGTAGGATTGGTGGACTTGGATTGAGCGCTGTGCTTCAGACTGAGCGCTTGCGTGGTGCTGTAACGCTCATCAATTTCAAAAACATTCAAGTTGAATTTTGACTTCAATTGTTGCGCTATTTTTTTTGCAAATCGGGTATTTTCGTGTGCGACCCCATCAGGATGGTAAGGGATTCCCACGACCAAAGCGTCGGGCTGCCAAGTTTGAATGTAGGTCGAAAATGCCTCAAAGCGCTTGTCGCCTTCAGCTTGAACCACACCCACGGGACTGGCTTGGGACAAGATCATCGTACCGTAGGCAAGACCGGTCCTTTTGTGCCCCAAATCAAAAGCTAAAAATGAGCTCAAGGGCTTATTCAATTGAACACAGCCCCCGCGGCTCATGCATGACCCGCTTCAGGAGAAATCATCCAGGACTCCAAGCCCAACAGGGACAAGGCTTTGTCGTACCTTTGGGCCACTGGGGTGTCAAAAATGACATCGGGATCCGCATCGACCGTGAGCCAGGCGTTCTCAGCAATTTCTGACTCCAATTGACCCTGAGCCCAGGCCGCATAGCCCAAAGAGATCAGCACCTTCTTGGGGCCAGCGCCCGTGGACAGGGCTTCTAAAACATCTCTAGAGGTGGTCATCTCCAAGCCACCCGGAATACTCAAAGTCGACGCATAAATAGGATCGTTGCTCGTTGATGGCTCGACCAAGACAATTGGCTCATGAAGTACAAAGCCTCGCTCGGTGTGCACAGGGCCACCTTGGAAAACAGGGCTCAGTGTCAAATCCAAGCGCCCAAGCGGCAAGTCTACCTTTTCAAACAAGCCCTTCATGGTCATCTCGCTGGGCTTGTTGATCACCAATCCCAAGGCGCCACGCTCGCTGTGTTCACACATGTAAACTACACTCTTGTTGAACGTGTCATCTTGCATACTCGGCATCGCGATCAAGAAATGATGCGTCAAGTTGATAGATGGTATTTCTGCGTTCATCGTGTAATTTTAGCAAAGGCGCTCTATGACAAGCCCAAGTGACCCTCAATTTGCCTGTGGAATGATGTGGTTTAGACGAGATTTAAGGCTTCGTGACAACAAAGCTTTGTTTTTTGCCTTGCAAAAGTGCAAAAAACTCCATGCTGTCTTCATTTTAGACAAAGATATTTTAAGTGCATTGCCTGCCTATGATCGCAGGGTTGAATTCATTCTCAAGTCTTTAGACGCTTTGGACCAAGCCATCAAAGCAGCCTCAGCTCAAGCCCAAAGCGGCCTCATTGTTCAGTTTGCAAGCTCCGTTGAAGCGGTCCCCCGTTTGGCCATCGAGTTGGGCGTGGATGGAGTTTTTGCAAACCATGACGATGAACCGCAAAGCCTTGATCGAGACGCCAAAATCAGGGGGGCACTGGCACAAAAAGGCATTCATTTTGAAACCCACAAAGACCATGTCATCTTTGAACGCTCTGAGGTGATGACCCTTTCGGGGACATCCTACGGTGTTTTTACACCCTATAAAAATGCTTGGCTTAAAAAAATTCAATCCAAGGACATCACCAACCACGATGCAAGTGAAAACCATGGGCGGTTTTTACCTCGGCCTATTCCCCTGCGCACCCCCATTCCCACTTTGGAGCACATGGGGTTTCAAGAGACCAACCTCAAAGCCCTTCTCTTTCCAACAGGCGAGCAAGGTGCACAACAACTGATCCAGGACTTTGAACCGCGACTTGGCCAGTACAAAGACACCAGAGACTTTCCTGCCATCAAAGGACCTAGTTACCTCAGCACACATCTTAGATTTGGTACGGTCTCTATACGCCAACTCGTGAGCCTTGCATGGCAAGCCAGTCAAGAAGGGAATTTAGGAGCCAGCACTTGGTTGTCTGAGCTGATTTGGAGAGATTTTTATCATCAAATTCTTCATCACCACCCCAGAGTGGTCAAAGGTGCGTTCAAACCAGAATACGATCGAATTCAATGGGAATCTGGCTCCAAAGCTAAAAAACTCTTCCAAGCCTGGTGCATGGGAGAAACAGGTTACCCCTTGGTCGATGCCGCCATGAAACAAATCAACCAAACCGGCTACATGCACAACCGATTGAGAATGGTGGTGGCCAGCTTTTTGGTCAAAGATCTAGGGATTGACTGGAAATGGGGCGAGGCATACTTCGCAACCCATCTCAATGACTTCGATTTGGCCGCAAACAACGGGGGCTGGCAATGGGCGAGTTCAAGCGGTTGCGATGCACAGCCCTACTTTCGCATCTTCAACCCCATCACACAAAGTGAGAAATTTGATTCAGATGCAAAATTCATAAAAAAATACCTGCCCGAGTTCAAAAACTGGCCTAGCAAGGCTGTACATGCACCATGGCTAGCCGTCCCTCGGGGGGAAACGCTTGCTGGCATTCAGTTGGGAAAAGACTACCCGATGCCCATCGTTGATCACGCTCAGGCAAGAGAGAGCACCCTTAAACGCTATGCGGTGATTAAAAATCCTGTTTGAAGGAAGGGATTTGTTGGCAGGTATGTGCTCAGTCCGCGATCAAGAAACCCTCTGACTCAAAGGGTCCCCTTAAAGCGGGACCATCTCAAAGTCCTCTTTCCTTGCACCGCACTCCGGACAGGTCCAGTTCATTGGGACCTCGGACCAAGGTGTGCCTGGCTCGATGCCGTGCTCTGGCGAGCCCAAAGACTCGTCATAAATCCATCCACAAATCAAACACATCCAAGTGATTTTGGCCATTGACGATCGATCCCCAATTTAAAAAAATATTTTATATACGCGCATCAATCGAATGACCAAAAAGCTCAATTCTGTTTTAGCTCGCTTAGAATGAGGATTATTGTACAGATTGCCATGACAGAAGAACTTGAACCGATTGATTTAGATTCTTTAGAAGAGTCTCCCGCATGTGTTTTGGTGTTCAATGCAAGCGATCCCTCTGGCTCAGGGGGTTTGAGTGCGGACACCCTGAGCATTGCATCCATTGGTGCGCACGCACTGCCAGTGGTCACAGGCGCTTACATGCGCGACACCGCAGAAATATTTGATCACATTGCATTTGATGAAGAAGCCGTGAGTGAACAAGCTCGTGCGGTCTTGGAAGACATTGCAGTCTCGGTGATCAAAGTCGGCTTTTGCGGCACGCCTGAAAACCTCAGTGCCATTGCACAAATCACGACAGACTATGCCAACGTCCCTGTGATTGCCTACATGCCCAACCTTTCTTGGTGGAGCGAGGATGAAATCGACTCCTATTTGGATGCCTTTAAAGAACTCATCTTGCCGCAAAGCACCGTCTTGGTTGGCAACCACAACACCCTATGGAGATGGTTGCTGCCCGATTGGTCGAGTGAGCGAGCACCTGGCCCAAGAGACATTGCAAGAGCGGCCTATGAAATGGGCACGCCCTACGTTTTGGTGAGCGGCATTCAAATGCCGGACCAATTCATTGAAAACACCTTGGCCTCCCCCAACAGCGTCTTGGTCAGCGAACAGCTTGAGAAATTTGATGCTGTCTTTTCAGGCGCTGGCGACACGCTGAGCGCCGTTTTGGCAGCCCTAGTTGCCACTGGGACTGATTTGGAAGCAGCCACCAAGGAGAGTCTGAGCTTTTTAGACCGCTCACTGGACTCTGGCTTTAGACCAGGTATGGGGCATGTGATTGCCGATCGCTTGTATTGGGCTCACTCAGATGAGAGTGACACTTCACCAGAAGATCGGCCCGACCATGTGACAGGTCTAGAGGATTTTCCTCTGCCTGGACATGAAACACGTCATTGAGTTTTCTAAGGCATTGAACCATGATCGACATCAATCAAACTTTGTTTGACCGAGCCAGAAAAGTCATTCCAGGCGGCGTGAACTCGCCTGTCAGAGCTTTCAAGGCTGTGGGTGGGACACCCAAATTCATCACCAACGCCAAAGGAGCGAATTTTTGGGATGCCAACGGTCAAAAGTTCATTGATTACATTGGCTCTTGGGGGCCCATGATTTTAGGACATGGTGATCCAAGGGTCATAGAGGCCGTTCAAAAAGCTGCGCTGGAAGGTTTTTCCTTTGGAGCGCCCACCGAGAGAGAAATAGAGTTGGCAGAAATGCTGATTCATTTGACGCCCTCAATGGAAATGGTTCGATTGGTGAGTTCAGGTACAGAGGCAGCCATGTCGGCCATTCGTTTGGCCAGAGGTGCCACAGGTCGACAAAAACTCATTAAATTCGAGGGTTGCTACCATGGTCATGCTGATGCCTTGCTGGTCAAAGCGGGCTCTGGTTTGGCGACATTTGGCAACCCCACCAGTGCTGGCGTTCCACCTGAGGTCGTCAAAGACACCTTGGTTTTAGAGTACAACAACCTTGAGCAATTGAGACAAGCGTTTGAACTTCACGGCGAAGAGATCGCTTGCCTGATGATCGAACCCATTGCTGGCAATATGAATTTTGTGCGTGCCAGCATACCCTTCATGGCTTTGTGCCGTGAACTGTGTACCAAGCACCATGCGCTTTTGGTTTTTGATGAAGTCATGAGTGGATGTCGAGTGGCATTGGGAAGTGCGCAAAGCGTATACCGAAAAGACATCCCCGGCTTTGAACCCGATATGACGGTGATGGGCAAGGTCATTGGCGGAGGCATGCCCTTGGCGGCCTTTGGTGGTAAAGCCTCCGTGATGGAGCAACTCGCTCCCATGGGGCCGGTGTATCAAGCTGGCACCTTGAGCGGCAACCCCGTGGCCACAGCCTGCGGTATAGCCACCCTCAAAGCCATCTCAGAACCAGGATTCTTTGAGTCTTTGGGTCTTAAAACTCAAGAACTTACCAACGGATTGATGCAAAGTGCCAAGCGCAATGGCATCCCCCTGAGCGCTGATTGCCAGGGCGGTATGTTTGGATTTTTCTTGCTGCCCCAATTGCCCAAGAACTACACTGAAGTGATGAAAAGCAATTCTGAGCAGTTCAATCGATTCTTCCATGGCATGCTCAGTCAAGGGATTTATTTTGCCCCTGCCCTTTATGAAGCAGGGTTTGTGAGCGCTGCGCATACGAGTGCAGACATCCAAGAGACCGTACAAATTGCAGACAAGGTTTTCAAGTCACTGTGACCAAGTGGACTTTCTGGGCACCGATCAATGCCAACAGACCTTGACCTTTGGTGAGACATTTCAGTGCCTGAAATGTCTCACACCAGTAAAGACCATGGCAATGCCATGTTCATTGGCCGCATCGATCACCTCTTGATCTCTCATCGATCCACCCGGATGAATCACGGCCGTGGCACCAGCTGAGACCACCACATCCAAGCCATCTCTAAAAGGGAAAAAAGCATCGCTTGCGACCACCGATCCCAACAAACTCAAGCCCGCTTCTTTGGCTTTGATGCTGGCTATTCTTGCCGAGTCCAGCCGGCTCATTTGACCAGCACCCACGCCCATTGTCATGCCATCCTTGCAAAACACGATCGCGTTACTTTTGACATAGTTTGCAACTCTCCAAGCAAATAAGAGGTCTTTTAATTGATCACTCGTTGGTGATTTGATCGTGACAATTTTCAAGTCTTTGTCTGTCAACACATGGTGATCCGAAGTTTGGATCAACAAGCCTGATCCAATTCGTTTGTAGTCAAATTGATTTCGTCCCACTTGATCCAAAGACAAGATATCGCTTTTACCAGGGAGCTGCATTTGCAAGACACGAACGTTGGGCTTGCTGGCCAACACCTCCAGAGCTTGCTTGGTGAAATGAGGCGCCATGAGCACCTCCATGAATTGTTTCATCAAAGCCTGGGCCAACTCAGCATCCACTTCTCGGTTCAAAGCAATGATTCCACCAAAGGCAGAAGTTGGATCTGTCTTGAAAGCCTTTTCATAGGCGCCCAATGCAGACTGCGATATTGCCACGCCACACGGATTGGCGTGTTTGACAATGACACAGGCCGGCTCCGCAAAACATTTCACGCACTCCCAAGCAGCATCCGAGTCGGCAATGTTATTGAACGACAGCTCTTTGCCCTGGAGTTGCTCACTGCTGACCAAAGAGCCCAATTGGGGATCAATGTCTTTGTAAAAGGCGGCTTGTTGATGCGGGTTTTCTCCGTAGCGCATTTCTTGCACTTTGGTGAATTGTGTATTGAATTGTTGGGGAAAAGTCACTTGATGAAAGTTTTCATCAAAGGAAGACAAGTAATTACTGATTGCACCATCGTATTGACTGATTTTGTTGAAGGCACTGACAGCCAAATCAAAATGCGTTTTCTTTGAAATCTGCTTGGAGACTTGAAAATCTTTTAAAAAGCTTGGGTACTGTTCAGGATCTGTGAGTACCGCAACATCCTTCCAGTTCTTGGCTGCTGAGCGAACCATTGCAGGTCCCCCAATATCGATTTGCTCAATGGCCTCTTCAAGTGAACAGCCAGGTTTAGCAACGGTTTGTTCAAATGGATAGAGATTGACCACCAAGATATCAATGGTCTCAATGCCATGCGCATGGAGTGTTTGTGTATGTTCAAGAAGATCTCTTCTAGCTAAAAGGCCTGCATGTACTTTGGGATGAAGCGTTTTGACTCGACCGTCAAGCATTTCAGGAAATCCTGTCAAATCAAATATCTCCCTGACAGGCAATCCGTGCTCGGCAAGAAGCTTTGCAGTCCCACCCGTTGAGATCAAACCAACGCCACATGCATGCAAGCCTTTTGCCAATTCCAAAAGGCCAGTCTTGTCAGATACGGATAACAATGCGTTCATGCGAGAAATTCCAGTTAAATTATTTTTTTATGAGAGGCGAGGTACTTCGAAAAACGCTCAGCATCTTTAAATTTTTATATCAACTTATGCGCCAGTAATTTTTTTCTGAGTGTATTTCGATTAAGCCCCAACCACATTGCCGCCTTTGACTGATTTCCATCAGCTTGTCGCATGACTATTTCGAGCAATGGTTTTTCGATCACCTCAACCAGCATCTCGTGTAAATTGTCTGGCTCCGTCCCTCTTAAATCCTTGAAATAAACTTCCATGCTTTGACGCACGATGTCTTGTATGTTTTTCTTGCTCATTCAACACATTCCATTTTCTTCATCTCCACTGAACTTTGACTTGGCCAACGATCCGTCGTTTGCCCCAAAGCATCTAAATAAACATTCACCTGATCCATTTGATCGCTTGTGTTTTCAATTTTATTCAACTCACGCATGAACTCGACCGAACCCTGAAGTCCCTTGGTGTACCAAGAAATGTGTTTACGAGCAGATCGCACACCAATGAAGGAGCCATACAAATCGTAGTGTTCTTGCAAGTGCTCTAAAAGCAAACCCCGCACCTCTTCAATCAGGGGCGGCGCTAACTCGATAGACGTAGAAAGGTAATGCGCAATTTCACGAAAAATCCAAGGGCGCCCCTGAGCTGCACGGCCAATCATCAAAGCATCAGCCTTGGTGAACTCCAAAACTGCTTTGGCCTTTTGAGGTGAATCAACATCTCCATTGGCCACAACAGGAATTCGAACTGCGTTCTTGATGGCCTTGATGGTTTGGTATTCTGCAAAGCCACCAAAGCCTTGCTCTCGTGTTCGCCCGTGCACAGTAATCATTTGTACCCCAGCAGACTCTGCAGCTTTGGCAATGGACAAGGCATTTTTGGTCGACTCACTCCAACCCGTTCTCATTTTGAGTGTGACTGGAACTTCAAAGGGTTGACAGGCTTTGACCACTGCATCAATGATGGAAAGGGCCAAATTCTCATCTTTCATCAATCCCGAACCAGCCCATTTTTGACAAACCTTTTTGGCAGGGCAACCCATATTGATATCGATGATTTGAGCTCCTCGTTGGAGGTTATAAAAGGCTGCTTCAGCCATCATCTCGGGATCTGTTCCAGCAATTTGAACAGCAATGGGGCCCACTTCGCCTTGGTGACAGGTTCGACGGGAGGTTTTAAGTGTTTTCATCAAATCAAGTCTTGATGTCACCATTTCACTGACAGCGTAGCCCGCACCTAGGCGTTTGGATAACTTCCTAAAGGGACGATCTGTCACCCCGGCCATTGGAGCAACAAAAAGTTGATTGGGCAAGTCAAAAATACCAATCTTTATCATGAATTTACGATGCGATAAATATCAAAAGCACACACTGGTGCGAAACTTGAATTGCTTAAAAATAAAGCACCATTGTAGCGATCAATTTCCCTTCTATCGTAAGGTCATTGAAGAAATAATTGAGTGCTAGAGCTGCTCAAGTACCATTTCTATTGACTTAAGTTCTAATCTCTTATGACTTTGGTTCTTATTGATGAGCGTCAAAGGTTTGAGCACCAAAAAGTTATCTCCGCTCTAGACTCTGCACCTCAATGTGGAGGAGGACCCAAATAGCATGTAACACTTATCTTTTAATTGTTATCCCATCTTTTTGTTCGAATTGGGGTAAAACTTTTGCTTACAAAGCCTCACCTCAAGATGCGGATATCAAAAAAAGTGTGCTGCTTTTTTCTTTAAACATTGAACAAGAAGTTCATGACATCGCCATCTTTGACCACATATTCTTTTCCCTCTGAGCGCATCTTGCCATTTTCTTTTGCGCCGGCTTCACCCTTGAATGCAATAAAGTCGTCATAAGCTATGGTCTGCGCTCGTATAAAACCACGCTCAAAATCACCATGAATGACCCCGGCGGCTTGAGGGGCTGTATCGCCTATGTGAATGGTCCATGCGCGTACCTCTTTAACGCCTGCAGTGAAGTACGTTTGAAGTCCTAGCAATTTAAAAGCAGCTCGAATCAATCTGTTCAATCCAGGTTCGGCTTGACCCATCTCATTTAAAAACATCAAACGATCCTCGTCGTTCATGTCAGCCATTTCAGCCTCCATTTTTGCGCAAATCGCAACAACTGGCGCACCTTGAGAAGAAGCGAATTCTTGCAACCGATCTAACAATGGATTGCCCTCAAAGCCATCCTCACTGACATTGCCAACAAACATCGCTTGTTTGGCAGTGATCAAACAAAATGGTTTGATGAGAAGCCACTCATCTTGCGTTAGAGGCATGGTTCTGATGGGCTTGGCTTGATTGAGAACTTCTAGGCATTTGCCCAACACATCTAAAATTTTAGTCGCCTCCTTTTCTGCTCCAGAACGAGCAGCCTTGGTGTAGCGCTGAATTCCTTTTTCAACGGTAGAGAGGTCTGCCAAACAAAGCTCCGTTTGAATGACCTCTATATCTGCGATGGGATCCACCTTACCCGCCACATGAATGACATTGTCATCTTCAAAACACCGCACGACATTCACAATGGCATCGGTTTCTCTGATGTGAGCCAAAAATTGGTTACCCAATCCCTCCCCTTGACTTGCCCCCGCAACTAAACCTGCGATATCCACAAACTCAACAATGGCAGATACCACTCGTTCAGGATTGATCAAGGCGGAAAGCTGAGCAAGTCTGGGATCAGGCACCTCTACGATGCCCACATTGGGTTCAATCGTACAAAAAGGATAGTTTTCAGCGGCAATTCCCGCTTTGGTCAATGCGTTGAACAAGGTAGACTTCCCCACATTCGGCAGACCCACAATTCCACACTTCAAACTCATAACCATTCCTTTAAATTAGCAGCTTACAAAAAGTAGAATTAAATGACTACTAAAGTACCCAAATGAAAAGCCCTATTTATTTCCCATCAACTTACATCATCTGTCAAAGTTGATAGAACAAGGCTTGTTTAATGACCTCATTGTAAATTGAGCAGAGCCTAAACCCATGGCTTGAACCTACAATTGTGCACATGGAAAAGAAAATAGATGTTTTGATCAAGGGACAGGGCGTGGTTGGCATGAGCTTGGCACTTTATTTGTCCCAAAAGCGACTTCATGTCGCGTTGTCTTTAGACAAAAAACACACCGCCCTGACGCCGCGTCAAGACGTCAGGTACTTTGCTTTGAATAAAAAATCCAAAGACACATTAGAAAAAATTAATTCTTGGCCAAAAAACCAAAACGTCACCGACTTGAAGGATATGCAAATCTTTGGTGACCACTCTAGCGAATTGAGTTTTTCACCTGAACAAAATAGTGGTCCCCTGGCTTGGATTGTGAAGGCCTCGGCACTTGAAGATCAACTTATGCAAAACATAGAACAACAAGAGCATATTGTTTTGCTCAACAATGAAGTTGCGGACATTGAAGTACCGTTGACCTTGATTTGCGAAGGCAAGCAAAGCGCGATGCGAAAAAAATTAGGGGTGACTTTTGATACCAATCACTACCAGCAACACGCGTTTGCAACTTTGGTTGACACCGGCATTCAGCACCAAGGAAAAGCGCTTCAGTGGTTTATCGACAAAGAAAGTGGACCTGAAATTTTAGGGATGCTTCCCTGTGAAGGAAATGAATCGACCCACATGTCTGTCGTTTGGTCGATGCCAAGCAAAAAGGCGATGAATTTCCAACAAAAAAGCCATGATGAAATTGCTCAAGAACTCTCCGTCATGACAAAAAACCGCTACCCGCAGGTGAAAGTTTTAGGGCCCTCAGCAACTTGGGCTTTAAGCGCTAGCAAAGCCAAGCAATGGATAGGTCAACTCGGGACGAATCGATTTTGGGCTCTTGCAGGGGATTCAGCGCATACCATCCACCCTCTTGCAGGAATGGGACTAAACTTAGGTCTTGGAGATGTAGCGGAATTGGTCAAAGTCATGGACTTGCGAGATGAAGTGCAATATTGGAGAAAGTTAGGAGATCAGTATTTGCTCCGAAAATATGAGCGCGCACGCAAAACAGATATCCTAAGCTCTTGGTATTTTTGTGACTCTATTCAAAGATTATTTGCACATTCGAACGGCTTGGTCAAGACCGCAAGAAATCAAGGCTTGAACAGTATCCAAAATCTAAACTTTTTAAAGTCTTTTTTCATGAAACATGCAGGCTCATAAAGAAAAATAATGATTAACTCAACTATTAAAAAAAAATCGAACGTCATCAACAAACTTTCGTTGTTCCTTTTCGCTGGCATCCTATTAACACTGCAACTCAACTCTTTTGCACAAGGACAAGAAGCGCAGATTAAAAAAATATTGATGGAAAGAATCCCACAGTTTCCAAAAATTGAAGAAATAACTCGCTCGCCTATGAGCGGACTTTATGAGATCAGGGTCGATGGCGATGAAATTTATTACAGCGATGCAGACGCAAATTTCTTAATTCAAGGTCAACTCATCGACACAAGAACAAGAAAAAACATTACTGAAGAACGAATCGAAAAGTTAACAGCCATTGATTTTCAAACTCTTCCCTTCAAAGACTCTATCAAGATCGTCCAAGGTAATGGCAAAAGACATATCGCAGTTTTTGAGGATCCCAATTGTGGCTACTGTAAAAGATTTGAAAAAGATTTACAAAAAGTAGATAACCTAACCATACATTTATTTCTTTATCCCGTTCTTGGACAAGATTCAATTGATAAATCGAAAAAGATTTGGTGCTCTAAGGATCAAGCAAAAGCTTGGAAAGATTGGATGCAAAGAGAAATCATCCCTACTATGTCTTTTAACAATTGTGATACTCAAGCGTTGACCAGAACAGTTGAGTATGGAAGAAAACGCAAAATCAATGGCACACCTACCATCGTGACGTCCGACGGCACAAGGGTGCCAGGAGCCATCAATACAGCACAACTTGAGAAATTATTGACCGAAGGTAAGTTTTAATTTCATATCGACTACAAACGACAATCAACCCATTCAAAGCACATCCTTCAATTCAATGAACTACTCCGATTCAAGTACTGCAAATTTACACAACGAAGAGCTCTTAGAAAGACTTGCCTATGCGGGAGGACTGCCATTTATCGTTTTAGCAATTCTTTTGTGGTTGGTGGACGAAGAATTGCATCCCTTTGTATCTATCGCTTTAGCAGCTTACGGCGCAGTCATCGTCTCTTTTTTAGGAGGTATCCATTGGGGCATTGCTTTTATAAAAAATACCGAACACCAAAGACAACATGTCATATGGGGAGTTAGTTTATCATTGCTCTCTTGGTTAGCTGTTCTTATGCCAGCTTTTTCGGGCTTGCCTTTTCTTGGTTTCTTGCTCATAGCATCTTATTTGATCGATAGGAAATTTTATCCTCACGCTGGTATCAAACATTGGCTAACTTTGCGATTTAGATTAACCCTTATTTCAAGCATTGCTTGCTTCATTGCTGCAGGTGCCACTTAAAATTAAACCAATTAAATCGATTTCAAAATATGGGCCCTATCCACTACGATATCAATATTGAGCAAGCAAAAGATCACATCATCGAAGTCACAGCTTCGCTTCTTAAACCTAAAGGTAAACAAACAGTTCGACTACCGTCTTGGATACCAGGAAGCTATTTGATAAGAGAATTTTCAAAAGACATTATCAAAATTTCAGCAAAACAAAATGGACGATCGAAAAAAATAAATCAATTGACAAAAAATACTTGGTCTATAGACTGCCAAGAAGATCACGAGTTAAAAATAAATTACCTTATTTTTGCAAGAGACGCTTCCGTCAGAACAGCCTGGCTTGATCTTGATCGGTGCTTTTTTAATGGAAGCAGTGTTTTTCTAAGTGCAGATGGTTTTGAAAGTGAAAAACACACGGTTGCAATCAAGAAACCGTCTTTTAATTCAAACTGGAAACTGGCAACATCGCTAGTCTCATCAAAGGTTGACCTCAAGGGCTTTGGGGTTTTTGAAGCTGAAAACTATCAAGAATTGATCGATTGTCCAGTTGAAATGGGTGACTTTTGGACTGGTCAATTTATTGCATGTGGTGTCAAACACCGCGTTGTAGTCACTGGAGCTCCGATCACATTTGATGGTTCCAAGCTGCTGAACGATGTTAAAAAAATTTGTGAATATCAAATACATTTTTGGCATGGAAAGAAAAAACCAGTCATTGAACATTATCTGTTTTTACTTTGGGCTGTAAATGATGGTTATGGAGGCCTTGAGCATAAAAATAGCACTGCTTTAATTGCCAATAGATCAGACTTACCTCGAGTGAATCAAGGTAAACCCACTGACGGGTATATTCAGCTTCTTGGTTTATTTTCACACGAGTATTTTCATACTTGGAACATCAAACGACTCAGACCTGTTGAGTTCAATTCTTTAGATCTTACGCAAGAAAATTACACTGAACTCTTATGGTTTTTCGAGGGTTTCACAAGTTATTTTGATGATTTAATTCTTGTGAGATGCGGCCTAATAGAAATTTCAGATTATTTGAAATTACTTTCAAAAACACTAAACCAAGTTTTACAAACCCCAGGACGCAATATACATTCTGCTGCTCAGGCCTCGTTTGAAGCTTGGACCAAATACTATAGACCTCAACCCAACACCGCCAACATCACAGTGAGTTATTACACCAAAGGTGCTTTGATAGCACTTTGCTTGGATTTAACGCTTCGCCTGATCACTGTCACTCAAGATCATTCTGATGAGAAAATAAAACCATTTTTTACCCTCGACGATGTAATGAGGAAATTATGGGTAGACTGCAAAGGTGGTCTGATGTCAGAAATGCATCTATTGAAAGCCATCAAAGACTTAACTCAGGTTAATTTAAATCAAAAAATAAATGATTGGGTTCACAGTACAAGGGAATTACCCACTCTAGAACTCTTGAAAAACTTTGGAGTCGAGGCTAAATTTGAACCATCGCAATGGGCTCAAAAACTAGGGTTAAGGATTGCAGAATCTAGTGGTCCTAATCTTATCGTCAAGCAAGTTCTTGATGGCGGCATCGCCCAAAAGGCCGGTATATGCGAGGGCGATGAATGGCTAGCTATTGAGGTGATTTCCCGAAAAAAAGGCGGGCAATCTCAATCCTGGAGAATCAATAAACTAGACGACATACAACTTTATGCTGGTGAGCATCGCTTTATCAATGCTCTGATTAGCAGAGACAAAAAAATGACTCAAATTAAGATTGATTTAAAAGAAATGTACAACAACAAAACGTTACGCTTGATTCAATCCGATCCCAGCAGAATATCAAAGTGGTTAACTCATTAGGCATAGCATAAATTATTTTGGAGCAATCAAATTGACCTATGAACTTATCAAGACCAGAATTGAACACGATCAAGTCGCTGTTATCACCCTTGATCGCCCCAAACAATTGAATGCGCTCAATACAGGTTTGATGATTGAATTGGGTCAGGCCTTAAAAGAATATGATGAAGACTCTCGTATTGGTTGCATTATCATTACTGGAAATGAAAAAGCATTTGCTGCAGGTGCTGACATTTCTGCTATGGCCAACTATTCTTTTGCTGATGTTTATACCTCAGACTTCATTACCAAAAATTGGGAAATTATTCGACATGTCAGAAAGCCTGTGATCGCAGCAGTCAGTGGGTTTGCTCTTGGCGGAGGTTGTGAGTTGGCGATGATGTGCGACTTTATCATTGCTGCAGACAACGCCAAATTCGGTCAGCCAGAAATTAAGTTGGGCATAATTCCTGGCGCAGGAGGCACACAAAGATTGCCTAGATCTGTGGGTAAATCCAAAGCCATGGACATGATCTTGACAGCAAGAATGATGAATGCTCAAGAGGCTGAGCAATCAGGATTGGTTTCAAGAGTTGTTCCCTTAGATAAATTAATGAATGAAACTATTTCAGCAGCCATGACAATATGCGAATATCCAAGGCTAGCTGTGTTGGCCGCTAAAGAGTCTGTACAAAGATCTTTTGAAAGCAACTTGTCTGATGGTGTCATGTACGAAAGACGGCTCTTTCATTCTTTATTTGCAACGTATGATCAAAAAGAGGGGATGGATGCTTTTATCAACAAACGCGCTCCTTCATTTAAAAATGAATAAATTCATCTCTTGCTCATACAAACTCTTGACTGGCGTTTTATGTTCCTTCGCTTTGTCAAGTTGTTCTCATTTAGATAATCTATCTCAACAAAGTTTGAACTCTATGGGCTATGAACAGAACAGTCCTGCTGTGCCAGTTTTGGTTAACGTAGTCAAAGTTATTCCACTCAAAGAATCTAGTTCAACAATCACTGACGAAAAAATTAACAGTGATACAGACTTTAAAGCAAGTGACAAAAATAGCGGTAGGGCTCAGGAATTTCAAGTAATTTTTGAATACAAGGGTCAAACTTACTCAACTCAACTCCCTTTTGATCCCGGAGCGAATTTACTGATACAAGCTTCTGCACCCTTGCTTCAAGGTGAGCCAGCCAATTTTATCAATGCGCCAGGCAGTCCAATATATTCAAATAACGAAGTCTATGTAGTAGCCCCTTCATTGATCAATCCATATCCAACTTCTTTCAATGGTTTTTTTATTGGATTTCCTGTTTTTTATAATGGTGGTTATTATCAAAGATTGCCCGGTCGATTTTATTTAAACCATGGAAATCATAAACCATTCACAGGCTCTAGAGGTAAAGGTCGAAAATAATCAATGGAACTATTTCAAACCGTTATGGTCGAACATACGCCAATGGGTTTTTTATTGCGCAGTGAATTTTTTCTTTACAAACTTGCAAACTATGCAACAGTCAATTTAATTGACGACGCAGCTATGTTAGCTCTGATATTCAGTTAAATATCTGATGCAGTTTTGACATAAAGCCAGAGTAACTTGATATCTTCTTCTGATAACTTTACACTCCAAGCGGGCATGCCATTTCCTTTGCCGTTTAGAACTGAGTTTCGAAAACGCTGAAAATCCTCTTTTGGAAATTTTTTCAAATCAAATGCAAGACCTGGTTTGAGCATTTCTTTGCCATGACACGCACTGCAATTTTCGTGATAAATTTCATTTCCAATTGCAACATCATCAGCAATCCCCAACGAGGAAAAAGACAATATAAGAATAGAAAAGACGAACTGAAAAATCATAACGTTTTTTTAGCTTTTTGCTTACTTCCTTTGATATTGGGCGTCCAAGGATGATCCGTCCAACCTACACCACGACGAACCACTTGCACGTCAATCAGATAAGGCTTGCCATCCATCGTGGCTAGCTTGGCTCGTGAAAGAGCCTGTTTCAATTCCTGAGCGTTACTTACAACTTCGGCCTTGACTCCAAAGCCATTTGCGATATGAGCCATGTTCATATCTGGATTACCTAAGTAACTTGCAACGAACTGACCAGTTTCAACCATACGACCTGACGGAACGTTAGCAATTGCGCGATTATGTGGTCCACCATAGGCGTGATTGTTGTACACAATAGTAATGACTGGTAGTTCTAGCCTAGCCATGTTCCACAAAGCGTGGGGGCCAAAGAGAAACGATCCATCCCCAACCAAACAAATCACTTGTTGCTGAGGTCTTGCTAATTTCACACCAGCGGAGGTTCCAACACCTGAGCCCAAATGTCCTCCATAATAGAAAAATAGTTCTCTTCCTCCTACAGGATTAAAATTGAAGGAGTGCATGGCAACCGAGCCGGCCTCATGGACAATGATCGCATCTTTATCAGCAAATTGTGCAACTTCCCATGTCACTCTGTCAGCTATAAGCGGTGAATTGTTCCACTCTGGGTTGTTAACAATACCTGTAAATATTTGTCTTGCTCGATCCGTGTACTTTTTGACTTCAAGAGTACGCTGGATTGCTATTTCTTTGCTTTTCGAGTTCATCAATTGTTCTAATGCGACGATGAGATCATCAAGTCCTAATGCAACATCACCAACCAAAGGAACATCGGTAGACATCACCTTGCCCATGTTTTGATAATCGATTCGCATATCAATGAACTTTACATTTCTCGAAACAATAGGCTGAATCCCATTGTGTTGCATCTTGTTACCTATGTTTATTGCCAAATCAAAGTTTTTAGGCCAAGTAATGCTAGCCAAAGTTCCTGCCGGGGCGTTACCTACCCAAAGTGGATGAGCTTCTGGAAAATTAACCCACATCTGACGCATTTGGGTGACCGGCATGCCTAACATTTCAGCCAATTTAACAGCCTTTGCTACGGCCTTTGCCTTGTATATTTCATCGCCTACAATCAACACAGGCATCTTGGCTTCTAAAAGCATTCTTGCAGCACGCTCAATTTCAATAGGGTTAGGTCTAACTCGCATTCGAGTGTCGAAATGAGTTTGTTGAATTATTTCTGTTCTGGTTTTCTCATCTGTATAGTCGGAGTGCCAGGTCAGATAGGCTGGGCCATGAGGTGGCGTCCATGCTGACTTGAACGCGTGTCTAGTTGTTTCTGCAATCATTGATGGACCACGAGCCATCCATGAATATTTGGTAAGGGGCTGTAAAACTTGTTCTTGATTTGCAATTTCTTCAAAGCCGTCTCTGCCCGCTCTCTTAGATTGATCCGTTCTATAAGAGTAGATCACCAACGGTGTTTGCTCTTTATATGCATTAAAAACTTGACCCATCGCATTCATTAGGCCTACCGCTCCAGCTTGCATGACGACAGCAGGCTCTTGAGATGCTTTGATATAACCAGCAGCCATTGCTGCTCCAGGTCCCTCGTGAGGCGTAAGAATATAATTGAGCTGTGGTCTATCTACCAATGCATCATAAAATTGAGCATCTTCACTCGCAGAATTACCAAAGACATATTTAACCCCACATGCAATGAGTTGCTCTGCAAAACATGCACCACCAGAGCCTTGAAACGTCTTTACAGCCGGAACTTCTGTTGCAGCCGAATTAGATGAAGATGTTGTATTTTGAGCAGCAACGCTTAATGAAGACAAAACACCTTCAGCTGCAGTAACAGTCATACCTGCCAATTTAAGATTGTCTAAAAATCCACGCCTTGAAATAGTATTGGTCAAATACCTAGTTACAACGTCACGCATAGCTGAGCTCCAAAAATATTTCTATCAATTATTTATTCTTTAACTTAGCAGATTGGTTTCCGAAATTATCAGCAAGAAAACCTGACATAGACTTTATTTCCTCTTGCGTCCATATCGCACCTCTTCCCATCATTCGATACAACGTAGCTTCCCATGCACGAGTATCTTGCTTGTGATCTCTCCAAATAGAATCAGTATGGCACTGAACGCACTTTTGTAATACCAGTTCCTTCCCACTTTCAGAGCCCCCCAAAGGTTCGCTTATATTCTGTGCATTGATATTGACCGATAAAAATCCCAACATAATTAGGATAAAGAATTGCTTGATCTTAAAAAATAAACTCATACAACTATCCTAAGTGAGTGTTAAAGGTTGTAAATATCAATATTTTAGTTTGCAAAAATGTATTCTTAAGTGAATTTGTACCTATGGATAACCCTCTATAAGACCTGATATTAAAGCAAACTCATAAATATTATTGTTCAATGCCTTCAAACAATATTACTTGATATTTG
>JBAXNB010000016.1:0-25414 GCA_037134015.1 Betaproteobacteria bacterium | reverse complement strand
CATCGCAACCACCATCTTTCACCCGGTGGGAACCACCCAGATGGGCCGCTTAGGAGCCCATTTGGCGGTCTTGGATCCTGAACTTCGGGTACAAAATGGTCAAGGCGGCGTTGTTTCCGGTCTGCGTGTGGTGGACGCGGGCGCCATGCCCAGCATCACCAGTGGCAACACCAATTCTCCGACACTCATGATGGCAGAAAAGGCCGCCAAATGGATCGCTGAAGCTCATTGAAAGGGCCTTTAACTCTGCTCCTGTTTGCGCTTCAGGCGCTCACGCGTTGGAGAGTTTTCAAATGAAAAACAACATCCCTGGGTAAGCCCCTAGCCAACCCAGCTTTGCAAACGGGTACATTGTGTTGCAAAGAGGACATGAAGAAGGTTTGAGGAGACTTGACATACCAAGCCCCGATTGAAGAGGGCGCATCTTAAAAAGCACTGCTGGTCAACCCAGCAGTGCTTTTTTCTTGGGTTCTTTTTAAGTCACAATCTGCCCATGGACATTCTTTTTGTATTGGGTTGCGCGGCCCTTGCGGGCTATGTAGACGCCATCGTTGGCGGGGGCGGTTTGATCTTGGTGCCAGCCCTTTTCTCCACTTACCCCTCGGCCCCGGCAGCAACACTTTTGGGCAACAACAAGTCCGTCTCCCTTTGGGGGACTTTGTTTGCAAGTTGGAATTACAGCCGTCACATTGATTTGCCTTGGAAGAAGCTTTTCATGGCCGCTTTGTGCGCAGCCTGTTGTTCATTCTTAGGCGCGTGGTCCTTGAGTCTGGTGTCCTCCGAATTCCTCAAAAAAGCACTTCCCTTTGTTTTAAGTGGTGTTCTTTTGTACACCTTGAGCAGCAAAAACTTGGGTAGCGTTCACGACCCGAGGTTCAAAGGCTCTTCAGAACTTTTTGCCTTGATGGTGGTGGCCAGTGTTGTTGGTTTTTACGATGGATTTTTTGGCCCAGGAACTGGAAGCTTCTTCATCTTCATCTTTGTGCGCCTGTTGCGCTACGACTTCTTGCACGCCTCAGGTGCGGCCAAAGTGCTCAACAGCGCCAGCAATGCGGCAGCCTTGAGCCTCTTTGTCTACGACAATCAAATCTGGTGGGCCATCACCATTCCCATGGCCGTCTTTAACATTTTGGGCAGTTTACTGGGCACCAAGATGGCCGTTCAACACGGCTCAGGTTTCGTCCGCTGGATTTTTATCTTTGTCGTGTCTTGCTTGATCCTCAAAACCGCAAGAGACGCTTATTTGATCAACTAGGGCTTACGCTGAGTCTTCTCAAGGGCTAGGTGTTGCGCTCAAAGGAGCGGACTCTTGAGGATTTTTTTCTATGGCATTGAACCAAGGCACACTGGCAACAGGCCTGGGTTTACCAATCGGTTTGGTGGCTTGTCCGATTTGAACCGCTGCGATGTCTTCCTCCGAGGGGTACTGGCCCATCAAAAGAAAGTCAAAGATACGCCTGGCAATAGGTGCCGCATTTTGCGCACCAAAACCTGAGTTCTCCACCACCATGGCCAACACCACTTTGGGATCCTCTGCTGGCGCATAGGCCATGAAAAGTGCATGGTCGCGCATTCTTTCGTCAAGTTTGGAGGCGTTGTACTTTTCGTTCTCACGCACCGAGTAGACTTGCGCCGTTCCCGTCTTGCCCCCACTGGTGTAGGCCGCGCCCAAAAAGCTTGAAGCTGACGTACCCTCTAGGTTCACACCCACCAAGGCTTGCCGAACGATGGCTGTATTTTCTTTCTTCAAACTGATTTCCGCGATCGCTGTGACGGGCACCGCACGCCCCACCTTGGTCTCCGGGTTGATGATCTCCTTGACCAAATGGGGTCTGGTTTTTTTACCATCGTTCAAAAGTGTGGCCGCGGCTTGGACAATTTGCAGCACCGTGAAGCTGTTGTAGCCTTGACCAATCCCTAAGGAAATGGTTTCACCTGAATACCATCTTTGTTGCTCTGGTTTCTTATAGGTTGCGCTTTTCCATTGGGTAGAGGGCAAAATTCCTCTTGACTCACCCAACACATCAATGCCCGTGTATTGGCCAAAGCCCAAGGGCTTCATCTGCTCGTAAATGGTGTCCACACCCAAATCATGGGCCAACATGTAGTAATAGGTATCGCACGACTCAACAATGGAGCGGTACATGTCAACGGTGCCATGCCCACCTTCTTTGTCGTCCCTGAATCGATGGTTTCCAAACATGTAGAACCCAGGATCAAAAACAGTTTGTGTGGGTGTTCTTTTGCCCACCTCCAAAGCAGCCAAAGCCATGAAGGGCTTGTACACAGAGCCTGGGGGATACGTCCCCCTTAAGGCGCGGTTGAGCAAGGGCTTGTCCATCGATTCGTTCAAGGCCTGCCAATTTTCGTTGTCAATGCCTTCAACAAATAAATTGGGGTCAAACGTGGGTTTGCTGACGAAGGCCAGAATTTCCCCAGTCTTGGGATCCATGGCCACCAAGGCGCCTCGCCTGTTGCCATAGAGGTCTTCAATCATTTTTTGAAGCTTGATGTCGACCGAGAGCCTGACCGTGTTGCCTGGGGTAGAGGGACTGCTCGACAAACGACGCACGGCTCGACCACCGGCTGAGGTCTCCATTTCATGAAAGCCCGTCACGCCATGCAGTTCTCTTTCATAGCTTTGCTCAACGCCAAGTTTGCCGATGTAGTCTGTGCCTCTGTAGTTGGCCTCATCGTCTGTTTCTTCTATTTTTTCTTTCTCCGACTGATTGATACGCCCAATGTAACCAATGAGATGGCTGCCCAAGCTTTGGTAGGGGTAGTTTCTAAAAAGGCGCGCCTTGATCTCAACGCCTGGAAATCTGAATCGCTGCGCGGCAAAGCGTGCCACCTCTTGGTCCGTCAAGCGCGTTCGGATGGGAACCGATTCAAAACTTTTAGATTCGTCAGAGAGCTTTTTAAAACGCCTCTTGTCTCTAGGGTAGATGTTGATCACTTTAGACAACTCATCAATCACCGAGTCCAAAGAAGCGTTCAATTTAACCGGAGTGATCTCTAGCGTGTAGGCAGAGTAATTGGTCGCCACGATCACACCATTGCGATCCATGATCACCCCACGCGTTGGCACCACAGGGGCAATCACTTTGCGGTTGTTCTCCGCCTGATCAAACAAGTCTTGATAGCGCCAAATCTGCAAATACAAAAGCCTGACACCCAAGAGTGAAAAGGCCACAAACACCAGCACAGTCGCCACCAACACACGGCCCCTGAATCTCCTCAAATCCTGTTCGATGTTTCCACCCAAACTCATAAGGGACGGTTCTCATCTGGATCAGGCGCTCGCCTTTGGGGTGCCAACAAAATGACGCTCACAATGGGCCACAAACAAGCCTCAATCATGGGTGCAAATATCATCGGCCAACCCATCAAACTGCCGGACAAAGACATGCGAAGCACCATGGAGATGGCATGTGAAATCGCAAAAAGAGGCAACACTTGCAAAGCTTGGGAGGGCACAGAAAACCACAACAAGCGTCGATGGATCAAGGTCGCCAAGAAACCTTGGACCGTATAAGCCAAGGCATGTTGTCCTAAAAAAGAGACTTGAT
Organism: Betaproteobacteria bacterium; assembly: GCA_037134015.1. Taxonomy (GTDB): domain Bacteria; phylum Pseudomonadota; class Gammaproteobacteria; order Burkholderiales; family Burkholderiaceae_C; genus Limnohabitans. The sequence goes on along the minus strand of JBAXNB010000016.1, from coordinate 21,845 downwards.
GGACATCACAGGCCAAGCCCAAAATGAAAGCCCATCCAATGCCCACGCGTTGCGGTTGATGGACCGACCAAAACAACAAAACGACCGCCAAAAAGTCAGGCATCCATGCCGCATTGCCCAAAAGCCCTACGTTTTCCAACATGTTGAGCAACAAGGCCGTGAACAAGCTCAACACAATGAACAAGGGCTTGGCTGGTAGCAACAATTGTTGCCCGCGGGGCATGATCATCTTCGCCCCCCACTTCTTGAGAGAGTTTTGACCACTTCAATTTCAGGCCTAGCGGGCAAGTCAATCCCAACCGGCTCCAACACCATCAGGTGCCTCACGCCTTGAGCGCGCCCCAAAGGCTCACAAAGAATTCGAGCAAACATCGAATCTGCGCTTTTCTCAATTTTGATGACCTTGGCGACTGGCACGCCTGGCGGATAAACACCATCGACACCACTGGTGCTCAAAACATCGTTTTCTTGAATGTCTGCGTTGGCCGCCATGTACCTCAACTCCAAGAGCGGCGCCCCTCCGGACTCACCAAACGCAACACCTCTGGCGCCGGTTCGGTTGTTCAAAACAGGAATGGAGTGGTTTTTGTCGATGATCAAGGTGGCTTCACTGATCAAGGGGTAGACCCGCGTGACCTGGCCCACAATCCCAGACTCGTCCATCACGGGTGAGCTGACATGAATGCCATTGATGGCGCCCTTGTCAAGGATCACTCGACGCGTAAAGGGGTCGGCTGCGTCATAAATGACTTGTGCCACTTGGCCTGTGGTTTGAACGCGATCCTTCAGCTCCAAAAGGGATCGCAACTGTTTGTTCTCGAGTTGCAACTGATCGGCTTGTGAAGCTTGTAGGGACTGTGCCAAGAGTTGCTTTTTGGCCAAGGCCGTCTCTTTTTGAGCTTGCCCATTGTCTTGAAAGAAGTCTTCTAAACGCAAAGCGATGACGCCCGGTTGTTGAGCCATCCATTGGATTGGCGCTAAGCCCAAAGAAAACAAAGATCTCAAGGGCTGGGTGAGTTGCCAACGCACATCACAAAACATGATCAAAACAGAGAGACAACTAAAAAAGATCAGCTTGTGAAGGGGTGTCGCACCTTGTTTAAAAAACGGTGGCGGAGTTCTATCTAGCGTCCCGAGTGGCATGGTGATTGATTCAACTCAATGAAGGGTCGTGAAGAGGTTGCTCACGCAGGAATTTGATTGAAGGGTCCAGAAAAAATGGCAAAGACACCTGACAAGTACCCATCGGTAGGATGGCCTTTATTGTAAATGCTCTGCATGCCTTTGGCTGATCCCTTCACCACGAAGAAGGACCTTTATTTTTTTGACCAGGCCTTACTCGCTGGTAAAGATCGCTCCCAAGCGCTCCATGCGCTCAAGCGCCAAGCCACAACCTCTAACGACACACGTCAAGGGGTCTTCAGCGACCAAAACGGGCAGCCCGGTCTCCTCCGCCAACAACCGGTCCAAATCTCGCAACAAGGCGCCGCCCCCAGTCAACATCAGGCCACGCTCTGCAATGTCAGCACCGAGTTCGGGGGGCGTTTGTTCCAGCGCATTTTTAACAGCAGACACAATGTTGTTCAAAGGATCCGTCAAAGCCTCCAAGATCTCATTGGATGAAATCGTAAAGGACCTTGGAACGCCTTCTGACAAATTGCGCCCCTTGACCTCCATCTCCTTGACCTCAGAGCCCGGAAAAGCAGAACCAATGTTCTTTTTGATCATCTCAGCAGTGGGGTCCCCGATCAACATGCCATAGTTGCGCCGAATGTAGTTGATGATGGCCTCATCGAATTTATCCCCCCCCACGCGCACACTGCCCTTGTAGACCATGCCTCCAAGGGAGATCACGCCAACCTCCGTCGTGCCGCCTCCAATGTCAACGACCATGGAGCCACTTGCGTCACTCACAGGCAAGCCCGCACCAATCGCAGCGGCCATGGGTTCTTCGATCAAATACACCTCGGATGCACCCGCACCCAAGGCCGACTCTCGGATGGCACGTCGCTCGACTTGCGTGGAGCCACAAGGCACACAAATGATGATTCTTGGACTGGGCTTGAGCATGGAGCGTGGGTGAACCATCTTGATGAATTGCTTGAGCATTTGCTCCGTGACCGTAAAGTCAGCAATCACGCCATCTTTCATGGGACGAATGGCTTCAATGTTGCCTGGTACTTTGCCAAGCATCGCCTTGGCCTCGCGCCCGACCGCTTGGATGGTTTTTTTGCCTTGTGGCCCACCCTCATGTCGAATCGACACCACAGAAGGCTCGTCCAATAAAATACCCTTGTCTCTCACGTAGATGAGCGTATTGGCCGTTCCCAAATCTATGGCTAAATCGGTCGAAAAGTAGCGACGAAATGATCCAAACATGTAGTAATCCTCTCAAGAATGCAGGTGTTTTGTTTGATTTTCCCTGCACTCAAATTTTACGTTTTCAAAAAAAGCAGTGTTTTTTTATAAAAAACCCCAGCTTTTTTGAATGAAATTTAATATCTCAAAATTTCTTGAGCATAGGGGCGTGATAATACACGAACGCTAGAGTCAGAACGAATTTCAAGTGTTTTAATTTTTCTTTTTGAATTGTTTTTTTATGCCACTGACCTCCCAAGAGATCCAAAAAATCGCATCCCTTGCCAAACTTGACCTCAGCAGCGGTCAAGAAGAAAAAATGTTGCAACAAATCAACGCGTTTTTTGAAATTGTTGAGCAAATCAAATCCGTGGACACCAGCTCCATTTCACCTCTGTCTCACCCCTTGGCCACAGTGCAAGAGGTGTCGTTGCGACTGCGCGATGACCAAGTCAGTGAGACCAATCAACGCGAGTTGAATCAAAAAAGCGCTCCCAAGCTTGAAAAAGGCCTCTTTTTAGTTCCAAAAGTGATTGAGTCCTGATATGCAAGAACTTCATAACATGAGCCTTCAAGGCTTGGCGTTGGCGATCAAGAACAGAGCCGTGAGTGCTCGCGAAACCAGCGAACATTTCCTCGCGCGTGCCAAAGCGCACGCAAGCCTCAAACCCGCCTTGAACCCCCTTCAAACCGCTGACCATCTCACCCCAGCAACGACCTCTTGCGGTGCTTTTGTGAGCTTCAATGAGGAATTTACGCTCAACTTGGCCGATCAATCCGATCAAAGAATCTCCAAGGGCCAAGCACGCTCACTTGAAGGCGTTCCCATTGCACACAAGGACATCTTTGTCACGCGCGACTTTCCAACCACAGCGGGCTCCAAAATGCTGGAGGGCTATTGCTCACCCTTTGATGCAACCGTGGTCTCCCTTTTGCAACAAGAGGGGATGATCAATTTGGGCAAACTCAATTGCGATGAGTTCGCCATGGGATCTTCCAACGAAAACTCAGCTTGGGGGCCAGTCAAGAACCCCTGGGACGTGAGTCGCGTTGCGGGGGGTTCTTCCGGCGGGAGCGCAGCGGCTGTGGCTTTGCGCCTATGTCCAGCCGCCACAGGCACCGACACCGGAGGCTCGATCAGACAGCCCGCCTCCTTTTGTGGTGTCACGGGGATCAAGCCCACCTACGGCCGGGCCTCACGCTACGGCATGATCGCCTATGCATCAAGCTTGGATCAAGCGGGCCCCATGGCCCAAAGTGCAGAAGATTGCGCCTTGTTGCTCAGTGCCATGTGTGGGCCAGATCTTGATCGAGATTCCACCTCTTTGGATGTGCCCAAAGAGGATTTTTCTCGCCACTTGAACGACTCCATCCAAGGCCTACGCATTGGCTTACCCAAAGAATTTTTCTCCGATGGGCTGCATGCCGATGTACGAACCTGCATCGATCTAGCTCTTCATGAGTTCAAAGCCTTGGGGGCCCAATTGGTTCCGATTGAACTGCCTAAAACTGAACTGTCCATTCCCGTTTACTACATCTTGGCTCCTGCGGAGGCGTCCAGCAACCTCAGCCGATTCGATGGGGTCAAGTTTGGCTTTCGCGCCAAAGCGTACAAGGACTTGGATGATCTTTACCGAAAAACCAGAACAGAAGGTTTTGGTGAAGAGGTGAAAAAACGCATCATGATTGGGACTTATGTCTTGTCACATGGTTACTACGATGCGTATTATTTACAAGCTCAGAAAATCAGACGCATGATTTCCAACGATTTTCAAGAGGCCTTCAAAACCTGCGACGTCATCGCTGGCCCCGTTACCCCCCAAGTGGCATGGAAGTTGGGTGAACAAATCAACGACCCCGTGGCCAACTACTTGGCCGATATCTTCACCTTGCCCGCCTCACTGGCGGGTCTTCCCGCCATGAGCATGCCTTGTGGTTTTGGCGCGTCGAGCATGCCCGTCGGTTTACAAATGATTGGCAACTACTTTCAAGAGAGCAAACTCTTGAACGCTGCTCATCAATTTCAACTGTCCACGGATTGGCACAAAAAAGCCTTAAGGGGCACAACATGAACTCACCTTTGATCCACGGCTACGAGGTGGTCATTGGGTTTGAAACCCATACACAACTCACCACCCAGAGCAAAATCTTTTCAAGAGCCTCCATCGCCTTTGGTTCAGAGGCCAATACCCAGGCCTGTGCAGTGGACTTGGCCTTGCCCGGCACCTTGCCGGTGATGAACCGCCAAGCTGTCGAGCGCGCCATTGAGTTTGGCTTGGCCGTTGGTGCCCATGTATCGCCTTCAAGTGTTTTCGCCAGAAAAAACTATTTCTACCCTGATTTGCCCAAAGGTTACCAGATCAGTCAGTTTGAAATTCCTGTGGTCCAAGGTGGCGAGGTGGAGTTCTTTTTAGGACAAGAAAAGAAAGTCGTGCGCTTGGTGCGAGCGCACTTGGAGGAAGATGCGGGCAAGTCCTTGCACGAAGACTTTGTGGACCAGTCTGGCATTGACTTGAACCGCGCGGGCACCCCTCTTTTAGAGATCGTGACTGAGCCTGATATGCGCTCCAGCGCAGAAGCGGTTGCTTATGCCAAGGAGCTCCATAAAATTGTCACGTGGATTGGCATTTGCGACGGCAACATGCAAGAGGGCAGTTTCCGGTGCGACGCCAATGTGTCCATCAGACGCCCTGGCGAGCCCCTGGGAACCCGTCGAGAGATCAAGAATTTAAACAGTTTTAAATTCATGCAACAAGCCATTGATTTTGAGGTTTTGTGGCAAATTGAACAGCTTGAAGAGGGCCACAAAATCATTCAATCCACCGTTTTGTTCAACCCCGAGACGGGAGAGACCAAAGCGATGAGGACCAAAGAAGACTCTGCAGACTACCGCTATTTCCCCGACCCCGATTTACCAGCCTTGATCATTGAGCAAGCCTGGGTGGATCACGTTCGTTCAAACATGGCGGAGTTGCCTCGCGCCATGGCAGCGCGCTTTGTCAAAGACTACGGTATTCCAGAATACGATGCCATCACGCTCACCCAAACCCAAGCCATGTCACACTATTTTGAGCAGGTGGCCAAAATCAGTGGCCAAGCCAAAATGGCCAGCAACTGGGTCATGGGCGAGCTTTCTCGGCGGCTCAATGCTGCTCACTTGGGATTTGAAGCTTGCCCGCTTGACGCCTTGACTTTGGCAGCTATTTTGAGCCGGATTTCTGACGCAACACTCTCCAACAACGCCGCCAAAGTCGTTTTAGAGGAGTTGTGGGCCAAGCCCCTAGAAGGTCAAACCCCTTTGTCGCTTGTTGACAGCGTGATCGAGCTTAAAGGACTCAAACAAATCAATGACACCAAGGCCTTGGAGCAGATCATTGACACCGTGCTAGCTGCCAATGCCGATCAAATAGAACAAATCAAGGCTGGCAAAGACAAAGCGTTCAATGCCTTGATTGGCCAAGTCATGAAAGCCAGTCAAGGCAAAGCCAATCCAAAAGATGTGAACGATTTGATGCGCTCCAAAATTGCAGCTCTTTGAGACCCCATGGCGTTGATCCTGATCTCGTCTTAGATGCACTTGGGAGGGGTCAGTGACCCTTCACGCCGTACCTTTCACGGTACGCTTGAACACGGCTCAGGTGCGCTTGAAGGTTGGGGTCCTCGCTGCGCTCCAAATAACTCATCAAATCCTCCAAAGAGGCCACGGCGCACACGCTCAAGCCCAAGGTCTCTCTTGCGTATTGAACAGCACTGTAGGGCACGTCAGAGATGCCGTCCTCACTCTTTTCTGTGGCCATCTCTTGTCTGTCCAATGCAATCACCACGGCATGCGCACTTGCACCTTGTTGTCGGATCAACGCCATGGACTCCCTGACCGCCGTGCCTGCACTCATGACATCGTCCACAATCAAAACCCGGCCCTTGAGGGGCGCACCCACCAAAGAGCCGCCTTCGCCATGGTCTTTGACCTCTTTGCGGTTGTAGGCAAAGGGCACACTTTTACCCCGCCTGGCCAACTCCATGGCCAAGGTCGCCCCCAGAGGGATCCCTTTGTAAGCGGGTCCAAAAATCATGTCAAACTCGATACCACTGCTCAGTAAACTTTGCGCATAAAAACTGGCCAATTTGGAGATCTTCAAGCCATCGTCAAACAAGCCCGCGTTGAAGAAATAGGGGGAAACTCGCCCAGCTTTGGTGGTGAACTCACCAAAGCTCAAGACACCACTTTCAATGGCGAAGGCGACAAATTCATGTGATAAATTCTTATCCGTACCGATGAACTCACTCATGTATCAATCTCAAAAAAAGAAAAGAATTGCGCTAGGCAAGGACAAATCAGTTTGATTCCCCATGCATTCTAAGTGCTCCTGCGCTCAAAATCAGAAGAGCGCGCGGCCGCTCAAAGGGCAACACCGTCCCTATGGATTAAACTATCCTCACTTGTTTCAGCACCAACCAGGATCTTGAACTATGAAAATCGTGAGCGCCAACTTGAACGGCATCAGATCCGCAGCCAGCAAGGGGTTTTTTACTTGGGCCTCGTCACAAAACATCGACGCCTTGGGTGTTCAAGAGGTGAAAGCCCAAGCCGCGGACCTGACCCCAGAGCTCAGCCAAATCCAAGGCACATCGCTGACAAAGCCCCTAACGGGCGCCTTTCACTTTGCTCAAAAAAAGGGCTACTCCGGCGTGGGTTTGTACACCCATGTGGAGCCCAGTGAGGTGGTGGTGGGCATTGGGGACGCGGAGTTCGATGTTGAGGGCCGTTGGATTGAAAAACGATTTGACAAACCCGGTCGCAAACTGAGCATCATCAGCAGCTACTTCCCCTCAGGATCTAGCTCCGATGAACGCCAAAGCGCAAAATTTCGATTCCTTGCCTTGATGACCGATCATCTTCAACAATTGGCCGCAAAGCGCGAATTCATTTTGATGGGCGACATCAACATTGCTCATCAAAATTTAGATCTTAAAAATTGGAAATCCAACCTCAAAAACTCTGGCTTCACACCAGAGGAGCGGCAATGGATGACGGACACCTTGTCTGGCACGCCCTTGGTGGATGTCTATCGACACCTCCACCCTTTGGCGAGCGAGACTTGCTACACCTGGTGGAGCCAACGCGGACAGGCCTATGCAAAAAATGTGGGTTGGCGCATCGACTACCAACTGGCAACGCCTCAATTGGCCAAGGGCGCTTCAAAGGCCACGGTCTACAAGGATCAAAAATTCTCTGACCACGCCCCCCTGATGATCGACTACGATTGGTCGATTTAGTTTGTGTTTTAACCCTCTTGCCTTTTTGAAGTGTCCCGTCATGCTGCATTATGAAACCATTCCTGTCACGCCCTTTGAGCAAAACTGCTCCCTGATTTGGTGTGACGAGACCAGCGCCTGTACCCTGGTGGACCCTGGCGGGGACTTGGAGCGCTTGCTAGAACGCATCAAAACCCTTGACTTGAAGTTGGAGCAAATTTGGGTCACCCACGCACACATCGACCATGCGGGAGCCGTCGGCACCTTGGCCAAAGCTATGAACGTGCCGATCATAGGGCCCCACATCGAAGATCAGTTTTGGATTGATTTGTTGCCCCAGCAAGGCGCACGCTATGGCTTTGAACATGCTACGTCTTTTCAACCCACGCGCTGGCTCCATGACTTGGATCAGGTGAATTTAGGCGCCCATCAGTGGCTGGTGCGGCATTGTCCCGGACACACACCTGGGCATGTCGTTTTTTATTCCAAAGAACTCGAGCGTGCCTTTGTCGGAGATGTGCTTTTTGCCGGCAGCATTGGGCGCACCGATTTTCCCAAAGGAGATCACCAAACCTTGCTCAACAGCATCACCGGGCGGCTTTGGCCTCTTGGTGATGAGACGGTCTTTATACCGGGCCATGGGCCAGAGAGCAGCTTTGGACAAGAAAGAAAAACCAACCCCTATGTAGGCGGGACATGAGAGCAAATATCCAAGGTAGACCCATACAAACAGAGGGTCAGCGGGTTCTCATTATCGGTGTGCAAGCAAATGTGTTGGCAAATTCACGAATTTACTAGAAGTGCTCTCTCGGTCTTTGGTTTTCAAAACCAAAGGAGTTTTGGAGCAACCCTCTAACACCTCGTTGCTCCAAAGGACTTTCAGTGATGTGCCCAATTATTGAACATTAGACATAAGAGCCAGAAAACTATCGACTTTGATTACAGAGCTTTCACACTGTCATTTAAAACTTCGCACTTCTCAACCATTGTTCCAAAAGGAGGGGCTTGGTTGTTGTTTAAATTAAGCTTCTGAAGGTATCAAAAATTTTAGGAATCTTACTTGCGGATGTTCCTAGCGACTACAAACAGTGGCTACTAACTCAGGGCAATATTGACCCCTATTTGCGGAAAGCTTTGGAAACTTAGAGGCTACTCGCCTTGACGCTTTGAATCTCGATAGAAATTTTCATGTGGGCCAAACGTTAAAAGCTTCATACTTTCTTGGTCCAAAATACGACAGGCTAATGAACATTGTTGCTGGGAAAGTTTGAATTTATAAACATACACTCCCAGTAAATCTCCTACTTTTGCCTCACCAATGACGGGATCTTTGGCAATTAGTTTGAGCGCAGCATCTAACTCTAACTTTTGTGGGGCATGTAGTTTTTTAGTGGCCTTTGCAAAAGTAGCCGTAATGAGTAAACGCATTAACTAAAAACGTATTCACCAATGACTGGCTCTTGATCTGCAATCAAGATTTCACGAATCAAAGAAAATGGTAAGTCTGGGTTTTCTTGGGCAATCTTGCCAATTTGCGACCAATACTCAATCTGTTTGGGCACTGAGCGATGCTCAATGCGCCCAAACACTCTGGCTTGCTCAACTAGGTTTTCTGATAATTTCACGTTGATAGACATGGTGGCTCTCCGTTAGGCTGTTCCAATATAGCGCTATAGGTTCCTTTTTGGAACCTTTATAAAAACACCCTATTTGCTACTCTTAGTAGCGTCAGGTCTTAGTTTTTAGGCTCTAAGCCGTATTTTTCAACCCGCCCTTGGTGTTGTGCTTTTTCAAACAAAGGCATCACCTTGTTCAAATTGGCCTCAATGTCCTTGACCCGGTTGTTGCTGCTCGGATGCGTGCTCAGCCATTGGGGGGGTGCTTGTGCATTTTGAGCGCTCATTTTTTTCCACAAGCTGATGCCCGCTCTTGGATCAAACCCGGCCCTTGCAGCCAACTCCATGCCAACCAAGTCCGCCTCGGTTTCATCCTCTCTGGAAAATTTCAAACTGAGCAAACCCGCACCTTGCTTGGCCACATAGTCGGTGAACCTAGGGTCGATGCCAAAAATTCCCGCAATCAAGGCGCCGCCTAAGCGTGTCACACCTTCCGTGGCCATGCCTTTGCCCATTCTTTGTCTGGCATGCTCTCTGAGTGCGTGTGCTATTTCGTGACCCATGACCACGGCCAACTCGTCTTCCGTGAGTCCCAACTTATAAACCAAACCCGTGTACACCGCAATTTTTCCACCAGGCATACAAAATGCATTGACTTGAGGCGACTCAATCAAATTGACTTCCCAATTCCATTGCGAGGCGCGATCGTTCCAAACCGTTGACTGTTCAATCAATTTTTTAGCGATGTCTCTCAGACGAATGACCTGGGGCTGTTCTGAGGACTTCAACAAACCTTTGCTGTAGGCGTCTTGAATCAATCGACGGTATTCTTGCCCCGCTGTGTTTTCAACCTCTGCGGCTGGGACCAATTTGGCAAAGGCCGAGGTTTCTCCCACCTCCACCCCTTCTCTTGCTTGGAGTGGCACGTGGGCGCACAAGATAAACAGTAAAAACACACGAACCGCAGCACCAAAGTGCCGCATGGTCACTGCGCTTTTCCTATAGGCTTGATGCTTGATCATGAAAGACTTGCGCTTGAATTGAAAAAAATGAAGTGTACTTTTTCTAGGCCCTGACTTGGCGTGTGCCCCTAGTTTAGAGGACAATTGGTCCAAAATGAAGAGCAATGACCCCACACCATGGCCGCCTCAAGAGGCCTCAGTGCCCAAGGCGCAAACCCGCTCATGGGCTGAAAGCTTGGCTTGGTACCTGAGCCCCTCAAGCCTCAGAATGGTCGCCCTCGGGTTTGCTGCTGGACTGCCGCTTTTGTTGGTGCTTGGGACCTTGAGTTTTCGTTTGCGCGAGGCAGGCATTGAGCGCACCACCATTGGATTTTTAAGTTGGGTCGGCCTGGCCTATGCCTTCAAATGGGCTTGGGCCCCCTTGGTGGATCAAGTTCGCCTGCCTGGATTGAGCGCCTACTTGGGGAGGCGTCGCGCGTGGCTTTTTTTGTCTCAATGGCTGATCATCACCGGATTGATCGGAATGGCTTACTGTGAGCCCCAAGAGCATCTTGATCGTTTGGTCATGTGGGCGGTTTGGGTGGCCTTTGGCTCTGCCACCCAAGACATTGCGCTTGATGCCTACAGGATAGAGTCGGAGTCTGTCGTGCATCAAGCAGCTTTGGCGTCCATGTACCAAACCGGTTACCGCCTTGGCATGATTTGGGCTGGCGCCGGTGCCCTTTGGATCGCTGCTCGAGCCGAAAGCACCGCCCTCTTGGGACACTACCAAAACGATGCCTGGAAAGTTTCTTATTTGGTGATGGCTGCCTCTATGGCGGTGGGCTTGTTGTCCGTGTTCGGATCCAAAGAAAACGTTCAAGCCGCCCCATCTCAGCCCAGAACGGCCCAACAATGGATTCAAGACGTCTTGGTGGCGCCGTTTGCAGAGTTTTTTTCACGTTTTGGTTGGCACGCTTGGGTGATCCTCAGCCTCATTGGCATTTACCGCATCAGTGACATTGTCATGGGCATCATGGCCAACCCGTTCTACATTGACATGGGTTACACCAAGGACGAAATCGCCATGGTCACCAAAGTCTTTGGTGTCTTCATGACCTTGCTGGGGGCCTTTTTAGGTGGACTGCTGAGCTCCAGGTGGGGCCATATGCGCGTGCTGATGTGGGGCGCCATCCTCAGCGCAGCCAGCAACCTCTTGTTTGCCTGGTTGGCAGGCGTGGGACACGCCTTTTGGGCTTTGGTGTGGGTGATCAGCGTTGACAATTTATCAGGCGGCATTGCCTCTGCAGCCTTCATTGCTTACCTCTCAAGTCTCACAAAAGTTCAATACTCCGCCTCTCAGTACGCGTTGCTGAGCTCCATCATGCTTTTGGCACCCAAGTGGTTGGCGGGCTTTTCAGGCTACTTTGTGGATCAATTTGGCTACCCCCTGTTCTTTTTCAGCACGGCGTTGATAGGTTTGCCCGTTTTGTTGCTGATTTTATGGCTCCACCGTATCGAGCCGAATTGATCAAAAACGCTTTGCATTTCAATGGGTTTACTTATCTTTACCCACCCTTTAACACAACTCCAAGTCTTAGGCGCATGCTATGAGCATGGAACAAGTACTCATCATCGAAGACGATCAACGGTTGGCGCAAATGGTTTGCGACTACCTTAAACAATTTGGTTACAGCTTAGAACACGCCCCCAATGGGGCTTCTGGTTTACGTCAAATTGAGAAAAATGAACATCTCAAATTGGTCATTTTAGATTTGATGCTCCCTGATATGGATGGCTTAGAGGTTTGTCGTCAAATTCGCCAATTGCCTAGCCCAACGTCGGCTTTATCGATCCTCATGCTGACCGCCAAAGGCGACCCCATGGACCGCGTCGTCGGCTTGGAGCTCGGTGCCGATGATTATTTGGCCAAGCCCTTTGAGCCCAGAGAGTTGTTGGCTCGCATGCGAGCCATTTTGAGGCGCCAATCCTCCACCCATGAAAACAAACAAAATGGCAAAGAGCTTTTGCCTGCCCTTCAATTTGGACGGCTCGAAATCGATCGAGATTCGAGAACGGTCAATGTGTCAGGCAAGGCCTGTGACTTGACCTCCTACCAATTTGATTTGCTGTTGGTGTTGGCAGAGCGCGCAGGCCGAGTCCTCAGTCGCGATCAAATCATGTCAGCCGTCAGGGGTCGAGAGCTCGAGGCCTTTGACCGATCCATAGATGTGCACATGGGCCGCATCAGGGCCGCCATCGAAGAGGATCTCAAAGCCCCCAAACGCATCCTCACCGTTCGAGGTGTGGGCTACGTTTTTGCCAAGCAACAAGATTAAAGCTAAGATCCACTGGATGGTCGACGTGAGCATTTTTGCGAGGAGGGCTGGATGATTCTTCAGGCGTTCATGAGCCGCCTTTATGTGCGCATTTGGTTGGCGGTGGTGGTGAGCATTGCCTCTTTGAGCTTGATCGCCACTTGGATCATGAAGGTCTATCGTGAGCCGCCTTTAAAAGAAGTGATTGTGCGCTCGGAGGATGGCGTCGTCTTGGGTCAAGGCTTGGTGCGCCTTCGCCCCTCCCCTGACGGCAGTCCCAACGCATTCAGCTCACCCGATGAGCCGCTTAAGTTGAACAAGCCAGGCTTGACACAACACCATGATGTTTTTGCCCAAAGCGTCCCCCAAGCAGAGGGTCGCCTTCCACCCCTTCCACAGGGTCAGTTCGGGCCAGGCCCAGAATTTTTGCTTCAATTGAGCGATGGACAGGTGTTGCACATCCACTTGCCAAGCCCCGTGGCGAGAGCTTCTTACTTTCCGCGGCTGGGATTTGTCGGCTCCATGTTCATTGTGGCCATCGCAGTTGCGCTGGCCACCTACCCCATCATTCGAAGACTGACCAGAAGACTGGAGTCGTTGAGAACCGGCGTAGAGCAATGGGGAAAGGGGGAGTTGTCCACGCGGGTCAATGCCGACGGAGATGATGAAATCGGCTACTTGGCACAACGCTTCAACCATGCCGCAAGTCAAATTGAAGCTTTGATCGTCGCCCACAAGTCTTTGCTGGCCAACGCCTCACACGAATTGAGAACGCCCTTGACACGCATTCGCATGAGTCTTGAGTTGATGGATCCCCAACAAAACCCCGACATGATCGATGAGGTCAAGCACAGCATCACGGAGCTGGACCAATTGATCGATGAAATCTTATTGGCATCTCGTCTTGAGACCAAAAATGTGGATGTAGGCCGCTTTGAGGAACTTGATTTGACCGGTCTGGCCAGCGAAGAATGCTCCAGGGCCAAAGTCTCGCTTGAATTGGGACCCCATCCTCACAGCATCGAAATCACCTGCATTCCTCGCTTGGTTCGTCGCTTGCTGCGCAACCTCATTGACAACGCCATTCGACACAGCGGTCAAATCGAGGGCGTAGAAGTTCGTCTAGAGGTCTTGGAGGGTGATCAGGTGTTGATCAGCGTCTGCGACTTGGGCCCGGGCGTGCCCATTGAACAAAGAGACCAGATTTTCAAGCCCTTTTTCCGCCTTCCAGGCAAAGACGAATCCGACAAAGGGGTGGGCTTGGGACTGGCTTTGGTGCAATCGATCGCCCAACGTCACAATGGGTTTGTTCAGCATGTGCCCAGAGACGGGGGCGGCAGTGTGTTTGAAGTCAAACTGCCCATGAACACCTCGGAGATGCAAGCTACAAGTTGATCTCTTGGCCTCAAGAGTTCATCACCTTCGGGTGGGCCAGCGCTCGATCAGATGGAGCACCCGCTGCGCGCTGATGTCTGACAAGCACCTCTTGTGCTGCAATGGACAGACCCGCTCATAGCAAGGTGCGCAGTCCAATGGAGGTTGATGGTCGAGATCCCATTTGAGCCAAACCATCTGGGCTTGCTTGGACAAGGCGGGGGTGTGCTCAGGCGACGAAGATCCAAACAAGGCCACTTGGGGCACATCCAGGGCTGCCGCCACATGCATCAGCCCTGAGTCGTTGGACACCAAGCCCGAAGCACCTTGGATCAATGCCATCGCTTGTATCAAATCCGTTTGACCACTCAAGTTTCGAACATTTGAAAACCCCAAGGCCGCGACCCCTTGCACAATCTCGTCGCCCAAAACCCGATCTGTTGGCGAGCCCAAGAGCACCACGGGTTGATCGATGCTTGCGATCAACTCACAAAATTTTTCTTTGGGCCAACGCTTGGCGTCCCCATACTCTGCACCAGGTGCCATGGCCACATACGTCTTCGCTGTGAGACCGAACACCTCCAAAGTGTCTTCACACAGCTCTGCGTTCATCTTCAATCTGGGTTGGGGCGCTTCATGGGCAATGCCACAAGGCTGGGCTAGAAGGTCTTGGGCCATGGCCAAATAAAACATCACCATGCTGCCCCTCGCCTCCTTGCTGGGGTTGGGCAGGCGTCGGTTCAACAAACCCCAGCGCATCTCGCCGCTGTAACCCACGCGCAAAGGAATCTTGGCCAAAAAGGGCAACAAGGCACTTTTAAAAGTGTTGGGGCACACATAGGCTTGGTCAAATTGGCCCTTGATGTTCTTGGCCCAGTCTCGCCTTTTTTGGAGCTCCAGCCTTCCCCTAGAAAAAGGCAAGACACGCACGCTTTGGCATTCTTGCATCGCCTCATAAACCGGTGCAACCCATGGGAGTGCCGCTACAGTGATCTCGTGCCCTTGGTGTTTTAGGGCTGCTAGCAAGGGTTGGCTCATGACCGCATCCCCTATCCATTGGGGCGCCATGATCAGCGTGCGAATCGCGCTCAAGCTCTGGGCTCGCTCAGTGCATCCAAGCCCATGGGCTTAGGCTTGTGCAGGGGCGCTTGCTTGAACGTCTTGCTTCAAGGTGTATTGGGTGGAGCAATAGGGACATTTGGCGTGACCCAGTTTCGCCACATCCAAAAAAACCTTTGGATGTGCATTCCAAATGGACATGTGCGCCAAGGGGCTGGGACAAAATAAACCGCCATGACCATTGAGGTCACTTTCTTGAACCACGATGGATGGAGTCATGTGTTGGATCTGCCTTGTACAAAAGGGTGAATGAGCGGGCTCAACGTCATCTTTGAAGCTTAAACATGCGTCAGCCAATGTGCGTACTTGGGATTTTTACCCATCACAATATCAAAGAAAGCACTTTGTACTTTTTCTGTGATCTCTCCTCTGTAGCCGCGTCCAATTTCAATGCGATCGAGTTCGCGAATGGGGGTGACCTCAGCGGCCGTGCCCGTAAAAAATGCCTCATCGCTGATGTAGACCTCGTCTCTGGTGATTCTCTTTTGAACGACTTTCAGGCCCAAGTCCTCTGCAATGTGCAGCACCGTGTTTCTGGTGATGCCGTTCAAGGCGCCTGCGGACAAGTCTGGGGTGTAAATCACGCCATCTTTGATGACAAAAATATTCTCACCCGCGCCCTCAGACACAAAGCCGCTGGGATCCAAAAGCAAAGCTTCATCGTACCCGTCCTCTGTGGCTTCCATGTTGGCCAAAATCGAATTGGTGTAGTTGCTCACCGCTTTGGCCTGGGTCATGGTGATGTTGACATGGTGGCGCGTGAAGCTGGAGGTTTTGACGCGAATGCCCTTGGCCAAACCTTCTTCGCCCAAATAAGCCCCCCAAGACCAGGCGGCCACCATCAAATGGATGGTGTTGCCTTTGGGAGAGACGCCCAACTTTTGCGAGCCAATCCACGACAAAGGCCTTAGGTAACAACTCTCCAAATGGTTTTCTCTGACCACCGTTTTATGCGCCTCATTGACCTCATCCTGGGTAAAGGGAATGTTCATGCGCAAAATCTTGGCACTGTTGAACAACCTTTGTGTGTGCTCTTGCAAGCGAAAAATGGCCGTTCCCTTGTCGGTCTTGTAGGCCCTCACACCCTCAAAGGCACCACACCCATAATGAAGCGTGTGCGTGAGCACATGGATCTTGGCGTCACGCCATTCGACCAAACGCCCATCCATCCAAATTTTTCCATCGCGATCATCCATCGATTGGGGTATAGCACTCATCTTTGTCCTCTCAACTGTAAGGGTTCCATGGCGACTTTGGGCCGCGCAATTCTTTAGGCCGATTCTAAGGCGTTATGGCTGAGCTCTTCCTTGAGCTGAGGCCGATGCAACTCCCACACCGTCAAGCGTCCGCCAACAAACTCACATCGCACAAAGCTGTTGGAGCCGTCTGTCCACGTGTAGATTTCGGGGTCCACGGGAGGATTGGTCATCTCCCCTTGTTTTTGGCCCAGGCTCTTGGTGAGCGCAATCACTTTCAGCAAGGGCATGCCCTTTTTGATTTTGACATGCATCATCACCGCACTGTCCACAAAGCCGATGGGTCGCTTGGAGGCGCGATTGAAGATATGAATCAACCGCGTGTAGTGAAGCAAGAACCAACTGACCATGGCCGTGAGCGCCATGCCAACGCCCATCCACTCCATGCTGTCGTAAGCCCACACGAGCACCACGATGGCCACGGCGGGAATCAAAATATTGTTAAAGCGCATCGAACAAGCGACTTGACGTCGTCTAAACAAAAAGATCCCATATTCTAGAGCCTAGGGGGCTGTGTTTGAAGGCCTTTGCTGGTAAACCCCTTCCACCTTGGACCCAAGCCCCACCCAACTGCCCTTTTTGCGCGCTTAGAAATGCTCTCTCAACCAACTGACCGCTTGCTCCACGCGATCAATCTCTACAATTTGCATGCCTTGAATGGCCGCCTTTGGTGCGTTGGCCTTGGGAATCAAAGCCAAGCTGAACCCCAATTTGGCAGCCTCCTTGAGCCTTTCTTGTCCTCTTGGCGCCGGTCGCACCTCACCGGCCAGACCAATTTCGCCGAACGTGATGAAACCTTGGGGCAGCGCTCGACCCTTTAAACTGCTGTGAATGGCCAAAAGAGCCGCCAAATCAGCGGCGGGCTCACTGATTCTGACCCCGCCCACCGCATTGACAAACACATCTTGGTCCATGCACGATACGCCCGCATGGCGATGCAACACCGCCAAAAGCATGGCCAAACGGTCGCGCTCCAACCCCACAGAAAGCCTTCTTGGGTTGGGCCCCCCAGAGTCCACCAGGGCTTGGATCTCCACGAGCAAGGGCCGCGTCCCCTCCAGGGTGACGAGCACGCAGCTACCAGCGACGGGTTCAGGATGCTGGGAGAGAAAAATGGCGCTGGGGTTGCTCACCCCTTTTAAGCCTTTTTCTGTCATCGCAAACACGCCAATTTCATTGACCGCACCAAATCGGTTTTTAATGGCCCTGACCAACCTGAAACTCGAATGGGTATCGCCTTCAAAGTAGAGCACCGTATCGACCATGTGCTCTAGCACTCTCGGGCCCGCAAGCGCGCCTTCCTTGGTCACATGTCCCACCAAAACAATGGTGATGTCACGGGATTTGGCCAAACGCGTCAAATGGGCCGCGCACTCGCGCACCTGGGCGACTGAACCCGGCGCGCTGGTGAGCTGCTCTGAGTAAACCGTTTGGATCGAATCGATCACGGCCACCTTGGGCCTGACAGCGTCCAAGGTCGAAAGGATGCGCTCGAGTTGGGTCTCCGCCATGATCTGCACCTGGCTTTCATGAAGCCCCAAGCGACGTGCTCTCAGTGCGACTTGAGAGGCAGACTCCTCGCCACTGACATACAAGGCCTGGGTGCCCTCTCTTTGAAGTCGATCCACGGCCTGTAAAAGCAAGGTTGACTTGCCAATGCCCGGGTCGCCTCCAATCAACACCACCCCACCTTGAACCAAACCGCCACCGAGCACACGGTCCAACTCCTCCAATCCGGTGGGCGTTCTGTCGACATCCGTGGCCTTGATGTCCGACAAGGTACTGAGCGGCGAGGCGGGGGCGAGAGCACCCATGCTTTGGTATCTGTTTTTTGACCCAGAAGCATGTTGCTCCACCGTCTCAACCAAGGTGTTCCAAGACTCGCAATGCGGACATTTGCCTAGCCATTTGGGGCTGTTGCCACCACATTCGGAGCATGAGAAGAGGGTTTTTTCTTTGGCCATGCGCCAATCGTAACCCCAAGTCACGCTCTAAAGAGGTCAAAACACCTTTGGTTCTCAAAAAAGTGGTTCTCTCTTGACCCTCAATCTTTGAATATTTCAAAGATTGCATTGAACCAAAGATAAAATGATCTCCGTGGACTTCATGTCCCTGGCTTCTTTTCATCTCAATCGGCTTGGCTGATTTCTTTTTATTGAAGAAAATTATGACCCCTACTCAAAGCAAGATGGCCAATGCCATACGTGCACTTGCCATGGATGCAGTCCAACAAGCCAACTCAGGCCACCCAGGCGCTCCTTTGGGCATGGCAGACATGGCCGTGGCGCTTTGGGGCCACCATTTAAAACACAATCCCCTCAACCCCCATTGGCTCAATCGAGACCGCTTTGTTCTGTCCAACGGGCACGCATCGATGCTTTTGTATGCGGTGTTGCACCTGACGGGCTATGACTTGTCCATCACGGATCTGAAAAGTTTTCGTCAATTGCATTCAAAAACACCGGGCCATCCTGAGGTGGGCATCACGCCGGGTGTTGAAACCACCACAGGCCCCTTGGGCCAAGGTCTGAGCAACGCGGTTGGCATGGCCTTGGCTGAAAAGATGCTTGCCCATGAATTCAACCGCCCTGGCTTTAAAGTCGTTGATCACCACACCTTCACCTTTTTAGGCGATGGTTGTTTGATGGAAGGCATCAGCCACGAAGTCTGTTCCTTGGCTGGCGCATGGAAGTTGAACAAACTCATCGCACTTTACGATGACAATGGCATCTCCATCGATGGCGCGGTCAAGCCCTGGTTCAATGACAACACCGCCGAACGTTTCAAGGCCTACGGATGGCATGTTTTAGGACCCATTGACGGTCACGACGTCAGTGCTTTGACGGATGCCATTTCTTTGGCCAAGAGCAACTTGGAAGCCCCCACCCTCATCATTTGCAAAACCACCATCGGTAAAGGCAGCCCCAACCGAGCCAACACCGCCAAAGCACACGGAGAACCCTTTGGTGAGCAAGAGATTGAACTGACCCGCGCGTCACTGGCTTGGAGTCACCCGCCCTTTGAAATCCCATCTGATGTCTACCAAAGTTGGGATGCAAAAGAAAAGGGCGCCGAGCTTGAGTCCGCTTGGAACACGCTTTTTGAAGAGTATCAAAAAAGCTACCGTGAACTTGCAACCCAACTGAAGCGACGAATGGACGGTGGACTGCCCCTGTCATTTGATGGCCAAGTCAAGGCGCTGATGGAGCACTTCGAACAAGAAGCACCGACGCTTGCCAGTCGCAAGGCCTCACAACTGGTCTTGGAGAAACTGACCGCCTCTTTGGGCGAATTGTTAGGCGGCAGTGCAGACCTCACCGGCTCCAACCTCACTCAAACCAGCTCCACGGGATCCTTTCGAATCACGCCAAGTGGCCTCATCGCCTCGGTAGGAGAAGAGCAACGCCCCAACCACATCAACTATGGGGTGCGTGAATTTGGCATGGCTGGGATCATGAACGGTGTGGCGTTGCACGGGGGCTATGTGCCTTATGGCGGTACCTTCTTGACCT
Source organism: Betaproteobacteria bacterium (assembly GCA_037134015.1). Lineage (GTDB taxonomy): Bacteria > Pseudomonadota > Gammaproteobacteria > Burkholderiales > Burkholderiaceae_C > Limnohabitans. The sequence goes on along the minus strand of JBAXNB010000016.1, from coordinate 2,095 downwards.
TTAGCGACTACAGTCGCAATGCCATTCGCATGGCAGCTCTCATGAAGTTGCGCGTCATTCACGTCTTCACACACGACTCGATTGGCCTTGGAGAGGATGGACCCACTCACCAGTCCATCGAGCATGCAGCAAGTCTGCGGCTCATCCCTCAACTGAATGTTTGGCGTCCTTGTGACACCAGCGAAACGGCAGTGGCTTGGGGTCATGCCATTCGAACCAAGGACCGACCCGCAGCTTTGCTTTTGTCACGGCAAAATTTGAACCATGCTCCCAAACGCGATGCAAGCCTGATCATCAAGGGGGGCTATGTGGTCTCAGAGCCCCAAGATGCGGGCCTGGACCAACCCGCCCAAGCGGTGCTCATCGCCACTGGCTCCGAGGTCTCTTTGGCACTCAAAGCACAAACCCTCCTTGCCCAAGAGGGGCTGGCCATCCGAGTGGTCTCGATGCCTTGTACGCAAGTCTTTGATGCTCAGTCGCCAGACTACCGTCACGCGGTTTTACCCAAGCACATCCCACGGATCGCAGTAGAAATGGGCGCGAGTGACTTTTGGTGGAAGTACCGCGTCAGTGCCGTGGTCGGCATCGATCAATTTGGAGAGAGCGCCCCTGCGGCAGATCTCTTCAAGCACTTTGGCTTCACCCCAGAAAAGGTCGCGCAAACGGTGAAAGCCGCCATCCAAGAATCTAACCCTTCATAACCATCAAAAGAGGAACACAACATGGGTATCAAAATAGGCATCAACGGATTTGGTCGCATCGGTCGAATGGTCTTGAGAGCGGCCAGCGAAAACTTCCATGACATCGAAGTGGTGGGCATCAACGATTTGCTGGAGCCCGATTACTTGGCCTACATGCTCAAATACGACAGCGTTCACGGACGCTTCAAGGGCCACATTGAGGTCCAAGGCAACACCCTTATCGTCAATGGTCAAGCCATTCGCTTGACCGCCTTGAAAGATCCGAGCGAACTCGATTGGGGCAGCATTGGGGCAGACATCGTTGTTGAAGCAACCGGTCTTTTCCTGAGCCACGATGTCGCCTCCAAGCACCTGACGGCCGGCGCCAAAAAAGTCATCATGTCAGCCCCCTCCAAAGACGACACCCCGATGTTTGTGTACGGTGTGAATCACGAAACCTATGCGGGTCAAGCCATCATCTCTAACGCTTCGTGCACGACCAATTGCCTGGCGCCTGTTGCCAAGGTCTTGCATCAAAAGTGGGGCATCAAACGGGGCTTGATGACCACGGTCCACGCCACCACGGCCACACAAAAGACGGTTGACGGCCCCTCCAACAAGGATTGGCGAGGTGGTCGTGGCATCTTAGAAAACATCATCCCCAGTTCAACGGGCGCGGCCAAAGCAGTGGGGGTGGTGATACCTGAGCTCAATAAAAAACTGACCGGCATGTCTTTGCGTGTGCCCACCTCCGATGTGTCGGTGGTGGACTTGACCGTTGAGCTTCTTCAACCGGCAACCTATTCAGAGATCTGCGCAGAGATGAAGGCTCAAAGCACGGGCGCTTTAAAAGGCATCCTCGGCTACACCGAGGACAAGGTGGTGGCGACCGACTTCCGCGGCGAACCTTGCACCAGTGTCTTTGATGCCGAAGCCGGCATTGCGTTGGACGACACCTTCATCAAAGTGATTTCTTGGTACGACAACGAGTGGGGTTATTCCAACAAAGTGCTGGAAATGGTCAAAGTGATTGCCGCTCACCCATGACACCCCGCATGGTTGAACCCCTTGCGCCAGGCGGCTTCAAAGCGATCCGATGACTGGGCTTGCCTATGCACGCGAGGCCTTGCAGGATCAAATTCTGCAGGCCAAGGCCCAATCACAAGTTTTAAGCATCCGGGGGCTAGGGAGCAAAGATTTTTACCGAGTCTTGCCCCTGGACAGAGAGATCAAGCCTTTGTCCACCCCTGAGCTCAAGGGTATCATCAATTACGAGCCCACAGAGTTATTTATCCAAGTCGCCAGCGGCACCTCTTTGCGCCAGGTTGAAGCCCTCCTTGACGCACAAGGCCAGTGCTTGCCATTTGAGCCTCCTAGGTTAAAGCTTCATGCTCCAGATGCGCTTGACCAGGGCG
>JBAXNB010000015.1:0-25909 GCA_037134015.1 Betaproteobacteria bacterium | reverse complement strand
TTCGGCGCACTGCAGCAATTCTTTTTTGATGGCAATAAACGGACCTCCCGCTTCATGATGAATGGGATCTTGATGTCTGCGGGCATTGACGCGATCAGCATACCCGCAGCAAAAGTCCAAGAGTTCAACGAAAAGATGCTTCGTTTCTATCTGAGCCAAGATGCCACGGAAATGATGATGTTTCTGGTCGACTGTTGCGACTTGAAATAAGCACTTTTTACAAGACCCGTTTTGAAATCAAGATCGTCAAGTCGTGTGCCAACGGCTCGCGGGAATCAAGGTAGGGCTCAGCCTTCTTACCCAAGGATCTTCAAAAACTCGGCGAGCGAGTGATGACAAAGTCAATGAAACCCTTCTCTACCGAGGTGTAAATCAATTTGACCCTGAGTCTTTGACCTACCTTCAATTTCGGTATGTCTCCACTTAATCGGCCCTCTGTAGGGGGGTCGATGATCCTCACCCAAGTGCCCTTTTGTGCGACCCCCGTCACCAAAGCATCAAAGTACTGACCGATTCGCGAAGTCAAAAGCATGGCAGCCTCGGATTTCCTCATGTGCCTTTCTGCCTTTTGCGATGCATCCTCTTGAGAGGTGCAATGAGCTGCCAAGTCTTCAAGTTCGCGGTTGGAGTAGGCTGGATCTTGCTTGCCTAAAATGGCCTTGACCTGCCTGATGGTGACCAAGTCGGGGTAACGTCTGTTGGGAGCGGTCGAGTGGGTGTAATTTTTGATAGCTAAACCAAAGTGACCAATGGGCTTTTGGTTTTGACGTTCCACAACATACTCTCCTCGCCCCATCAATTTGATGATGACCAAGGACAGGTCAGGAAAGCGAAGGGGGTCGAGTTGGTGCTGCTTGGCCAAAAACTTCTCCAAAGCAACTGAGTCAGGCAGCTCGGGCAAGGTCTCTTGGTACTGATGAGCGACTTCAACAATGCGCGCCCATCTCTCAGGTGAACGCACCACACGCCGCAAGGACGCACCACCGTGCTGCATCAAGAATTTAGAAATGCACTCATTGGCAGCAATCATGAATTCCTCTATCAATTGCCGAGCGCGATTGTGAGGCTGCAAAGTCAACTTGGTGATGTGTTCGCCTACAAATTCTGCGCGCGGTTGAAACGTCTCGAAATTAAGCGCGCCGGCTTTGAGCCTGTTCTTTTTGAGCAATTGAGCGAGATGGTCTTGGGCTTTGAGTTGAGCGTCCATACCGTGAACGGATCGGGCCGCTTGGGGTAACTCACTGCGGTTTTCTAACCAATCGGAGACAGCGTCATAAGCCAATTTGCTTTGATTTTGAACGACGGCTTGGTACACATCGAAGTTTTGAATTTCACCCAAGTGATTGAAAAGCATCTCCACCACTATGGACGCTCTTTTGACACCCTGGTTGAGCGAGGTGAGGTTGGTGCTGAGCTTGTCTGGCAACATCGGGAAAATCTTGGCCGATGTGTAAATCGACGTGGTGTTGGCCAATGCGTGCTCATCAATGGCCGAGCCCTTCTTGACCAAGCTGTCCACATCGGAGATGGCCACCAAAATGGACATATCACCATTTGAGTGCCCCTGACTGAGTGTCAGTTGGTCCAAGTCCCTTGAATCATCGTTGTCGATGCTGCACCAAGGCCAACTCGAAAGATCTTTGATGAGCGGGGTCGCTTGGACGGGCGCTTCATCGATCAGCTCCAATTGTTGGAGCGCGGCCTCTGAAAAGTAGGGCCTCAAGCCCCAATCAAGGAGAACTTGATCGGCAAGAGAGGCCAAATTGATGCGCTGGTGAGAAGGGTGTTTGGACATCCCTTCATCCTAAGCCACGAAGTCGTCATTTGAAGGCGTTCAATTTTATTTATTTTGAAGGCGCTTAAATCTCGATGTAGCCCCCAAGCTCTATCGAGTGCTCTAGAGGAATTTGGAAGTACTCTGTGGCCCCCAACATCACCCGATGCAAGAACACAAACAAGTTCAAGAACCAAGGTGAGCTTTTCTTGGGTACCACTTTTTCGCGTCCTATGAAGAAGGACGTGGACATCAATTCATTTTTAACACCCTTTTCGTCCAAAAGTTTCATGATGTCAATCACGTTGGGCTCTTCCATGAATCCGTAATGGACTTGAATTTCAAAGAAATTGTGCTGGTGCGCTTTGATGTGGATTCTCTGATCGTGTTGAATGGTTGGGATGTTTTCAAAAATGACATTCAGCAGCAACACCTTTTCATGCAAAACTTTGTTGTGTTTCAAGTTGTGCATCAAAGCCATGGGCACAATGTTTTGATGTGGCACCATGAACACCGCAGTGCCGGGGACGCGAATGGGATCTCCTTCTCGAATCACGGATAAAAAATCGGTCAAATTGATGGAGTTCCCCCAGCGTGCTTTGAGCAAACGCTCTCGTCCGCTGATCCACGAAATCATCACCAACAAAACCAAACTCGCTACCACGATCGGCAACCAACCGCCTTCGAAAAACTTGAACAAATTGGCGACCAAAAACATCAAATCCAATAAAAACAAAAGGGCAAAAACCGGGGCAAAAAAGGACTTGTTCCACTTCTTGACCGAGATCATGAAGTACGAGGCCAGCAAGGTGTCAATGGCCATGGCACCCGTGACTGAAATACCATAGGCAGAGGCCAAGCTCTCAGAGTTTTTAAACGTCAAGACCAACAAGACCACGCCTAAAAAAAGCATGATGTTGATTTTTGAAACATACACTTGCCCAATTTCTTGGGCTGAGGTGTGTCGAATGCGCAAGCGTGGAATGTAGCCCAATTGGACAGCTTGGTTGGCAATGGAAAAAGCACCTGAAATCACCGCTTGAGAAGCAATGATGGTGGCCATGAAGGCCAAACCCAACAAGGGCAACAAGCCCCAAGAGGGGCACAAGCGATAAAAAGGATTGTCCAAAGCAGAAGGGTCTCTGATCAGCAAAGCGCCCTGCCCAAAGTAATTGAGCAGCAGACAAGGGAAAACAATGATCAACCAAGCCTTTTGTATCGGAGAGCGGCCAAAATGCCCCATGTCTGCATACAAGGCCTCTCCACCGGTGACAGCCAAGACCACCGAGCCCAAGATGGCCACTGAGACCGCTTGGTGATCGAACAAAAAGAAAATGCCGTTCAAGGGATTGAGCGCAGACCATACCTCTGGACTGTGGATCACCTCAGCAAAGCCCATGGCACCCAAGACGATGAACCACACCAGCATGATCGGACCAAAAACAACACCGACTTTGCCCGTTCCAAATCGCTCAACAGCAAACAAGCCTGCAATCAAAACCAAGGTGATGTAAATCACATAGTGGTTGAGCTCAGGCGAGATCACATTCAGTCCTTCCACCGCACTCAGCACCGAGATGGCCGGCGTGATCATGCTGTCACCAAAGAACAGTGCAGCACCGGCAGTTCCGGCGATCGTCACCATCCATCGCTTTGAGGGACTTGATTGTAATTTTTGTAAGACCAAAGCGGTCAAGGCAAAGACGCCACCCTCCCCGTTGTTGTCTGCTCGCATGATGATCATCACATATTTGATGGTCACCACCAACAACAAGGACCAAGTGATCAAAGACAAGATGCCCAAGACAGCGGGTTGCAATGCGGCACCTGAACTACCCCCAGAGGCCTCTACAGAAACTTTCAACGCATACAGGGGTGAAGTTCCAATATCTCCAAAAACCACGCCCAAGGCGCCAATCAAAAGAGCGGCCATGCTGCTCTTGTGAGCTTGGCCAGATTCATTTTCAGTCGATGACATACGGTCCTTCAAGTAGCGGTAGAGTGCTGGCATCTTAGTCCAGATTCCTAGCAACTACCTTGCATATCAAAACAAACCCTACTAGGGTTTACCTTAATTATAAGTTTTTAGCCTTGGGAGGTCAAATTGGCATTTGAAGAAGATGTCGAAGGAGCCCAAAGGGGTTTCTTGGACATGATGGAGACAAACAATTCTGAGCTTTCAAAATCATGCAACCAAGCTTTCAGTTTTTCAAAAGGCAACTGCTCAAACCAAGTCGGATCGACCTTTGAAAATTGGCGAACAAAGGGCATGAGCGCCGCATCGGCCAAACACCGCGTTGGGCCCCAAAGACATGCAGATTTTTCGAGTCGCTTGTTCAAGTCCTCCAAGAACAATTGGCCCTGCTGCCTGTAAGGCATGGGGTCTGACAATTGATAGCGATGGGGGTATTTGTAGCGATCAAGATTGAATTTGAAGTGTTCGTCGTTTTTTTTGATCAAATCCAGCATCTCGCTTAGATGGATCTGCTTGTCCAACAACCATCCCTCAGGGTCACTGCGACCTAATGCCCATCTCATGATGTCAAGGCTTTGCTCGATGACCCGTTGTTCCCCATGGTCTTGAATCCAAAGCACGGGCACGGTACCCTTTGGAGAAATTTCAAGCAAATGAGCTGGTTTGTGCTTGAGCTCAATCTCTCGGTGCTCAAATGCAGTGTTTGAAACTTCAAGCGCCATCCTCGCCCTCATGGCGTAAGGACAACGTCGAAAAGAATACAAAACAAGTTGCACTTCAGCTCTCTCCTAGGCGGGCAAGTCCAACACCTCCAAGATCGTCTCCATGGGCCGACAAAGCCTTGTACCCTTGTTGGTCACGACAACAGGTCGGTTCATCAAAATGGGATGCTCCACCATGAAGTCCAAGAGTTCTTCATCGCTCCATTTTTCGTTGGACAAGTCCAACTCCACATAGGGGGCATCCTTGGTTCTCAACAAGTCTCGAACACCCATCTTCATGTCTTTCAACATGCGTTGAAGATCGGCCTTGCTCGCTGGTGTGTCCAAGTACAAAATGGTCTCGAACGCCAAGCCATGCTCGGTCAAAAATTCAAGCGTTTTTCGCGAGGTTGAGCACCTAGGGTTGTGGTAAATTTTGATCATGCTTTGGTGAGGAGTGAAGCCGTGCTGTGCGGCACAGCGTCCTATTTTAAGTCGCATTCCCCTCTTTGCTTCGTGGGCCTCACCCAAGGGGTTTGTGCACCGTGCAATTAGGGATACCCTAGGGGATCAGTGTCTCTCTAAACCCTGAAAGGCTTGGATTCAATGAAATAATAAGGCGTCTTTTCCCACCATCCCATCAAAGGCCTGATTTTGAGTCCATCCGCCCCTCAAACACCCACTGCTGCCAGCCGGCTTTTACAAGACGCGGTCAAGCTTGGTGTTCAATATGTGTTCACCAACCTGGGCAGCGATCACCCCGCTTTCATTGAGGCCTTCGCTGCCTTGAGCGCCAATGGACAAAGCATGCCGCAAATCATCGTCTGCCCGCATGAAATGACGGCCTTAAGCGCAGCCCATGGATTTTCAATGATCACTCGCCAAGCTCAAATGGTCTTGGTGCATGTGGATGTGGGAACGCAAAATTTGGGCTGCAGTGTGCACAATGCAGCTCGCTCTCGCATACCGGTGATCATCGTTGCTGGACTCTCGCCCACCACCATCACACAAGAACAAACGGGCCATCGAACTGAGTTCATTCACTACACCCAAGACTCAACCAGGCAGCATGAGATCGTCTCACAATACATGAAATGGTTTTATGAGTTGCGTAGCGCATCCATGGCCCATGAAGTTTTGGCCAGAGCCGCTCAAATTGCCTCCTCAAGCCCCCAGGGTCCAGTCTACCTCACCGGCGCCAGAGAGCTCTGGGAGGAAAAGAGTTCAAAGCACAGCCTTGATGTATCCCATTGGTCAGCTCCAGAGCCCTTGGGATTTTCACATGCACACGCCAACGATTTGGTCAAGGCTCTCTTAAAAAGTCATCGCCCCTTGCTCATCACCTCTTACTTGGGTCGACAGACTGAAAGTGTTCTTGCTTTGACACACCTTGTGGAACGCATCGGCATCGCAGTGTGTGAAGTCAACCCGCAGTTCATGAATTTTCCAGGTGACCATCCTTGCCACATCGGCTACAAACGCAACAGCTTGGTCGATGAGGCCGATTTGATTCTTCTGCTCGATGTGGATGTGCCCTGGATCATGTCCAAAGTCACCCCAAAAGAACACTGCGCTTTGTTCATGATAGACATCGATGTTCAAAAACACGATTTGGGCTTTTGGCACTTCCCCACTTCAAAGAGTTGGCAAGCCGATACCTTGTTGTGCCTCAACAGCATGAACCAACAATTGGAAAACCACAGCATCGACACGAGTCTCTTTGCATCAAGGACCGCATGGATTGAGCAAGCGAAAAAATCACTCAAACTCCCAGACATGCCACCTTTGCCAGACGATCGCATTCACTTACAACATCTGTGCCAAGCGGTCAAAGACTTGGTCAACGAAAAAACCATTCTTCTTTTTGAGTCGCCCACTGCCACAGAAAGGCTCCTCTCAACTCTTGAGATGAACCAACCGGGAAGCTATTTTGCCAACGGTGGCAGTGGCCTGGGATGGGGCATCAATGCAGCGATTGGCGCAAAATTGGCAAAGCCTCACAGTGAGGTCATCTCCTTTGTAGGCGACGGCAGTTTCATTTTTGGCGTGCCCAGCAGCGCTTACTGGGTGGGTAAAACCTACGGCACCCCGCAACTCACCATCGTGGTCAACAACAAAGGTTGGAACGCGCCCAAGACATCAACCCTTTTGGTCCACCCCAAAGGGCAGGCACAAACCCACGACACCTATTGGATCACCATGGGCCATGAGAGTCGCTTTGCTGACATCGCACAAGCGGCCGGTGGAGCAAAGGCTTACCGAGTCACCCGATTGTCTGAGCTTGGTCCAAGCTTGCAAGAGGCCATGGCATCGGTCAGGATGGGGCAAAGTGCGGTCGTCGACGTGCTCCTTCCAGCCATTTCTGAACAAACCCTTGGGCTCAGCCCCTCCAATTTGAAGCCTTGAAGAGCACACCGTGAAAGCCATCGAATTCAAAGAAACTGGTCATTTGAGCCATCTGCGGTTCACCGATCTGGACAAGCCCAAAGCCCAAGACGGTGAGGTTTTGATCAAGGTCTTGGCCGCCGGTTTGAACAAGAGTGACACCACCAACGTTTTGGGTCTTTTCCCCTACACCACGGTCCCAAGAGTACCCGGCAGAGACTTTGCAGGCATCATCGAAGATGGCCCCAAGGATCTGATTGGCCTAGAGGTCTTTGGTACGGGCAAAGAAATCGGATTTACCCAAAACGGCGCCCATGCTCAGTACCTGTGCGTGCCAAAGGAGGGCTTCTCCATCAAACCCAAGAACATGAGCTTTGAGCAAGCCGCCGCTTGCGGCGTGCCTTTCATCACAGCTTACTTTGCCATAGAAAACACGCGTGTCACAGCCAACACCAAGTTGGTGGTCATTGGTGCCTCAGGTTCTGTTGGTTTTGCAGCCCTTCAATTGGCCAAGCAAAAAGGAGCTCAAGTGCTGTGCCTTCTCAGAGACGAACAAAAGGCGCAACATCTCCAACAAAAAGGCTACACCACCGCTTTGATCCATGAAACATCTGACCTCAAAAACTTGGTGCTTGGGCACTTTGCCCAGGGTGCTGATGTGATCTTTGACACAACGGGCCAGTGGATCGCCCAAAGCGTCGATGCTTTGGGCCAACAGGGAAGACTTGCATGCATCGTGGTACCAGGAGACGGCCATGTCAATGTATCGATCAGAGATCTGTACCGTGTGGGTGGCGAGATCATTGGGGTCAACTCTTTGCTGTATTCAGCAAAAGCGTGCGCGCAAGTTTTCAATCAACTCTGCCCAAGTTTTTCCAATGGAAGTTTGATCGCGCCAGAGCAACTTGATACGTGCGCCTTGTCAGAGGCGACAGAGCTCTACCAGCAGCTCAGACAAGGCAGGAAAGGCAAATTCATTTTGTTGCCACATGACAACCCATAAGCAACACATGCGAAAAACATGGAGGCATCGATGAAGTGGATTCGCTTTCAACACGCCAAGCTGATCGCCTATGGCCTCTTAGAAGGCCATCAAGTCAGACAGGTGGAGGGCTCTCCCTTTGAGGAGCCCCGATTGACGTCCACCTACCATGACCTCAAGGACATTGAGTTGCTCACGCCCATTGCACCGGCCATGCTTTATTTTGCTGGCCCCAATTTCCAGGGCCATGTCCAAGCCATGGCCAAGCGCAGAGGTCAAGAACCTGTCTACCCCAAGCGCCCGGATCCACATTTTCGTTCCGTTCACGCGCTGATCCCGAGCAACGCCAACATCGTGGTTCCTCATGACAGTTGCGGTCGCTTACAACCCGAGGGACAATTGGCTGTGGTGATCGGTCAAAAAGCCAGAAACGTTCCTCTGGAGCGTGCGCTTGACCATGTGTTGGGCTACAGTTTGTGCAATGACATCACAGAGCGTGAATGGCAAAAGGTCGATCGCACCATGTTCAGAAGCAAAAACACCGACACCTTCAAACCCTTTGGCCCTTGCATTGCAACAGGCTTAGATCCCACAGACCTTAGAATTGAAGTCAGACACAATGGCCAAGTGATCGCTGACTTTTCAAGTGCGGAACAAACCTGGAGTGTGGCCACGTGGATTCACACTTTGAGTCAAAACACCACGCTGCACCCCGGCGACTGCATCATGATGGGAACGCAAGGTGCAGCTGGCGACATGGTTGCAGGTGATCTCATTGAGGTCGAATGCCAAGACATCGGCTTGCTCAGCAACCGCTTGGTCGCCGAGAGGGTTTGAACACCAACGCCAAAGAAGGTCCTATTCGTGCGACTCCGAAGTGTCTTCGGCATGAACATCGTCGCCAAACAGATCACCTTTTAGAAAAAAATCTTCAATCGTTCGAGGTTCAAATTGAATTTCCCACCAATTGTAGTCAAGGTCTTGTTGATAAAAACCATAAGCCCCATGACGCTCTCGCACGCTTTGAATTTTTCGAATGCCATACACTTCTTTTAAAGCCTGGGCTTTCTCATAGGCTTGGTCCACCTCCTCTTTGGTGCTGACGTTGAGCCCCCAATGGGTCAGCACATGCTGTTGTGGCACCCGTTCACCAATGCACACACACACCACATACATGTCCGAATGGAGTCTCACCATCATGGCGGGTTTTGCGTGCCGCACCACTTCCAGGCCCAAATACTCCTCATAGTATTTGCGAGTGTTGTTCAAATTGCGAGAGAGCATGGTGCCGTGCGTGAGCTTGAAGGGCTGAACGATCGATGTCTGACTCATGAGCAAGAATCCTCAAATGTAATGATGCTTTAGGGAGGATTCGAATGATACCAAAAGAGATGCATGCCATTGGCATCAACAGCTTTGCACCCATAGAACTATCCCTAGAGAAGACTTGCCACGCCTGACCCCTTCTTCTGTGATAATCAGCGAATCGGTGCTTGGGTCCTTGGGTCCTTAGCTCAAGCCCCTCAAACACCTCTTCAGGGACAAAAAAATGCTTTCAAAACGTTCATGGGTTTTCTTGTTGTCCATGGTGATGAGCGCATGGGTGCTTGGCGCAGAGCCTGCAAAAACGGACATCATGTGGCTTGGTCAGTCCGCTTTCAAAATCTCCACACCTGGGGGCAAGGTCATCTTGACTGACCCCTGGTTGATCGCCAACCCCAAAACACCACCCGAATTCAAGAAGCTTGAAAATCTAGGGAAAATCGATGTTTTGCTGGTCTCTCACGCCCATTTAGATCATTTTGCAGACGCTCCAGCCATTGCCAAAATGAACAACATCCCACTTTGGGGACCAGGGGACTTGAACTCAGTCACGGTGGCCTTGGGGATCTTGCCTGCCGCATTGGCGCCAAGATTCAACAAATCAGGCACCGTCACACCCGCACCAGGCATTCAAGTCACTGCAGTTCACGCAGAACACTCCTCCATCTTGGTGTGGAGGAATCCTGATACCCAAAAAGATGAGACCCATTTTGGGGGCGAACCCATCGGTTTCATCATCGAATTGGAAAATGGCTTCAAAATTTACCACATGGGTGACACCGGTCTTTTCAGTGACATGAAATTCATTGCAGAGTACTACAAGCCAGATGTGGTCATGATGCCCATTGGGGGCAATTTCACCATGGGCCCCAAGGACGCAGCCTATGCAGCCAAAGAGCTCTTGAAGGTCAGAAACGTCATTCCCATGCACTATGGCGCCAACCCTTTGGCCAAAGGAACGGTCCAAGAATTTCAAAAACACCTCGAAGGCTCAAACATCAACGTCATGGAAATGACCCCCGGGGTTTCACGCCAGTTCTAAGCGTCCTCCACTTTTTTAATACAGACATCCTGACTTTGATGGCCAAGCCTTTCATTCAAGCATTTATCTTTGACAGCGACGGCACCTTGGTCAACAGCGAGGAGCCGGGCATTGAGGTGATTCAACGCTTGGCGAACCAAGCTGGTGTTGAGCTGAGCCGAGAGGATGCCATGAGACGCTTCACGGGCTTGAGGATGAAAGACGTCGTTGACTGGATTGCAGACCAGCTTCCCAGGCCCATTGAGCAAGGGTTTCATGAGTCCTTCACCATGAGCATCCGCCAAGAACAGACTCGCCGCTTCAATGAAGACCTCAAGAGTATCCGCGGCGCAAAGGAGTTGCTCGATTACATTCAATTGCCCGTGAGTGTGGCAACCAACGGGCCCAGAGAGAAAGTCGAATTGACCTTGAAGTTAACCGGTCTGCGAGACTATTTCTCCGAGCATGTCTACAGCGCCTATGAAGTGGGTCATTTCAAACCCTCTCCTGATTTATTTTTACATGTCTCACATCAGCTTGGGGTTCCAGCGCAAAACTGTGCGGTTGTAGAAGACAGCCTGACGGGCATCCTGGCAGGCCTCGAGGCCAAGATGGAGGTCTTCGCGCTTGCTGCGCCAGACAGCATTCCTCAACATTTGCATGAAAAAGTCACTTTCATCGAAGACTTGTTGGACTTGAAACAGCTCCTCTTAGAACAACACCCTTTGATCAACATGAACAAGGACTCACCATGAAGGCTGCGCTTGAACGCCTACTGAAAATCTTTTTTTTATGTCTCCTTTGGCAACACGGCTTCGCACAAGAGTGGCCAACACGCCCAATCAAGTTGATTGTTCCCTTTCCGGCCGGAGGGCCCACGGATTTGGTCGCCAGAGAGGCGGCCAACATCATTCGAGAGGACTTTAAACAAGCAGTTGTTGTTGACAACAAACCAGGCGGCAATGGTGTCATTGGGCACGGTGTATTGGCCAAGTCGCCACCCGATGGCTACACCTTGGGCCTGGTCTTGATCACGGTTGCGGTGGCGCCGCACTTGGGAGCGGTACCCTTTGACACCTTCAAAGACTTCTCGCCCATCACCAACCTCATTGCCATGACCCCCATCGTGGTGGCGAACAACCAAGCGCCCTTCAACACCTTGAGCGAGTTGATCGCTTACGCAAAGGCCCATCCCAATCAATTGTCTTTTGGCACACCGGGGGTGGCCACCATGCCCCATTTGGCAGCGGAGCTCTTACAGTTGCAATCGGGCATCAAAATGACACACATCCCCTACAAAGGAGCCACTCAGCAAATGCAAGACTTGTTGGCCGGTGTGACCCTCTTGGACTTCCAAAGCTCTTTGGTGCTTGCTTTGCCGCAATTGAAAGCGGAAAAAATCAAAGCACTGGCTGTCTTTTCAGAAAAAAGAACCGCTCAGTTACCACTGATCCCCTCAGCCAAAGAATCTGGTTTTGGTGATTTGACCATTGCTCCTTGGTTTGGGATTGGTGCTCCTGCGGGCGTTTCAAGCGATATTGTTCAAAAATTGCACAACTCGCTTGTCAAAGGTTTTAACAGCCATGATGTTCAAGAGCGATTTACAAACATTGGAGCTAGCGTACAAACCAATAAAAGTCCCCAAGAGTTCAATCAGTACATCAAATCTGAATTCGATCGGTGGGGAAAAGTCATCAAAACCGCTGACATCAAAAGCGAATAAACTCCTGATCGAACCGCACTGTAAGGGGTTCACTTGATGGCTGAGTTCACTTGAATCACGAGCTTACCGATCGCTTTTCTCATGGCCAGTTGCTCAATGGCCTGCACAGCATCTTTAAGCACATACACCTCATTGACCTTGGGGTTCAGATGACCCATGCGAACTTGCTCGATGATGAAATCCATTTGTTGAAGATGTGCAAGCGGTTCTCTGCGAATCCACTCCCCCCAAAATACACCCATGAGGCTTCTTTCAGACAACAGCGCCAAATTCAAGGCTATTTTGGGGATCTCACCAGAAGCAAATCCAACCACTAAAAAACGCCCACGCCACGCAAGTGCCCTTAAAGCCGCCTCACTGAACTTGCCGCCTACAGCATCGTAGACCACATCCACTCCCTTTGAGCTCGTTGCTTCCTTGATTCGAGATTTAAGATCTTCAGTTTCGTAATTGATCAACACATCGGCACCCATCGACTCACAAACCTGCAACTTGTCTTGAGCAGATGCAGCGGCAATGACGGTAGCACCCATCAATTTACCCAACTCAATGGCTGCCAAGCCCACACCACCAGAGGCACCTAAAACCAAAAGACGCTCCCCAGCTTGCAGACGCGCGATGTTTTTAAGGGCATGAAGGGACGTACCATAGGTCAATGTGATGGCTGCGCCTTGGATCATGCTCATGTGTGCTGGAATAGCAATGACCTTGTCCTCATGCGACAAAGCAAACTCCGCAAAGGCCCCCACACCAGGTGTTGCCACCACTCGGTCTGAAACCTTAAAGCGTGTCACCCCTTGCCCAACTTCACGCACAACGCCGCACAACTCATGCCCGGGTACAAAAGGCAAAGGGGGTTTATGTTGATACAAGCCTTGCACGATCAAGGCATCGGGGAAATTGACCGATGCGGCGCCGACCTCAATCAGCACATGACCGTCTTTGATTTGAGGTTTGTCAAACTCCGCCAACTTGAGCTCACCAATTGGTGCGAATTTTTCACAAACTATGGCTTTCATTGCTTTGACCCTCCATCGATGAATGGATTTCTTTGCATCAAAATGTCTTGCATTCTGCGCTCTATGAGGGGGTTGATTTTACGGTGCGGCAAAATATAAAAATCATTTCGATCAATGGCATCAAAAGCGCATAGAGCGATTTCACTTGCACTTAACTTGGCGTGCGTGATGGCTTGGTTCATTTGAGCGTCATACCTCATGGATGACTCACTGGAAATTTCGCTTGGGTTTTGGTAGCGAGGAAGTCGATTTTTTTGAGCATTTTGAATATTGGTTTGCACCCAAGCAGGACACAGCACCGACACGCCCAACTGAGAGCGACTCTCCTTCAGCTCCAAATACAAGGTCTCACTCATGCTCACAACCGCATGTTTGCTCGCACTGTAGGCGCTCAACCCAGGCGTATTGACAAGCCCAGCTACTGAAGCGGTGTTCAAAATATGACCCCCCTCTTTTTGATTTAGCATCTTTGGCAAAAAATGACGTATGGCGTTGCTGATCGCAAACACATTGACGCCAAATATCCACTGCCAATCTTGCTGCGTATGTTCCCAAACCGATTTATTCAAACAAACGCCCGCGTTGTTGATCAATACACTCACACAACCAAAGCGCTCAAAGACGCTCCAGGCCAAACGTTCCATCTCATCGTCTTGGCTGACATCGACTTGGACCGTGAGCACATCACTTGCAGGCACCTTCAGCACATCAACCGCTTGCTCTAAACCCAAGGCGTCGACATCAACCATCACCACCTTCATGCCATGCAGAAAGGCCAAGCGAGTGAGCTCAAAACCAATGCCTGAGGCAGCGCCCGTGATCACCGCGACCCCGCCTTTAAAACGAAATGTTCCCATCCCAAAGCTCCCTTTGCATCATCACACCCCTGTGCGCTCAATCAACAAGCCACTTGGTAGTTTCTATAGGTTTGCACCGATGAAAACGTCTTATAGTCAAGATGCTTTCGACCTCCAAGTGCAAAAGGACTCAAGTCATGCCAAACCCGATCTTATCCCTTCTCACAAGCTTCCTTTTGCTGATCTCTTCGCTTGCAAGCTTGCACGCACAAGATTTATCAAGCAAAACCATCACCATGGTCATGCCCTACGCAGCCGGCGGGCCAGGAGACATCATCACCCGGCTTTTTGCTTCAACCATGCAAAAAAGCTTAGGGCAACAAATTATCGTCGATAACACCTCAGGTGCGTCTGGGAGCATTGGCACACTCAAAGTCGCACGCGCAAAGCCTGATGGCAACACATTGCTCATGATCCACGTGAGCCATGCCACCAACCCTTTTATGATCAAAAACCTTCCCTACCACCCAGTCGAGGACTTTGAGCCCATTGGTTTAGCAACAGAGGGGCCCATGGTTTTGGTCAGCAGAAAAGACTTGCCCGTCAAAGATGTCAAAGACTTTGTTAGATATGTCAAAACCCATCAACACGAGCTTTCAATGGGACACGCTGGGGTGGGGTCTGCATCCCATTTGTGCGCTTTGCTTTTTTCTAGTGCATTGAATTTGAACTTCATTCAAGTTCCCTACAAAGGCACCGCGCCGGCATTGAATGACTTGATGGGGGGACAGTTGGATTTGCTGTGTGATCAAACCTCCACCACGCTGCCTGCCATGGGGGTAGGCCGAATCAAAGCTCAGGCTGTCGCTGGCAAAAATAGGCTCAGCTCCATGCCCGACATTGCATCCCTCAATGAAGCCTCGGTCTCAGGTTTTGACATCAGCATATTTTTTGGTCTTTATGCGCCCAAAGGCACTCCCAGCGCAGTCATTGATAGACTCTCCTTGGCCCTACAAACTGCATTAAAGGAGCCCGAATTGCGCTCTAAACTTGAAAGCATGGGCGTCTCGGCAGTCTCACCCGACAAGGGGCGCCCTGAGAGCCTGCGTTCACACCTCAAACATGAGATGGAGACCCTGGGTCCTTTGCTTGTCAAAGCAGGCATTCAACTCAACTAGCCCTTACCTGATATTGCTCATGACCCATTGAGACAAGAATTGCGCAATTTCGAGATTGTTTTTCTCAAGCATCATCATGTGTCCATTGCCTTTGATGCCAATGTCTGGCAGTCGAACAAAGGTGTTTTGAACACCGGCTTCACTTAGGAACTTGCCTGTGCAATGGTCATAAGGCGCATGATAGGAAGCATGCGAGGTCACGATCAAAATGGGTTTACCCTTTAATAAAGGCAATTCTCTGGCAGGCTGGGGTTGGACCCAACACCTCACCAAATTGTCCCCATCTGGCTTGCTTTGGCGCAACAACTTTAAATCCTGGGGCTGATCCGCACGAGGGTTGAAAGTAAGCGGCAGCCTACTGATCCCCCAAACACGGCCAATTGGGCCGTCTTTGTAAAAATCTTCCCCATTCCTCTCTAAGGTCATTTCATACAATGGCGGTCCATTGGGCTCGATCGCCACAATTCCTTTGACCAACTCGGGCCTTGCATTGGCAATGAGCCAGCCAAAAGAGCCCGATTGAGAATGCGTCAACAAGACCGAGGGGCCGATTTTTTCAATCAAAGCCACGCCCGCGGCCAAATTCAGTTTCTCGATGCTGGTGACATCTTCGATGTCCTCGACTTGGGATGAAAAGAACTGGTCGTAAATAGGGTCCCCCATGACACCTGTCCCGGGCCACTGGGTGTGAAATTGTGCCTGTGGATATTGCGCTTTGAGTTTAGGCGCTGTAAAACGATCGGACATGGCTTGCGCGTTGGGCTTGCGAGTTTTTCCGTAAACCTCGCTAAAAAAACCCGAGCGACCTCTTGCGGGTTGATCAACCACGTAGACCGAAAACCCTTGGCGAACAAAATAAGTGGCCCACCCTTCTCGCCCGTCTGGCGTGGCTAAAAAATTGGTGCCCGTCTGCCCACCGCCATGCCACATCACAATCGGATAAGCATATTTTTGAAGGGCTGGTTTTTGAAATTGAACAAACATTTGTTGAGTTCGAATGCGCTGTCCTTGGGCATTTTGGGAGTATTCACCTCCAACAAAAAAATAACCCTGCTCTGCAATGCTCAAAGACTCACCCTGTGCGAGTTGAAAGAACAAAAACGTTGAGGTGAAGATCAGTTTAAAAATATTTTTCATGTAACTTTGCTTCAATGGAGTATCAAGACCCTCTTGCCCCTTGCAAGAGTTTACAAATGCAGAGCAAATTAGACGAGGATCAAGTGGGGTTAAAAATCAAACTCTGTGCGCCTGATCTTCTTCATGGATTTCGCGATTGAATTCACAATGACAGCGCATTGTGCTTGTTGATTTTAGCTTTGTCACCCATCTTTTTTCATCATTGGTATAAACGCTAATGCCATGCACCTTGGGTGTGCTCGGGGTCCGCTCATCAGGCAGATTGTTTGATCCGTGTCCGTAAAAACCACTAGCCATTAATTGACCCACAGGCCTATATTCTTCATTACATCAATGGCTTGAATTGTGTCAGTTGATATATTGTGGCATTGAAAAATTACCTAAATATGGAGTGATCATGGGTATCAATCGAAGAAACATCCTTTTGGGCTCCACGGGAACAGTCGCGGCCGCCCTCCATGGCCCAACTGAGGCCAAAACCAAGTCTCCATCCAAAAAACATCATTGGGACAAAGAAACAGATATTTTGGTGATTGGCTCTGGGGCCACGGGTGTACCTGCGGCCTTGAAGGCCAGAGAGGGGGGCCACGCTGTCATGGTCCTTGAAGCCGAGAACCACTTAGGCGGTCACGCCATTTGCAGTGGAGGCAATTTACCTCTTGGTGGTGGAACGAGTTTTCAAAAGAAATGGGGCGTCAAAGATTCTCCCGATTTGCTTTTTCAAGATTTAACGGATTGGTCAGTGGTCAGCGCCAATGGCTTTCCTGACTACCGCTACAACGACCGGGAGGTGATTCGGGCTTTCGCCGATCATTGTGCTCAGACTTGCGAATTTGTCCTGGACAATGGTGTTGTATTTGTCGACAAAGCACCTGACACCAGGGGTGGTAATTCAGTAGGCGGCTCCGTACCAAGGGAGATGCACTGTGCACCTGTCGATTGGCCCTTGATACAAACGGGAAAACCAGCTGAGCCCAGTGTCAGACGGACCATGTCAACTGGAAACGGATTGATGCACCCGTTGATTGACTCAGCCAAGCGCAAAGGGGTCGTGTTCATGCTTGAGCACAAAATGTCGCAACTCATTCGAAAAGAGCACTCAAGTGGTCCCGTCATTGGTGTGGTGGCCATGTATCAAGGCAAGGAAATTCGAATCCGTGCAAAGCGCGCTGTGATTCTAGGAACTGGGGGATCGACCTCGAATGTCAATTTCAGACGCATGTTTGACCCCCGCCTGACTGAAGAGTATTGCGGCGTAGCGGGAACCCCCTGGTCTTACCAAGATGCAAGCGGTGAAATTGCGGCGATGGCCGTGGGAGCTTCCCTATGGGGACTTTATAACAACACGGGTGAATTCAGCTCCGGCATCACAAAACCAGGCACCATTGGCGGTCAGTATGGCTACGTCAACCTTAAATTCTTTCCCGGCAGTGAGGTTTTTCCAAAAGCGAGATCCATTGGTTTAACGGTCAAAGATTGGCACGATGTGATCACCGTCAACATGATTGGTCAACGCTTTTATGACGAAACCGGCTCACAATTTACCTCTGACAATTACGGCGTGAACAAAAATTACGTGCCCAACTCTTACTTGAACGCCAAAAACATGAAATGGGATCCCAAGAATTACCTCAATGCGGCCATGGCAGGCATTGGGGACGGACATAACGGGGGCGGCCCGATCTGGGCCATCTTTGATGCAGATGCCATTGACCGAGAAAAATGGAACATCTTGCCTCCCTTTACTGATGAAGCAAATGGTTTCTTCTTCAGTGCAGCCACTCTTAAAGAATTGGCTGAAAAAATTAAAATGAAATACCAACGAATTCCCATGCCAGCTGAGCAACTGGAGGAGACGGTCAAGCGGTACAACTCTTTTGTGGATTCAGGGGTAGACACAGATTTTGGTAAAGAAAAACCCAAATACAAAATACAAAAGGGTCCTTTCTTCGCAGCTTGGGCCACACCGGTTCTTCACGATACACGAGCAGGTTTGCGCATCAATGCAAAATGTCAAGTCTGTGATCTCAATGGACAAGTCATTGAAGGTTTGTATTGTGGGGGCGAATCTGCTGGAGGCTTTAGCTTGCATGGACTCGCCCGCGCAACAACCCAAGGCTTTATCTCTGGTAAATACGCTTCTCTTGAACCGATCCACGAATAAAGAGATGAGCATGCGGTCAATGACAAACGGCTGACCACTCATTTGCCGACATGGCAATGCTCCATCGATTGAAATGGACCGTTTTGATTGAAGAGAGCCATGTCATCCAAGATTGAACTCGTCCAAGACTTCTTTTTTGTATTTTTACAGTTGAATGCTTATTTTTATGAAAAATTTACTGCTTGCTCTATTGATAGCTTTAATTGGTCTGCCTTGCTCTTCGCAATCTTTTCCATTCAAACCCATTGATTTGGTGGTGCCGTTCCCAGCGGGTGGATCGACAGATCTACTCGCACGCGCCTTGGGTCAACAACTGTCTTCCCAATTCGGGCAACAAGTGGTCATCGATAACAAACCGGGTGCGGGGGGAAGCATCGGCAGCAACATCGTCTCCAAGGCCAAGGACGATGGCCATACCATCTTGTTCACCTCTTCGAGCACTCACGCCATTGGCCCGTCTTTGAGCAAAAACTTACCCTACAACATTGACACCGACTTCATCCCCATCGTTCATGTGGCCAACGCAACCAATATTCTTTTGCTGACCAAAACCATCCCTGTCAACAACTTAAAAGAACTCATCGCTTATCTTAAAAACAATCCAGGCAAATTGAATTACGCCTCTAGCGGCAATGGAACCATTATTCATTTAACAGCCGAGGCCTTTAAGGCGGACGCTGGTGTCTCCATCACCCACATTCCCTACAAGGGCTCAGGACAAGCGATTCCAGATATCATTTCAGGCAAAGTGCACATGGTGTTTGATAGCATCGTTTCTGCCATGCCACACGTATTGGATGGAAAGTTAACGGCCATTGCAGTAACTGGTAAAAAACGTTCCGCACTTGCTCCTGATGTGCCCACCATGATGGAAGCAGGCAAGGATTTTGGATTGAGCAACTTTCAATCCGACACTTGGTGGGGTCTGTATGCACCCAAGGGGACATCGGCTGAGATCATCAGCTTCATCAATGCAGAAACCAACAAAGCCCTGCTCAATCTAAAATTAAAAGACAGGCTTAACTTTTTAGGTGCAGAGGCATTTGGAGGCACACCTGGTCAATTTGCATCGATGGCCAAAATTGATCGTTTGAAATGGGCCGAGATTATCCAAAGAAACAACATCACTCAAGACTGATCTTAGGCACTCGATTACTCTGGGACGATGCCGATTTTTGTCACGACTTTGTTCCACAATTCGATCTCTTTGCGGATGATGGCTTTGAACTCTGCGGGAGTGCCTCCTGATGGTATGGCCCCATCGGCTTCGAAACGCGTGGCGGTGTCTTTTTTGATCAAAATCGTATTGACCTCAGAATTGATTTTTTCAACCAAGTCATGAGGCATGCCCTTGGGGCCAATGAGGCCATACCAAAGCGTCACGTCGTAGCCTTTGTAGCCCTGCTCCTCTATGGTTGGGGTGTCTGGCAAAGCAGGAATTCTTTTTGTGCCGGTCACGGCCAAAGCTTGTAGTTTGCCCGACTGCACCAAGGGCAGAGCACTTGCAGTGGCCGCAAAATAAATGTCGATTTGGTTGGCCAGCAAATCGTTCAAAGCCGCCCCACCCCCCTTGTAGGGAACGTGGTTGATGCTGATGCCCGCTTGATCTGCAAAGAGCGCTGCGCCCAAATGAAGCGCGCTGCCCAAACCCGAAGAGGCGTAGGTCAGTTGCGAGGGCTTGGACTTGGCTTTTGCAACAAAGTCAGCCAAGCTTTTGATCGACTGAGAAGCGTTGACCACCACCAACAAAGGGCCCTTTGAAGCCTGTACGATGGGCGTCATGTCATTGACGGGATCAAACTTGAGCTTGTAGAGGCTAGGGTTGACCGTGTAGCTGGAAGAGATCAAGGTCAAGGTATAGCCATCAGCTGAAGCGGACAACCCGGCTTGAATACCGATCAAGCCACCAGCGCCTGGTTTGTTGTCGACCAGCACCGGTTTACCCAAGGAGGTCGTCAAAGCTTGGGCCAAATACCTGGCAAGTATGTCTGCACCGCCACCAGGCACAAAGGTAACGATCAATTTGATGGGCTTGCTAGGATAAACATCGGCCCCAAACGCTTGAAGGCTTACCCATGCGCACAGCATGAGCAATGAAAGTTTGTGGCTTATTTTTTGCATCATGGTGGGCGATCTCTTCTAAAATAGATTTACATTCAAGGATTGCATTTTATAGCCTCTGCAGCCCAAAGCACCACCTCAACTTCGTCTCAGACCCCTCACCATGAATCAACTAGATTGCCTTAAACAGTACTCCACCGTGGTTGCAGACACGGGCGACTTCATGCAAATCAGGCAATACCGACCCGAAGACGCCACCACCAATCCATCCTTGATCTTAAAGGCCCTTCAAAAACCCGAGTACCACTACGTTTTGAACAAGGTAAAAGGCCATCTCTCCAAGGACAGTCTGGATCTGGCCATGGACCGCTTGATCGTGTACTTTGGCATTGAAATTTTAAAGATCATTCCCGGTCGAGTATCAACCGAGGTGGATGCTCGACTGAGTTATGACACCCAAGCAAGCATCGACAGGGCCAAGCGCATTGTGTCACTTTACAAGGCAGAGGGTATCGACCCCAGTCGACTGCTCATCAAAATTGCCTCCACTTGGGAGGGCATTCAAGCCGCCAAGGCTTTACAAGAGGACGGCATTCACTGCAATTTGACTTTGCTTTTTTCTCTGGAGCAAGCGGTTGCTTGCGCTCAAGCGAAGGTCCAATTGATCTCCCCCTTCGTGGGTAGGATCTACGATTGGCACAAAAAAAATCTTGGGCCAGGTTGGAACGAAGCAGCCCACGCTGGGGCCAAGGATCCAGGCGTTCAATCCGTCAAGAACATCTTTAACTATTACAAAAAATTTGACATAAACACCCAAATCATGGGGGCAAGCTTTAGAAACATCGGTCAAATTCAAGCCCTGGCGGGTTGCGATCTGTTGACCATCAGTCCTGAGCTTTTAAAGGAGCTTCAATCCCACCCAGGCACGTTTGAAGCCGCCCTTCTCAAAGAGACGGCGTGTTTGAGCGATGCCCAAATGATCAGCTTGGATCAAGAGACCTTTCACACCCAATTAAAAGCCAACGCCATGGCCAGTCAAAAATTAGAGGAAGGCATCTCAAGTTTTTGTGCTGACGCCATCAAAATTGAAGACCTTTTAAAATCCTAAAATATGTAGCAAGGAGCGACCATGAAGAGCCATCACGAAAATATCCAACTCAATGAGGATCGAATCCCCTACCAAAAACCTCAGCCTTGGGGCATGAAAGCGGATTTGGTGGTGAAAGATGCCCTTGAGGGTGACCCCCAACTTTGGGCACCGTTGTCGCCTGGCATCACATCTCGGCCCATCATGCTCAATGTCAGCAGTGGTTACTACGTTCACATGATGCGCGTTACTAGAGCAGGTCTGCTGCAAAGGCATCGACACTCGGGCCAAGTCCACGCTTACGTCATCAAAGGCGAATGGCATTACTTAGAGCACGATTGGAAAGCCCAAGAGGGCGACTTTGTATTTGAGCCTCCTGGTGAGACCCATACGTTGATCGTTCCCGAACATTGCCAAGAGATGATCACCCTCTTTACCGTTCACGGCTCGTTGATGTACGTGGACCCCTATGGCAATGCAACTGGCTACGATGACGTTTTCACACGAATTGAAAAATACAGATCACACTTTCAAACGCTGGGGCTTTCTGAGAGTTTTATTGAGCAATTCGTTCGATAAGGTGTTTTTAAAGGACCTCTTTTGAAATTGCTTCAATTCATCGTTGGGCTGGTCGTTTTGATAGGGATCTATCTTGCGGGCCCCGTTCTTGATTACCCACCCATCAACTACCAACAGGCGTCTGAGCTTCCTCCCAACTTGGAGGGCTTGCAGCAATGGCTGAAAGACAAAGAGTCTGGCGTCACGTCCCTCAAGCCTCAAAACGAGAAGCTTGTGGTTTGGGCCGGTGAGAAAGCAGTCAAGACACCTTGGTCCATTGTGTACATCCACGGCTTTTCTGCTTCAAGACTTGAGACAGCACCCTTGAGCGACGTGCTAGCAAAAAAACTCCAGGCCAATGTTTTTTACACAAGACTTGCCGGTCACGGACAAGATGCCAACGAACTCGCAAAAGCCACACCCCAAGATTGGGTCAGCGACTATGTGCAGGCCCTTGAGATCGGACACCGTCTGGGAGAAAAAGTCCTGGTCATCAGCTGCTCGACCGGTTCAACCCTCGCTACCCTTGCATCCGAAGCATCGGTGCGGCGAGCGTTTGAAGCCCATGTGTTCATTTCACCCAATTTCGGCCCCAAAGACAAGAGGGCTGAAATCATCCTTCTGCCTTGGGGCAAAGAGATCGCCCAATGGATAGAGGGCAAGACCCACCAAACAGTTGCGTCTGAGCCAGGTGAGGACCTGGCATGGTACAAGGCCTACCCGACCCAAGCCTTGTTTCCGATGATGCATTTGGTCAAGTTGGCACGCCAAAGTCCTTTGAAAGACTTTCACCTTCCACTCTTGGTCCTCTACAGTGAACGCGATCAAGTCGTTGATGTGAATGAGATCAAAACGGCTTTCAATGCCATAGGTTCAAATCAAAAACAAATGTTGAGCATTGATTACAGTGAAAGCAAAAACCAGCACGTTTTGGCTGGAAGCATCAAATCGCCAAATGCCGTTGAGCCTCTCAGTGAAGACATCTTGCGTTGGGTAAGACAGTTGGAGACGACTCAAGGCTTCAGGTAAGCAAATCCCTCTTTGTTTTGCAAACGGGTCACTCTGACCACGCCAGAAGGGGTAAAGTCCGCCTCCAAGATGAATTGATCTTTGGTCAAGCCTCGGTTCTTGATGGTGAACTCACAAACTTCAAACACCACCCCCTTGGCCTTTAGATCCGAGATCAATGGGGCGTATTCGGTTTTTGAAACCTGGTCCCTTGCGCCTTGCATCAGGAAATCAACACCCAAGGCATGGGTGACCACGATGATTTTTGTCTCAGGTGCAGCTTCCAATTGATTTCTGATGTTCCTCAGGCCTTTGAGCGCTTGGACCTCTGCTTGATCGAAGTGGTAGACCACTTTATCTTGGGCGAACACCAAGCTTGAGAGCAAACAAATGAAAACGAAGAAGGCTATTTTTTTCATGGATGGTCTTGGCTCACAAAGGAAAGGGATCAAGGGCTTGAACCCAAGGGATCAAAAGCTGATTTTTTTAAGTTCAACGCTCGTGTCTTCAAGCTTGTCGAGCTGGGTGTTCAATTGAACGACCGTGTTTTTAATGGCTTCAACCCTGCCATGAAATTCATCAGATTTTTTCTTTCGCGCCATAGCTATTTTTTCTTCCCTGGACAACTCTTTGGCCTGAACAGGTTTTAGCGTTTTACCTTGTGAAAGACCACCCAGCTCTTCAGGGCTGACGTCCTCGTTGGGAACCTCAACACGTGGTGCATTTCTAGACCTGCGAATCTCATCAAATTTCGCACGACGATCCCGGATGCTATCGGCTTGAATTCTAGCGTTGTTGTCCTCTAGTGATTCGGTATCGATGGCGACTTGTCGGTCTCTTATGCCTTGTGCATCGATCTCAACAGTGTTGGAAGATGGCGAGTCAAGACCGATTTTGACTTTGTTGTCCACTTGTGAGTCGGTGGGGACAGATTCACTGTGCCGGTCGGATATTTCAGAATAAGCTTTTTGCGTCTGATTCAATTCATACACAGTGCCGTCCAAGCGGGCAAGGTTGTCCTTGGTAGCATCGGCGGCAACAGTTTGAGTGTTGTCTTCAGGAGCCTTCATGTCCAATGAAATTTGATGCTTGGCGTCCTTTGCTGTAGGTATTTTCTGGTTGTTGTCTTGGGCACTTGTCACGTCCAACTTGACCTTGTTGTCCATGCCCGTGTCAAGACCGACTTTTTGCAAATTCTCTTCAAGCCGATCATTAACGATTTTCGCCAAGTTCTCATCCACCTTGTCTAGAGGGATCTTGATTTGGTGGTCTTGGGAGCCCGGTGTTTGATCCAAGTGAGCAGTATGTTGACTGGACTTTTGAGCCTCAATTTTTTGAGTATTGTTTTTTAAGCCTGGCTCACCGACGCCCAAAAAACGATCTTTGGCTTGGTTGGCGTCATCGATCTGTTGATGGCTGTTGCCACCCATTTCATGCTCTAGCTTTTCAACATGGTCCGCCAAAGAGTCGGAACTTATTTGTGCATCTTCGCTTGAAATAGCAAAGGAGTTCAAGCTACCTTGTTCTATTTCAGCATCTTGGGTAAAAAGAAGACTCGCTAAATGAGCACCCAAGTCCATTTCTTTTTCTGTTGAACCCTGGTGATTAGGATCATCCTGCCCTGCTTTGACCCAATTTTTTTTACCCTTTGCGTTCAAAGAGCCAGCCACGACCTCAACGCTATGAGGCGTGTCGCTTCTGACAATAAAAGGCTTATTTTGAGACATTTTGAAGGGCCAATTCTTTTTCCAAGGCGAAAACCACCAACCGGACTAGACCAACCTGAGAAATTTCAGATTGAGCATCTTCTGTTCACTCATTCTCTCAATAAGACAAGCGCTAAGCAAGGCGAATGTGACAAATAAGCCCAAAACGTGAATTTCACACTTCACTATCGACACAAGTTGCCGTTCATGAATGCCAATCATTACAATTGGCACACAAAATCTTAAAATTAACACTTTAGAAGTCAAATTCTTGTTTTGTTTCCTTGGATCCCATTTCAAACAGAGCTGTTTTGGTTTCTAATGGTTTGAAGATTTTGTGCTCTGGCGAGATCCAACAACACTCGGGTTGCTGTCCAAGCTTGCCCCCCATTTTTGCTCCATCTCATGTCGCTCAGCCACCCTATTTTTTCAAATTCAAAAGCACTGGGCCCAGTGGCTTTAGAACGAAGACCTGAAAAGCCGCCTGGACATGTCGCCTCTTTGGCACTGATGGCCATGGGCATGGTCTTTGGAGACATTGGCACGAGTCCGCTTTACGCCATCAAAATTTGCTTTGATCCAACCCACGGCATTGAAATGAGCGATGCATCGATTTTTGGTGTCATTTCTCTCATTTTTTGGACTTTGAGCTTGGTCGTCTCGCTCAAGTACATGATGTTTGTGATGAGAGCGGACAACCATGGTGAGGGAGGTGTCTTGGCGCTTTTGGCTTTGGCACTTAGAAATACCAAAATTCATTCCTTCAAAGCCTCTGTCTTGATCACCGTTGGCGTCCTGGGTGCGAGTTTATTTTATGGGGAAGCCGTGCTCACACCTGCCATCTCCATTCTTTCTGCCGTTGAGGGAATCACTGTTGCCTCGGAGAGCTTTTCTAAATACGTCCTGTCCGCCACAACGATCATCATTGGTTTTTTATTCTTTTTCCAAAAAATGGGGGCTTCATTGGTGAGTCGAATGTTTGGTCCCGTGATGTTCGTCTGGTTCCTGGCTATTGCAGCCATGGGGGTCCATCAAATCATGATCCAACCCGACATCCTTTGGGCGATCAATCCTTATTATGCTTACGTTTTTATCACGGAGCATACCGCCACGGCCTTTGCTGCAAGTGGGGCGATCTTTCTTGTGATCACGGGCGCTGAAGTTTTGTACGCTGACATTGGACACTTTGGCATCCAACCTATTCGGTGGGCCTGGTTTTTGTTCGTGATGCCGTGTTTGACCTTGAACTATTTCGGTCAAGGCGCCATGCTGATGCATAGCCCAGAGAACATTGCCAACCCATTTTATTC
>JBAXNB010000014.1:0-26990 GCA_037134015.1 Betaproteobacteria bacterium | reverse complement strand
CCCTCCTTTATCATGGATTTAGAAGCTTTGTACCATTGTGATAAACCCCTTGGTGCTTGAGACAACCCATGGCAATGGGTTGGATGCCAAGGTTTCGCTGATCTTGAAGCTTGGTGTTTTTGGGGTTCACATCATGCTCTTCGCTCCAGTCTTGGACCCTGGCTTGTCTTGGTCCTCATGACCCGTTCTTGAAGTTCGACCCCAAAGTTTTTTTTGAGGCATGGTCTGACCTTGTCTCACATTCTCATGGTGAACCCTTAGGTCTAAGGCCGCCAGTTCAAGAGATACTGAAGATCCTAGAACCTACGAACCCATGGAAGTCCAGCCTTAAATCCACGTCGATTGGGCTTGAGGCTTGTCAGCAAGTTGCCCATGAATCATTTTTGAGGAGCTCAAATGAAGTTGATGTCGTTTATCCATCATGGACGCGAAACCTTTGGTGCTGTTGTCTTGGAGGATGTGTTTGATCTTGGTGCCATCATGCCGCAACACTCAGGCTTGGTTGATTACATTGCATCCCAAGACTATCTGAAAGCAGCCGATCACATCAAAGGCAGAAAGCCTGATTTAAAGCTCGCTGGGGTGGAGTATTTGCCTGTCATTCCAAGGCCAGAGAAAATCATTTGTGCAGTTAGAAACTACATGGACCACCACCAAGAAGTGCTAGCCGCAGGCATGCACCGAGAGCTGTCAGAGCATCCCCCGATCTTCCTTCGTGTTTGGAGGTCGCAGTGCGCGCACAACGAGCCCATTGTGTTGCCCAAGGTTTCTGACTCTTTGGACTGGGAGGGTGAGTTGGCTGTGATCATTGGCAAAGGCGGAAGAAATATTGCTGAAGCAGATGCGTTTGATCATGTGGCGGGCTATTCTTGTTACAACGATGGCAGCATTCGTGAATGGCAATTTCATGCCAAACAAATTGCATCGGGCAAGAACTTCGAATCGACTGGCGGTTTTGGCCCGTGGATGGTGAGCGCCGATGAAATTGCACCCAACAGAGAACTCAAACTGGAGGTCCGATTGAATGGGGAGGTGGTTCAATCCAGTCATACGGGGCATATGATTTTTAGCATTGCGCAGTTGATCAGTTATGCCTCAGCTATTTTTACGCTCAGTCCAGGGGATGTGATTGCGACTGGGACGCCTGCTGGCGTGGGTTGGAGTCGCAAACCACCTAAATTCATGAAACATGGCGACGTTTGTGAGGTTGAAATCGAGGGCATTGGCACCTTGGTCAATCCCATCGTCAATCAGGTATAGCTTGGGATTCATAGGGCGAAGGAGGATAAAAATGATCAAAAAAATCAAGCCATGGTTCATAGGACTTTGCTTTGGAGTTTCGTGTTGGAGTGCTGTCTCGCAAACGTATCCAGATCGTGCCATCAAAATTTTGCAGGGCTTTGCTCCTGGTGGCAATGCAGACAACATTGCCAGATCGATTGGGCTTGAGATCTCCAAAAGCATGGCTCAGAGTGTGGTGGTCGAAGCGCAAACGGGCGCGGGCGGTACGATTGCATCGGCCAGTGTGGCTAGAGCCAAGCCCGATGGCTACACACTCTTGTTGGCAACAGGTGGGCATGCGGTGGCGGGGGCTTTGTACAACAGTTTGCCCTACAAAACGGTTGCTGATTATGAAATGATCTCGACGATCACCTATTTCCCTTTTTTGATCGTGACCTCAGCCGAGTCAAAGTTCAAAAGCTTTACCGACTTGTTGGATGCCGCACGAAATTCTCCAAGCGGACTGACCTATGGTTCTGCTGGCATTGGTTCAACACACCATTTGGCTGGCGAGTTGTTGGGCAAAATGGGGCACATGAATTTGGTGCACATTCCCTACCGGGGAGATGCGGCATCGATCACGGCACTTTTGGCCAATGATGTGAACTTCATCATTGCCCCTCCAACTGCGGTCATCTCAAACATCAAGTCTGGCAAACTCAGGGCCTTGGCCACCACGGGTCCTCAGCGCTGGAGCGGCTTACCAGACTTGTCCACCGTCGCTGAACAAGGTGTCAGCAGTTATGATGTGAGGTCTTGGGCTGGCTTGATGGCGCCTGCTGGAACGCCAAAGACTGTGGTGGATAAGCTCAATGTTGAAACCAACAAGGCCTTGCAGTTGAGCTCCATCAAGTCCCGACTTGAGGACATGGGTGGCGAGGCCAGGGGCAGCACACCTGAGGAGATGCGGCAAATGCTCAGCTCTGAATTGCAACGCTGGACGCAAGTCATCAACGATGCAAAGATCCCCAAGCAGTGAAGCTCTGAGCAGCAATTCACTTACAGAAAGAAGCAAATGGATATCAAAATTCGCAAACGCAGTTTAAGCATTGAGACCACTTACCACGAAGGCGGCCCTCTTGCAGAAAGTCCTTTGAAGTTGGCGGCTGCCTGTGCGGTGATCGAAAATCCTTATGCCGGTCGCTACGAGCCTGATTTGATGCCTTTCATGGCTGAGCTAAGAAGTCTTGGAACGCTGTTGGCGCAAGAGTTGATCGACACCCTGGGCAAAGAAAATGTGGAGGTTTATAGCAAGGCCGCTATCGTTGGCGTGGACGGCGAGATGGAGCATGGTGCGGTTTGGCATGAGGCTGGTGGCTGGGCCATGCGCAAGTTGTTGGGAGAGCCCAAGGCCATTGTTCCTGCTGCCAAGGCCGTGGCGCATTGCGGTTATCGATTGATGGTGCCGCTTCACTACATCCACGCCTCCTACGTTCGCAGCCATTTCAATTCGATGGAGGTGGGTATTCAAGATGCACCGCGGCCAAAAGAGATCTTGTTTGCCCTCCTCATGGGAACAGGAGGGCGTGTGCATTCAAGATTGGGTGGACTTCTTAAAGAAAATGTGAGCGTCAACGACGGTCAACGTTGATGGAATTTTTGGTGATCAGAGGCCGATCTATAGCATATTTCTTGATCGAAGTTATTCACAATTCAAGTGGATAAGTCGCGTTCAAAAGAGCCAAAAACCTTGAATTCATTGACTTGTTCTGCGGTGATTAAAAATTGCGCACTCCAAGCCTTGAAGCATTTAAATTAATTATTTTTTTCATCTTACTCCAATTGTTTTTTTTCATTTTTATGCTATGAAATTTTTTCTAAGACTTGTCTTGGCTGTTGGCATGAGTGTTGGCGTTGCATGCGTTTGTGCGCAATACCCAGACCGTCCCCTTAAATTGATTGTGCCCTTTGCCCCAGCTGGAACCGTGGATGGCATTGCGAGGCTGTTTGCCAGTGAGTTCAGCAAGAACGTGGGTCAAACCGTTGTCGTTGAAAACAAAGCCGGTTCTGGCGGTGTGCTTGGCATTGTTGCCGCAAGCACTGCGCCAGCTGATGGCTACACGCTTTTGCTGGGCAACATAGCAACCGCTTCATCGCCGGCCTTGTACCCGAAGATGGGGGTCAATTTAAAACTTTTGGATCCCATCACCTTGATTGGTCGTTCGGCTTATGTGTTGGTGGTGAGAAACGACTTACCCTCCAAAAATCTCAATGAATTGATTGCGTTTCTCAAAGCCAATCCAGGTAAATACAACTACGCATCAGCGGGTGCAGGGTCAGCGATACATTTGGCCGCTGAGCTCTTCAAGAGCAAGGCCATGGTTGACATGCTTCATGTCCCCTACAAGGGGGCGGGTCCAGCGATGAACGCTCTTTTCTCCTCAGATGTGGAGATGATGTTTGGATCTGTCTCGGAGCTCAAGCCGCACATCATCGCAAAAAAGATGCGACCCATGGCGGTGACTTCTTTGAACCGTTCAAGTGCCTTGCCAGAGGTGCCTAGTTTTGCGGAGTCAGGCATCAAAGACTATGATGTACCTGGGTGGTATGGCGTTTATGTGCCTGTGCGCACGCCCGTTGATGTTTTAAAGCGCTTAAGGGATGCAGCCGATGTCACCTTAAAATCAGCAGGCCTACAACAACTCCTCAAACGCTACGACATGGAGCCGGTTTTGGGGGGTCCGCGGGAGGCCGGTGAACTGTTGGACACTGAGGCAAGGCGCTGGAGTGAGGTGATCAACAAAGCCAATATCACAGCTGAGTAACGATTTAAGGGACATTTGATGGGTATGCACATTAGGCAAGTGGGAGACGCCACTTACACAGAAGACTTTGCCAAAAAAATTTCTGAAACCCAATTCGAGGACTTGTCTGATCAAACCATCCACTCGGCCAAACGTGGGCTCTTGGATTGGCTGGGATGTGCATTGATAGGTTCCAAGCATCCCACACCAGATATTTTAATTCAAACGCTTTTGGAAAATGGGCCCAGTGAGCAAAGCATGGTGCTCGGTAAACGCCAGCGACTGTCTTTTTTGGATGCAGCCTTGGTCAACGGGCAGATGGGGCATATTTTAGATTTTGACGATACGCACATGGGGGGCGTGGTTTTGCATGCAAGCTCTCCAACCTTGTCGGCCTTGATGTCTGAGTCTCAAAGAGCGAGGACATCACCCACCGATTTTCTGCTCGCCTATGTTTGTGGTTTCGAAGCCGCTGTAAGGGTTGGGCAATCCTCCCCAGATCACCATGCGGGTGGCTGGCATCTGACGGGTACGCTTGGGCATTTTGCAGCCAGCGTTGCGGTCGGTAAATTGATCGGCTTGGATACACAGCAATTGAGTCACGCCATGGGCATCGCTGCAACACAGGCCAGTGGCATGCAACAAAACAGGGGCACCATGTGCAAGTCCTTTCACGCAGGACGCGCAGCGTCCAATGGCCTGTTGGCTGCCAGGTTGGCTTTAAAAGGATTCAACAGCAGCTTGGAAATTGTTGAAGGTAAAAGGGGATTCAGCCGAATCTACAGCGCTCGCTCTGAGCCTTCAAAAATGGTGGATCAACTGGGCCTTCTTTGGGAAATTGATCGCAATGGTTTTAAGCCCTTTGCCTGCGGCGTGGTTTTGCATCCAGCCATTGATGCGATGATTGAGCTGCATCGCTTGGGCCTTTGTGCTTTAGAGGACATCGATCGAATTGAGGTCTTCGTTCACCCCTTGGTGGTCTCTATCACAGGCACACAAGTCCCCGCCAATGGTTTGCATTCAAAGTTCAGCATCTATCACAGTGTGGCGATTGCATTGGTGGACGGCCAAGCAGGCCTGGCTCAATATTCAGACGACCGTGTATCGGACGTGGTCGTGGAGCAAGTTCGTCAAAAAATCAAAGTGCATGTTGATGACAAGCTTGAGCGTGATCAAGCCCGAGCAAGCCTGTTCTATCGAGGTCAGCATCACGAGGTGTTCATCGAGCATGCCACTGGCACCATTGGTCACCCCATGAGTGACACAGATTTGGAGCGAAAATTTGTCTCCAATGCTGAGCCGGTGTTGGGCGCAAAGAGGGCCGCAAACATTGCCCAACTGATTGGCTCACTCGAGTCGCTCCCAGAGATGTCCGCTTTATGGGAGTTGTGTGAGTAAGTCTTCCTCCCTTAACTTCCCAAGTCAATCATTTTTTTAATGGATTTCAATATGTCAGAGCTTGAGCAAAGCGCTTCAGTGATGCCCGTCATTGCCGAGTACATCGGCACTGCAATGACCAAAGAGTTGCCCCTAGAGGTCTTGGAGAAAACCAAGTTTCATTTTTTGGACACCGTGGCCTCCATGGTCTCGGGTTCACGCATGTTGGCCGGTGAGCGGGCGATTGGGTTTTTGCAAGCACAGGGCCCAAGCGCCCCGCAATCAAGCGTTTTAGGGACCCGTTTGAAGGGAACGGCGATCAATGTTGCCATGGTCAATGGGATGTTTGGCCATGCCGATGAGACCGATGATTCGCATGCAGAGTCGCTGACCCATCCGGGGTGTGGCATTGTGGCGAGTGTGATGGCGTGCGCTGAGCTGTACCACAGGAGTGGGATGGACATGCTCAAGGCCATGGCGCTTGGCTACGATGTTTGTTGTCGCTTGACCAAGTCGCTTCACGCCTATCAATTCAGAGTGGATGGACATTCCTCTCACACCTTTGGTCCCAATTTCGGTGCCGCCGCCGCCGCGGGCGCATTGGCTGGCGTGAACGCGAGACAAGCCAGGTATTTGTTGTCCTATGCCGCTCAACAGGCCTCAGGGGTGGCGTGTTGGATGCGCGACAAAGATCACATTGAGAAGGCCTTTGATTTTGGCGGCATGCCAGCCAGAAATGGCGTGAGCGCAGCGCTCATGGTGATCCATGGCTTCACGGGCGTTGAGGACGTCTTCTCAGGTGAGCGCAATTTCTACGATGCCTATGGTGTTGATCCGCTTCGTCACGCTTTGGGAGAAGCATTGGGTTTGCGTTATGAAATCATGCGCACCAGCATCAAGCGTTGGACCGTGGGCTCTCCCATACAAGCGCCGTTGGACAGTTTGGACACCTTGATGCACGAGCATCCCACCTTGAGCGCTCAGAGCGATCGCATCAAAGCCATTCACGTGCAGATTCCACATGAGTCTTTGAGCATCGTGAACAACCGAGAGATGCCGGAGATTTGTCTTCAGCATTTGTTGGCTTTGATGCTTTTAGATCGTGAGATGAATTTTGAATTGGCCCATGACCGTGCACGTATGCTGGACCCCCGGGTGTTGCAACTCAGGTCTTTGATCCATTTGAGTGGAAGCGATGAGCTCTCTCTAGAGATGCCTACACGGCAAGGGATCGTGGAGATTGAGTTTTTATCGGGGGAGCGTCTTCGTCATCACACCAAGGACGTCAAAGGTACGCCAGACCATCCCATGACTCGCCAAGAGCTTGATCGAAAGTGCATCCAGTTGATGGCGCCTGTTTTGGGGCACGATCGCTCTGGTGAAATTTGTCATGAGGTATGGCGTTTAGAGCATTTAAAAGAAGCCAGCACACTGGCGCAACTGCTGCAAACCCCTTGAGGGCATCTTGTGTCCCGGAAGAGTTCATGTGAAAACGCTCCTTGCCACTGAAGTCCTTCGCGCGAGCAGGGTAAAAGGGCAGACGGCATGGTTCCAGCAGGCCACCTCTTTATTTTGCAGGGTCCTCAATTACCGATTGCATTTAGAAAAGATGTTCCTATAATTGGTTCTTATGTGAATCAATGTTTAACCTATAAAACATCATTGTATGAATGCATTTTCAACCCCACAGCCTGCCATTGAGTTCATAGGCGTTGATAAACGCTTTGCAGCCAAAGGCAAAAGTGTGGAGGTGTTGGCTGCGACCCAAGTGAATTTGTCCATCCGTCCTGGAGAGGTGGTCTCTTTGATCGGCCCATCAGGCTGCGGCAAGAGCACCTTGTTGAACATGGGGGCGGGTTTGTCCAAGCCCTCCTTGGGGGTGGTCAAGGTCAATGGGCAAGAGGTGACGGGGCCGAACCCCCATGTGGCGTTCATGCTTCAAAAAGATCTGCTCATGCCTTGGCGTACCATTTTGGAAAACATTGAATTGGGCCTTGAGTTCAGGCGTGTGCCCAAGCATCAAAGAAGAGACGTTTCTGAGAAGTTGCTCGGTCAATGTCACCTGAGTGGATTTGGTGACAGTTACCCCCATCAGCTCTCTGGTGGGATGAGGCAAAGAGCGGCCATGGCCAGAACCCTGGCCGTGGATCCCTTGGTCTTGCTCATGGATGAGCCCTTTTCTGCCTTGGATGCCCAAACGAAGATGATCTTGCAACAAGACCTGGCCCAAAGTGTTGCCTTGCACGGCAAAACGGTGTTGTTCATCACGCATGACTTGGCGGAGGCGGTGGCCATGTCAGACCGCATTTTGGTCATGAGCGAGAGGCCTGGAACCATCGTTCAAGAGATTGAGGTTCAGATGCCCGACAGAGACAACCCCATGCGCAGAAGGAAGTTGCCTCAACTGGGGGTCTATGTTTCACAACTGATGGATCTCTTGCGCTTGGATGCACACGCAGACATGCATTGACGGATGTCTAGAGACTTGTTTTTTTGTTGGTCAATATTTTTTTGGAGTGTTAAATGTCAAATACTTTTCTTCCTTTGATGATCTCACGTCGATGGATCTTGGCCCTTGGCCTGGCCATGTCTTTGGGTGTTCAAGCGCAATCGAATTTAAAAGAAATCACCTACTTGTTGCCGGCTCCTGCCAATTTGCCGGCCTTCGGTCCATGGATGATCGCGCAAGCCAAGGGCTACTATGAAAAAGAGGGGCTGAAGGTCAATTTTGTGGCTGGTCGCGGTGGGGTGGATGTGGCCAAACAAGTGGGTGCTGGAAATGCGGTCATTGGAGGCGCCATTGGAGACACCCCAATCATTGCTCGCGCTCAGGGCATCCCTGTCAAAGCGGTGGCCGTTTTGGGCTCGGGTTCATTGACGCAATTGGTCAGTCACAAAGATGAAAAAATAGAAAGCCCCCGTGAGCTCAAGGGTAAAACCGTCACCGTGCTTGCTTATACAGACACCACCTACTATGCGCTATTGGGCATGCTCAGCAAGGTGGGTTTGACCAAGAACGATGTCAACATCCAGGCCGCAGGACCCACAGGGGTTTGGCAACAATTCACCGATAAAAAGGCCGTCGCCATGGCGGGTGTCCCGGATTGGACCGTGTTCGCCATGCAAGCAGGTGCCCAAGTGGACATCTTACCAAGCGATGTGTATTTCAAAAGCATGGCTCAAGCGATATTGGCCTCAGACGAAACCATTGAAAAAAATCCTCAGTTGATCCAAAAATTGGTGTCGGCCACCTTGAAGGGGATGAAAGACATCATGCTGGATCCGAAAGCTGCAACAGCCGTTTATGTGAAACAAGTGCCAAGCTACATCGGCAAAGAGGCGCAAATTCAAAAGACCTTTGAGTTGTACAACCAATACGTCTACAGCGCTCAAAAGGTGCCTGGCATGATGGACGAGAGCAGACTTTCTGATTTGCAAAAGTTTTATGTCACCAATGCCATTGTTCCCAAGGAAGCACCTTTGAAGGATCTGTACACCAACCAATTCATCGGCAAGTGATTGATGATCTGTTGTTGTCCCTTCAAATCCTCAGCTGCATGATGAAGCAAAACCCAAGATGAAGCTTCTCAAACAGTACAGCACGGTTCTTTGGAGCCTCTTGCTTTTGGTGGTGAGCATGCTTGCCTGGGAGCATGGGCCCAAGGCCTTGGGGGTTCCCGAGTTCGTGCTGCCCAGTTTGTCCAAGGTTTACTTGGAAATGATCCGCATTTGGGATGCGGAGCGGCTTCTTTGGCACAGCGCGATCACCGGTTTTGAGGTTTTGGTGGGCTTTGTGTTGGGATCTCTTTTAGGGGCGGCGATCGGTTATCTGCTGGGCAGCTCCCCAGAGCTTGAAGCCGTGCTCTCGCCCTATTTGTTGGCCCTTCAAATTGCGCCCAAAGTGGCCTTTGCCCCTCTTTTTGTGATGTGGTTGGGCTACACCATGTACCCCAAAATTTTGGTGGCTGTTTTGATTGTGTTTTTTCCAGTGCTGATCAATGTGTTGTCGTCGATGCGAACCATGGACCAAGATTTGATGAACTTGGCCAGATCGTTTTCGGGCACACCGATGCAACTTTTTCTCAATGTTCAATTCCCAAGCACCTTGCCCGCTTTGTTTTCTGGTTTGAGAATTGCCAGCACCTTGGCGGTCATTGGTGTGGTGGTGGGTGAGTTGGTTGGAGGCAACATGGGTTTGGGCTATTTGCTGGTTTATTTTGAAGGCCAAGGCAACACCGCCGCTGTTTTTGTGGTCATTGCTGCCTTGACGGTGATTGGCTTGGTGGCTTATTACGCCGTGGTGTGGGCAGAGCAAAAAGTCCTGCATTATTTGCCCAGTTCAGAAAGAGCCTTTGCATGAAAGATGCTCCTGTTTCAAGCCTGGAGTTCAATCTAACGGGTCGCAAGGTGATGGTCACTGGTGCGGCCAGAGGTCTTGGTGCAAGCTTTGCAAAGGCCTTGATTGATGCTCACGCTAGCGTGGTGGTGAGCGATATTTTGATCGATGAGGGGCAGGCCTTGGTCAAATCCTTGGGACCACGTGCGCACTTCATTGAGATGAACAACGCCGACCCCATGAGCATTGAGCGTGGTGTCAAGGAGGCTGCAAGTTGCTTGGGCGGGCTCGATGGGTTGGTCAACAACGCGGCCATCACCAACTCTGGGGGCGTGGGTCATGAGCAGTTGAGCATCGAGACATGGGACCGTGTCATGCAAGTCAATGTCAGAGGCACTTGGCTCACCACGTTGGCAGCCAGGCCTTTTTTGATCGAATCGCAAAGCGGTCGCGTGGTCAACATGGCCAGTGACACGGCCCTTTGGGGCGCGCCTAAATTGTTGGCCTATGTGGCAAGCAAAGGGGCTGTGATGTCGATGACCAAATCCTTGGCTAGAGAGTTGGGTGAGCATGGGGTGACGGTGAACGCCATTGCGCCAGGTTTGACCCTGGTCAAGGCCACCGAATATGTGCCTCAAGAGCGACATGACTTTTACCAACAAGGCAGAGCCATCAAATCACCCCAAATGCCCTCTGATGTGAATGGAGCTGTGTTGTTTTTGTTGAGTGCAAGCAGCGCCTACATCACCGGACAAGTTTTGGCGGTCAATGGTGGTTTCGTGATGCATTGAGGCCAACGTTGATGGATCCATGCAAGTGTTTTTTGATTGAAGTGTTTTAAAGGGTGAGAAGATGTCAACATCGCATATCGATAACAAGCAAGTGGCGGCCAACCAAGCTGTCTTCAATGAAGTGGGTCTCATGGATGCGAGGATGCCCAGCGAAGCGAGCATCCAGCGCTCCATGCTGCCTCAAAAGGACCAGTCGTTCTCAGATTGGATGAAGGGTCGAATTGCTTTGAAGTCCACTCGGCAATACGACTGGGACGCCTTGAAGTTCCAAGCTGACTTTGATCCTAAATACCGACGTGCACAAATGCGCTATGTTGGTACCGGTGGCACTGGTGTTGGAAAAGATCAAAACACGGTGCCCTCGGCGCACTTTACATTTTCAACCATGCTCATCCCCGCTGGCAACATTGGTCCGTCTCACATCCATTACGACGTGGAGGAGATCTTCTTTGTCATGCGTGGCTCGATGAAGGTCATCTGTGAAAAAGAGGGTGAACGCTTTGAAGCCATCCTTGGAGAGCGCGATTTGATCTCTGTGCCTCCGGGTGTTTATCGTGAAGAGCACAACATTGGGGATGAGGATGCCCTGATGTGCGTGATGTTGGGTTCTCCTCAGCCCATCACACCCACCTATCCTCCAGATTCACCTTTGGCAAAAATCAAACGTTAAAGAAGTGGCTGCACCATGAATCCGAGAATCATTCATTCAGAAGGTCAAAGCATCCAATATTTGTGCGCAGGCAAGGCCCAGACGGTCTCTCATGTTTTGTTGCACGGCATTGGTTCGAGCATGAGGAGTTGGTCGGATCAATTGGAAAAGGTCAAGACCTCCAACGGGCATCTGGTGCTCGCTTGGAATGCCCCTGGGTATGGATCCAGCTCCAAGCTTGGCATGGAGGCGCCAAAAGCTGAAGATTATGCATCTCGCCTGTGGCAATGGTTGGATTTCATGGGCGTGAAGACCCCAGTTGTGTTGGTGGGTCATTCTTTGGGATGTTTGATGGCCGCGAGTGCTGCACGGTTGAGCGCCTCTCGCGTGAGTCAACTGATCTTGCTCTCACCTGCCAGAGGTTATGGGGCGGAAAGCAAAGACATTCGAGAGAAAAAATTAAATGATCGTTTGAACAACTTGATGGAGCACGGACCCCTTGGCATGGCCAAACTCAGAGCGCATGCCATGCTCTCAGCTCAGGCGCCTGAGGCCCTGCGATTGAGGGTTCAAGACATCATGTCCCAGGTGGACCCCAAAGGCTATACCCAAGCCGCTCACATGTTGGCCAACGCAGATTTGTGCTGGGAGCTCACGCACCCCAAACCCAGTTGTCAAGTGTTGGTGGCCAGTGGCCATTTGGACACCATCACCCAGCCCGAGGACTGTGCTTTGGTTGCTCAAGCGATTGGACAAGAGTTGCTTGACCTCGGCCCTGTAGGCCATGCCTGTTCCATTGAAGCGCCAGAGAAGGTGAGCGAGCTCATCGGATGGGGGTGAAAGGATGAAAGCTCTGAAGGTGCAAGACCCTAGCGTGGCAACAAGGACATTGGAGGCTCAAGCCGCGAGCGAGGAGCGCTACATTGTTCCTGCATTGCTCAGGGGCCTTCAACTCCTCAAGCAATTCAATGCGCTGAACAAAGTCTTGACCGGTGCTGAACTCTCAAGGCGCTTACAGCTTCCCAGGGCCTCAGTTTTTAGAATGTTACAAACGCTTGAACACGAGGGCTTCGTCGAGCGTGTGGGCGACTCGGTGGGCTACAAGCTCAGTCTGGGTGTCTTGAGATTGGGCTTTGAGTACTTGGCCTCACTCGAGTTGACCGAGCACGGCAAATCTGTGGTGCAAAGGCTCAGAGACGAAAGCGGCTTTGCCGCTCACTTGGCGGTTCGGGATGCTAGAGAGGTGGTGTTTGTTCATAAAGCACCAGGTGTGAACGCCTCCTTTCACTCGATCCAAGTGGGTGCACGCTTGCCTGCGCATGCAACGGTTCTAGGGCGAATGCTCTTGAGCGATTTGAGCTTGGAGGCCCTTAAAATTCTTTATCCTGAAGCTGAACTTGAGCGTTTCACCCATCAAACCCCTAAAAACACTCAAGAACTTAAACGCATGATGGATCAAGAAAGGTCGCAAGGCTACAGCTTGAGCCAAGGTGGTTTTGAGGATGCGATCTCCACGCTAGCTGCCCCAGTGCTGGACGATGACCGCCATGTGATTGCTGCTTTGAGCATCACCATTCCATCTGCCAAGTTGCCCGATTTGGAGCTCGAAAGTTTGATCTCCATGGTGCAATCTTGTGCCCAAGAGCTCAGCGCTCGCATGAGCCGAACACCTTAAAAACATGGACAACATGAACCCTTCCTCATCTCATCACATCACCGTTGGGGAATTGATCGCGCGGTTTTTGGAAGCTGCGAATGTCAAATCAGCCTTTGGTGTGATATCCATTCACAACATGCCAATTTTGGATGCCTTTCACCGTCGTCAAAACATGCGTTTTATCTCCTCACGCGGAGAGGCTGGGGCGTGCAACATGGCCGATGCATATGCCCGTGCCACGGGAGGCCTTGGGGTCTTCGTCACCAGCACTGGAACGGGTGCAGGCAATGCAGCGGGTGGGCTCATTGAGGCCTACACCGCGGGTACACCCTTGATGCATTTGACCGGTCAAATTGAGTCTGAATTTGTCGATCAAGACCTGGGTTACATTCACGAAGCACCTGCACAATTGGCCATGCTCAAAGCCGTTGGCAAAGGGGCCTTTCGCATCAGAAATGCGGCAAGCGCCTTGTCAGTCTTGCAAGAGGCCTATCGCCTGGCCATGACGGCGCCACGAGGGCCGGTCAGCATTGAGATTCCAATCGATGTTCAAGCCCGTCTTTTGCCAGTGCCTCAAGACCTTGAGCCTGCAGTGCTCAGTCCCATGCTGCCAGATCCAGCGAAGTTAAACCTGCTCTATGAAGCGCTGCGCCAAGCCAAAAGACCTTTGTTGTGGCTTGGCGGTGGAGCCAGGGGCGCCTCAGGTGGCGTTCAACGCTTGGTTCGACTGGGCTTTGGCGTTGTCACCTCGGTTCAAGGCAGGGGCATTCTAGAGGAAAGCCATCCCCACACTTTGGGTTCCTACAATTTACAAAAACCCGTGGAGCTGTTTTACCAAACTTGCGACGCTATGCTGGTCGTGGGTTCAAGACTCAGAAGCAATGAAACACTGAAATATCAACTTCGATTCCCAAAGCGTTTGTACCGCATCGATGCAGATGCCTTGGCGCAAAACAAGGGGTATGAAAGTGATCTTTTTGTGCTGGGGGACGCGGCTTTAAGTCTGGATGCCTTGGCCGATCTCCTTGAGCAAGGTTTGCCCATGCAAATCGACAAAGACTTGATCAAAGACTTGGGCCAAGCCAAGCAATTGGCTCAGGCGCAAGTTGACGACGCTTTGGGACCCTATGGCGTTTTGAAACAAGCGGTTCAAAACGTGGCCCAAAAGGGCATGTGGTGGGTGAGAGACATCACCCTCTCCAACACCATGTGGGGCAATAGGGCGCCGGCGCTGCATCACCCAAGAGCGGGTGTTCATGCTTTGGGCGGCGGTATTGGTCAAGGTCTGCCCATGGCCATTGGTGTGAGCCTTGCCAACGAAGATCTGGGTTTGAAAAGACAGACCTTGCTCTTGTGTGGAGACGGTGGACTGGTTTTGAACATGGGGGAGTTGGCCTGTGCGGTTCAAGAGCGCGCGCAGATGGTGATTTTGCTGATGAATGACAAAAGTTATGGCGTCATTCGCAACATTCAAGACGATATCTATGGCGCTCGCCACTGCTATGTCGATTTGCACAACCCAAATTTCAAGACCTTGTGTGAGAGTCTGGGTCTAGGGTTTCACCGTTTGGATAAAGAAGGTGATGTTCAATCTGTGCTGGAGAAAGCCTTCCAACAAACCCAAGATATGCAAGCCCCAGTGTTGCTTGAGGTGGACATG
This sequence comes from Betaproteobacteria bacterium, assembly GCA_037134015.1. GTDB lineage: Bacteria > Pseudomonadota > Gammaproteobacteria > Burkholderiales > Burkholderiaceae_C > Limnohabitans. The sequence continues at coordinate 12,495 of JBAXNB010000014.1, read as the reverse complement.
ACTGCTTGGGGGCCCTTCAAGATCAAATTTGCAGGACCTATTTTGAAGAAAGATCAGGATGAAAAGTAAGTCACAAAAGAGCTTGACCATGCTGGGCTTTGGAGCCATTGGCCAAGCTGTCCTAGAGGGGTTGAGACTTCGCCAAGACTTGGCCATCTCCCACATCGTGGTCAGGGCTGAGAGAGTGGAGCTGGTTCAAGCGCAAGTGAATGCTTTGAGCCCAACACCGGTCGTGGTGTGCTCTCATGTGCCCGAGGACGCATCCCTTGTCTTGGAATGTGCAGGGCACTCGGCGCTTAAAGAGCATGTGTTGCCCGCATTGAGGCGAGGGCTGGATTGCGCCATTCTCTCGATTGGGGCACTCTCTGAGTTGGGTTTGTACGAGGACTTGGAGGGAGCTGCCTTGATGGGCCACGCACAACTTCATCTGCTGAGTGGCGCAATTGGTGGCATTGATGCCTTGGCGTCGGCCAAATTGGCTGGCCTCAAGGCGGTGCGCTACACAGCTCGTAAACCCCCCTTGGGTTGGCTTGGCACCGCAGCAGAGGACATTGTGGATTTGAGGCGCTTGGCCCATGCGCAAATCATTTTGCAAGACACGGCAAGGCAAGCTGCCAGGCTCTACCCTAAAAATGCAAATGTTGCCGCGACCATTTCACTGGCCGGCTTGGGACTGGATCAGACACAGGTCTGTTTGGTGGCAGATCCTGGGGTCACACAAAATATCCATGAGATTTTCGCAGAAGGTGACTTTGGTGAAATGCATGTCACCATGATGGGTAAACCCTTGGCAAGCAATCCCAAGACGTCAGCGCTCACGGTTTTAAGTGCACTTCGATTTTTGAACAACCAAGTCGCAAGTGTGACCCTTTGAGTCGACATGGATGGCCGGGGGGAGTGGGTGCATGGGCAGTTCAATGAATTTTTTTATAGGGTGATTCGCATGTCTTCTTTCATTCAAAGAGCTGGGTTGATGCTGAGTTTGAGTTGTTTGCTCTCAAGTGCCAACGCGCAAAACACCAACAACGCTTGGTCGCCAGTTGAAAAAGCCTTGGCCTCGGATAAATTCACCATTGTGGCCCCTTTCCCGCCAGGTGGACCCGTGGACGTGCTGGCGAGAATGTTGGCAGAAGGTTTGCAAAAAATCTATTCACAAACCGCTTTGGTGGAGAACTTACCCGGTGCTCAAGGTAACCTTGGGATGGACAAAGTCAAAAAGGCCAAGCCCGATGGCCATACGCTGCTCGTGATTCCGGCGGGCAACCTGACCATCAATCCGACGTTGATGAAGAATTTTCCCTTTCAGATCGATCGTGATTTTGCAGCCATCACGATGATTGCCAAGGCCCCCAATGTGATGGTCGCAAGTGCGCAGGTGCAGGTTAAAAATGTGAAAGAGTTGTTGGAGCTGGCCAGACTCAAACCCAATACCTTGTCGTACGCCTCTCCGGGCATAGGAAGCGGCTTGCATTTGGCCGGAGAGTTGTTCAAACAGCAAACCGGCGTAGATATGCTTCATGTGCCCTACAAGGGCACGGCACCCGCTTTGAACGATGTCTTGGGTGGCAGCATTCCGTTGATGTTCAGCAATTTACCCGCCACCTTGCCGCACATCAGGAGTGGAAAGTTGGTGGCCTTGGGTATCACCGACAGCGTTCGTTCAAGCGTTGCACCTGATTTGCCCACTTTGCAGGAACAAGGCGTCAAAGGCGTGGTGGTGACCTCTTGGTATGGTTTATTGGCCTCTTCCGGTACGCCTGCAGAGGTCACGTCCCAATTGGCCAAGGATGCTGTGTGGATCTTCACCCAACCCCCCATCAAAGATCAACTCAAAGCACAAGGCTTGAGCGAGGTCTTGCAAAAGCCCGATGAGTTTGCGTCCTACATCGCTCAAGAGACCTTGACCTGGGCGAAGATCATTCGATCCAAACACATCGAGGCAGAGTAATGGATTTGGGCATTTCAGGTAAAAAAGCGCTGGTGTGCGGTGCATCTCAAGGCTTGGGTTTTGCGTGCGCACAGTCCTTGGTCAATGAGGGCGTGGAAGTGGTGATTGCTGCGCGGACTTGGGAGACTTTAGAAAAGGCCCAACTCGCCCTTGAGCGTGAACAAGGGCAATGGGCTCAGAAAAACAACTCAAAAGCTTTTGGTGTTCATGTGGAGTGTGTGGATGTCACAAGCCCACAAGGGCGTGAGCAAATCAAACAAAATCACCCAGTGATTGATATTTTGGTCACCAATGCGGGCGGCCCTGCCTCAGGAGACTTTAGGAATTGGCAGCGCCGTGATTGGCTTGAAGCCTTGGATGCCAACATGCTCAGCCCCATAGAGTTGATCAAGGCTTATCTTGATCCCATGATGGCCCAGGGATTTGGTCGAATCATCAACATCACCTCCAGTGCGGTCAAGTCCCCTTTGCATGCGCTTGGCTTATCGAATGGTGCTCGGGCGGGTTTGACGGGTTTTGTGGCGGGTTTGGCCAGACAAAGCGTTTCAAGAGGCGTCACGATCAACAATTTATTGCCTGGTACTTTTGAAACGCAAAGACTCAAAGCCAACTTCACGCATCAAGCCAAGCTGCAAGGCTTGCCCTACGAGACAGTGATTCAAGAGCGCTTGGACAAGCACCCAGCCAAGCGTTTTGGTCAAGCCCATGAGTTGGGGCAAGCTTGTGCTTTTTTATGCGGTATTCATTCGGGCTACATCAACGGACAAAATGTGTTGCTCGATGGGGGCTCGTTTTTAGGAAGTTGATCAAGGGTGTAGGGTGGAGCCAGGTTCTGGGTCCTGTCCAAGGTCATGGGCAAGGGCAAGGGCAAGGGCAAGGGCAAGGCTAGACCTAGGCTGGACCTATGCCTAGAGATCAAGCTCCAGCAAAGGGCTATGGCATCCGGACACACAAACCATCATCACGGTGTTCTTGCTTCTTTCTTGATCGCTCAAAACGCTGTCCAAGTGATCGGGTTGACCGCTGATCACGCGAGTCTCACAGGCACCGCAAACACCTTCTTCGCAACTGGTGACCACATCGATGTCGTTCAGCCTGAGGGCTTGAAGCAGCGTCACCTCTGGGGCGACTTCAAAGGTCTTGTTCGAGCGCTTGAGCACCACGGTGTAGGTGGTTTTGGCTTCAAGGCTTGCCTGAGCCTCTGGGGCTTTGAAGCGTTCAATGTAGGCGTGCTGAAGTTTCAAATGGTCGCATGCCGTGAGAAACGCGTTGAGCATGGGTTCGGGGCCGCAGGCGTAAAGCTGACACTCGTCGCTGGACAAGGAGCGGTTTTTGATTCTTTCCTCAATCAAGTCTTGTAGATGGGGGGGCGATGCGTTGACATCGTCAAAGTGCCAATGCACTGGAGCTGAAAATTGCGCCACTTCGTCTTGAAACGCGGCAGAGCGTTTGGACTTGGCGGCATAAATGATTTCAAAAGAAGCCTTCAAGCCATGGAGTCGATGGGCCATCGCAAGAAGAGGTGTGACACCTATGCCGCCGGCAATGAGGATGGTGTGTTGAAAGCGCTCTTGAAGGGGGAAGTTGTTGCTTGGAGAAGAGATGTCCAAGCGCATGCCAACGCGCAAATGTTCGTGAATCCACTTGGACCCCCCTTTGGAGGAGGGGTCTTTTAAAATACCCAACACATAACGCCCCCTATCAGCGGGGTTGTTCATCAAAGAGTAGCTCTTGTTGAGCCCATTGGGCAGTTTGATGTCAATGTGGTCGCCCGCAGCAAAAGAGGGCAGGGGCGTTGTATCGTTTGAAATGAGCTCGATGCTGATGACCTCATCGGTTTCAAATCGAATGGTTTTGACCAAGGCAAGCATTGTCGGAGAAAGAAAAAAACAAGAGGTTGGATAAAAGGATTTGGATGCTCAAGCCTGTAGTTTGTTCAATTGTTCGTTGGCCAAATTCTTGAGAATGCGCCTCATTCTAACAATGCCCATGTCATGCTGGTACAAGTGTTCACGCAAGTTCGCATCAGGCTCGAACTGCTCCATGGCCACACGATCTTGTTCAAGCACATGCCAATGCCTTGCTTCGAGTCGATTTTTGTACAAAAATCTCCAAGTGTCTCTTTGCCAGCCCGAGACTTTCCTGCATCTCCAAAAGAAAATGCCACTGGCTTGTCTAGAGATGGGCACATAAGCGCCAATGATGGTGAAACTTCCCCCCGGTCCCCCAGTTTTGGGGTATGGAATTTCAAGACGCATCAAGTGAATGCCACTGTCGATCCATTCTGTCCAGTCAAAATTCACATTGCGTTGGCCTTTTTTTTCAAAAGAAAAACCGTTGTCGGTGTCTCGGATTTGAAATTCTGCGGTGATGTCACCATCGGCCATCGTGTGCGATTGCTTGTGGAGGAAGGCCCCATGCATTGGGTCCATCACATTGTCCATGACGTACCGATAGTCACAACCCCATTCCGTGTAGCAAAGAAAGGAAGACCACTCCTCAGAGGTCAATTCCTCAGGCAGATTCAAGGCCGGAGCGACTGCGATGTGGGGCTCTGTTGCGTTGTAGGCAAAAATGGCGCCGTTGTGCTCAGCGATTTGAAAAGACCGGGTGGCTTTAGAGCCTTCAAGTTTGCATCCCGGGCTGCCTGGCACTTTGGTGACAACGCCATCATCCCTGACTTCAATGCCATGGTAGGCACACGCCAGTCGATCGCCCAAGTTCACCCCCATGGACAAGGGGGCACCTCGATGTGGGCAATGGTCTTCGAGGGCTCTGACTTGACCGTTTGAATTTCGCCATAGAACCATCTTGTAGCCCAGACGCCTGATTGAAATGGGCGACTCTTTGACAAAGTGTGAAGGGCATATGGCGTACCAATAATTCTCTAGGCCTCTTGCCAGAACGCTCTCAGTTGGGTCTGTAGCGTGTTGATGCAAGATATGGGGTGCTGTGTTGGCGTTCATGTGAAAGACTCCAGTGATTCATTGACCTAACTTGGACATTTCTTGTTGGAAAGACTCAGCTGTCCAAGCCTTCCCATCGGTGCACACGGGTCCCGCTTTGTTCAAGTAGGCCGTTAAAGTTTCAAGATCGTAAAAGCCCTGTGCAAAGGCTCGCTCTATGGAGTCGCCAAGTAAATTCTCAAAGCTTGTGGGTTCATGGTCACGGGTTTGAAGGGCCACGTGATATAGCGTGTCGGTCTTGTTCACTGAGATGCTCCTTAAAAAAAAGACGATGGACTCAAGAAGGGCGTTATTTTTTGGGCGTATCGGTCATGAATTGACCACTTGGAGCTTGAGCATCTAATTGTCGACGTGTGTGTCCATCGATGCCGCCCGTGATGGCCCACTCTGCAAACATGGTCGGCCCAGGGGTGATTTCCCGGGCTATCCATTCTGGCGTTAATTCGTCTTCATCTGAATAATACTCCACCAACGCTCCTGTTGGTGCATGAAAGTACCAAAAGATGGCGGATGAGACCGGATGTTTGCCAGGTCCCAACTCGGTCTTCCAACCACATCTTGACATGTGCATGCCGCCGCCAAACACTTCATGCAAGTCTCTGACCGTGAACGCAATGTGATTGAGGCCAACGCGCTGATTGGGTAACTGCAGTAAAAATAAATCGTGATGCCCACCATTGGGCGTGCACCTCAAAAAGTGTCCCCGATTGGGATAGGTATCAGAGAGTGTGAAGCCCAGTAGGTTTTGATAAAAGGCCGAAGACTCGGCCAAGTTGGCAACGAACAACACGATGTGTCCCACCTCAATGGGTGTGGCCTTGTCATAGATGGGGCTAGGTTGGTTGATCCTTTGTCGCTGATCCCAGCTGTTGGTCAAAGCACTGCTGAGATGGAGTTCTTTTTTTTGGCTGAGCACAATGGCCAGACTCAGTCCGCTGGGGTCTTTGCATTTGATCACCTCAGCATGGTCCTCAAAGCTTGAAAGACTTGAAAGTTGGGTCCTGAAGTGATCCAAAGCCGCAGCATCATGGACGCACCAAGTGACCTCTCTGAGGGTGGGATCCTTTTCAATGCCCTTGGGCAGTTGCGCATCTGTGCTGGCATGCACACTCACTTGCGCACCGTTGAGCGACTCAAACAAGAGGGCGTTGGTATCTTCCTTTTTCAGTGAAAGGCCCCAGTCGAGATAAAACTGGCGAGCAGTCTCTAAATCCAAAGCAGTCAACGTGACTTTTTCAATGCCCTGTAAATGCATGCCTGCTCCTGTCTTATGTGTTTCTATAGTGAGACGCTGTTTCTAGTTTGAAACAGAATTCTATTTTAACTCACAAAGCTCTTCATGGGGCAATCAGATTGCGCCATGGATGCGCGCCAGGGCACAAAAAAAGCGTCGATCACAGATCGACGCTTTTTTGTAAGAAGTTAAAAGCTTCAGTCGATCTTGATATTTCCCGCCTTGATGACCGGTGACCAAAAGTGGATTTCTTTTGCAATGAACTCAGAAAACTTCTCGCTTCCCAAGGCCAAGGGCGTTAGTCCAATGGCAGGCTCAGACAACTTGGTGAACATCTCTGGCGTTGACAAAATGGCCGTGATTTCTTTTTCTAGCCGAGCTGTGATGGGCTTGGGGGTGTTGGCGGCAACAGAGATGCCAACCCAAGACACCGCTTTTACACCAGGTGCAACCTCTTCTAGAGTCGGAACATCAGAAAAATAGGGCACCCGTTTCTCTGAAGTCACCGCAAGGATGCGGACCTTACCGGCTTTCACCAACTCAGACGCGCTGGCTGTGAGCACCATGTCCAACCTTCCTCCTAAAAGGTCGGTCAGCGCAGGTGCTGGCCCTTTGTAAGGAATATGGGTCATTTGAAGGTTGAGGTTTTGCTTTAACAATTCAGCGGCCAAATAGCCCGATGTGCCCACACCTGCGGATGCGTAATTGATGGTTCCTGGCTTGTCTTTTGCAATGGCCAAAAACTCTTGAATGGATTTTGCTGGATGATCTGTTCGAACGATGATGTATTGGGGATAGACACCGAGCAAAGCCAGATGGTGGAAGTCCTTGACAGGATCGTATCCAATTTTGTTGTACATCAAAGGGCCAGGTGCGATGGATGAGTTGAAGGTGGCCAAAAGTGTATAGCCATCTGCTGGCCCTTTGGCCACTTGGTCTGTTCCTAAAGTCGAGCCTGCGCCAGGTTTATTTTCTAAAACCACGGACTGCTTCAGAGCTACAGCTAGCTTGTCAGCAAAAAGACGCAAAGCGTTTTCAGCTGCCGTTCCGGGAGCAAAAGGCATCACCAACTTAAGAGATTGGCTAGGATAAGTTTGAGCGCAAAGGCTACCAAGACCAAAGACCAACACCATGCCAAGAGTCAGGCGGCGCAAGAGGGCAGAGATTTTCATTTTTGATCCTGTTGTACGAAATGGATGGATACAGATGAAGAGCGAACAAATTAAAGCACGAGTTCATTTTAGGGGAAATGTTCTTATCCAGTTTTAGGATGTCCTATTTTTTTTGTGGTATCTTGAGGCTTCTTTAAATTTTTTGATGAAACCCATGAAAACGCATGTCTTGATTTCTGGAGCTGGTCCTGTAGGGCTGGTCAGTGCTTTGAAGCTGTCACTTGCTGGCTTCAAAGTCACTGTGTTTGAGTCCGCTCAGGAATTGAACATGGACCTGAGGGCCTCAACCTTTCATCCGCCGACATTAGACATGATGGCCAGCTTTGGTTTGACCGAACAATTGATCGATCAAGGTTTGATTGCTCGTTATACACAGCAACGCGATCGACAAGAGGGCGTTGTTGCTGAATTTGATATGGAGCTTTTAAAGGGTGAAACTGACTTTCCTTTTAGACTTCAATGTGAGCAGTGGAAACTGACGCAACTGATCAAAAAACAATTGGATCAAAATCCAGACGTTCAAATCATTTTCAATGCCAAACTTGAATCAGTCAGCCAAGGCAACACCGAGGTGCAGGCCAAAGTCAAGGTCTTTGATGAAGTTCAGACCTTCAAGGGTGAGTACTTGATCGGTGCGGATGGTGCATGGAGTTGCGTCAGATCAAGCTTAGGCATTGAGTTTGAAGGGTTCACCTACCCCGAGCGTTTTTTGGTGATCTCCACCACATTTCCTTATGAAAAACACCTGCCGAAATTGTCCTACGTCAATTATTGCTCCGACCCGGTTGAATGGTGTGTGTTGCTAAAAGTACCCGCGCTTTGGAGGGTCCTGTTTCCAACCAAGGTCGATGAGTCTGATGATGAGGTTTTATCTGACTCCAGCGTTCAGTCGCGTTTGCAGCACTTGTTGCCTCAACCCATGGACTACCAGGCCGATCACCGCACGCTTTATAAAATTCACCAACGTGTGGCCAAGTCGTTTCGACAAAACAGAATCTTCTTGGCAGGGGATGCGGCACACATCAACAATCCTTTGGGGGGAATGGGTATGAACGGTGGCGTTCATGACGCCATGAATTTATGTGAAAAACTCATTGATGTGGTCAACCACCGTCAAGATGCGTCCATCTTGGATCGTTATGAACGACAAAGAAGAAGCATTGCCATCGAATTCATCAATGCAAATACGGCTAGGAACAAGAAAATGTTGGAAGAGAGCGATCCTGTTGTAAGACTTCAAAGTCAACAAGAACTAAGGGCCATTGCAGAAAATCCAAAATCAGCCAAAGCCTATTTGCGTAAAACATCCATGCTTGACGCGCTCGAGCGAGCTGAGGCCATTTTATGATGAAGTTAGGCTTGTCTCAAATCACGGGTGCCGAGAGACGCGCCCAACTCAAAAAGAAAATCAGACGTGGACACTTGACGGTTGCACCTGGTGTCTTTGAGATGATTTCTGCAAAAATCGCAGATGAGATGAATTTCGATGCTTTGTACATGACCGGTTATGGCACCGTAGCCTCTTATTTGGGGCTGCCTGATGCAGGGCTGGCCAGTTATTCTGACATGGTCAATCGGGTTCAGCAATTTGCGCAAATCACAAAAACCCCCATGATTTGTGATGGTGACACTGGCTATGGGGGCTTGCTGAATGTCATGCACACTGTGCGAGGTTATGAGAGTGCAGGTGCTTGTGCCATTCAACTGGAAGACCAAGAGTTTCCAAAAAAATGTGGCCATATGCTGGGTCGTCGTGTCATCCCCGTAGCGGACATGGTTGACAAAATCAAGGTGGCGGTGGAAACAAGAAGTGACCCCAATTTCATGATCATTGCCCGAACGGATGCAAGAACAACTTTGGGGCTTGATGAGGCACTTCGGCGCATGGAGCAGTATGCGAAGGCTGGCGCTGATTTGTTGTTCATTGAAAGCCCTGAGTCAGAAGAAGAAATGCGAAAAATCGGTGAAGCCTTTGACTTACCCTTGGTTGCCAACATGGTCGAGGGAGGCAGAACACCAATATTGAGCGCAAAGGATCTGTGCGACATTGGATATGGCTTAGCGATTTTTCCGGCCACTGCTTTTTTAGCCGCCGCCCAAGCGTTTGAGAGCGTCTATGAAACCCTTAGAGACCACGGATCAACCGATCAACTGAAAACGCCTCTTTATCCATTCAGCAAGATGTCACAAAAGATGGGGTTTGATTGGGTGTCTGAATTTGATCAATCGCATGCAAAAAAGTAAAAATGCAAGACACTAAAAGCATCTACGAAAAGCAAGGCTTTGGAGGTCAATCTGGCTTTGGTCGCCTCAGTGCATTGGTTTTGGTTGATTTTGTGAACGGGTTTGTAGATCCCGATGTTTTAGGTAGCCCAGAGATCGCTTTGGCTGCCCATGAAACCCTTGAATTGCTGGACCTCTTCAGGTCCCTGAGCTTGCCCATTGCGCACACTCGCGTCGTGTTTGATGATCAGGGTGCCAATCACAATGTGTTCACGCTCAGAGTGCCTGCCCTTAAAAAACTGACTGAAAACGCCTTTGAATCGCAAATAGTTGATGTGCTAAAACCCAAAGACAATGAATTGGTGATTAAAAAACAAACGGCCTCCGCTTTTTTTTCAACAGGATTGTCAGATTGGCTCACCTTTCGGGGTGTTGATACGTGTGTGATCGTGGGATGCACCACAAGTGGTTGCATCAGAGCGAGTGTGGTGGACGCTATGCAGCACAATTACCGAACGGTGGTGGTGAGGGACTGCGTTGCAGATCGCGCTCAAGGGCCGCATGAAGCCAATTTGTTTGACATGCAGCAAAAATATGCGGACGTCTTGTCGAAAAAAGAGGTCCTATCTCAACTCTATACCTTGAAATGAGCACACCATGACCGACCATCTTGGATATCGTCATCGATTTGGAACCCTGGGCCCCTCAACCAACACCATCGTCCAACCTGATTTCGATGATTTGCGTCCTGTCGGTGTCACCAACCATTACAGTCGAATTGCAATTCCTGACAACCCAGTGAACAACGATCAAGATTTCTTAAAATTGGTGGACGATATCAATGAGGCTACATTTGATGCTGTTGATACACTGAAAAGTTGCGCTATGAGTTATCTTGTGATGGGCATGTCCGCTGCAACGTTTTGGAATGGAAGAAAAGGTGCACAAGAGTATCTAGATAAAATGCAGGACAAAGCGGGTGTTGGCGTTTCATGTGGTTCGTTTTCAACTGAAGCAGCATTGAATGTTTATAAAGCCAAGCGCATTGCTTTTTTATCTCCCTACTTTGATGTCGCCAATGATCAAGTAAGGCGGTTCTATCAAGACTGTGGGTTTGTTGTTGTGAGAGACCTTTGTCTTAAACGGCCTAGCCCTGTTTTAATTGCTCATGCAACGGATGAGATGTGCAGAAAAGCAATACTTGAGCTCGATGGCGACGATGTTGACGCCATCGTTCAAGTTGGAACCAATTTGTCTATGATAAGACTGGCTGCGGCAGCTGAACTTTTTTTAGGTAAGCCTGTGATCGCCATCAATACCGCAACGTATTGGCATGCCTTGCGGGCTTGTGGTATTCAAGACAAAAAGGCTGGTTTTGGTCAATTGATGGAATTTCATTGATCAAAGTTTTTCACCCAATGTAACCAGACGAACCCTATAGAAATTTAAAGGATGATATGAAACACAAAGCAAGGTCCCCAATGAAGAGGGTGTTGATCGCAGGAGCCCTGTTTGTTGCTCAAGCTGCCTGGTCGCAATCCGCCGTTGTTAAAATGATTGTGGCATTTCCTCCTGGGGGGCCGGTTGATTTTGTCGCAAGAACACTAGCCGAGCCTTTGGGCAAAGAATTGAATGTTCAGATCGTGGTTGAAAACAAGCCTGGTGGAAATGGAGCGGTAGCGGCCGAGTACATTTCTGCTAACGCTGCAGATGCCAAGACGCTTTGGTTCACAAGTGCTGGCGCTGTTGCGATCAATCCAGGTCTTTATGAGAACTTGAGTTACAACCCCTTGAAGGACTTGTCGCCAGTGTCTTTGGTTGTGAACAACGTGGAGTTGTTGGTGGTCAACCCTAGCAGTCCTGCTAACAATGGTGCCGAATTCGTTGCTTTGGCAAAAAGAAAAGATTTGGCCCTGGCTTCCTCAGGCACTGGCAGTGTGCCCCATTTGGCCATGGAGCAACTTGCAGACTCAACCAAAACCAAGATGTTACACGTACCTTATAAAGGTGCAGCTCCAGCAATCACAGATGTGATGGCAGGACATGTCGATGGATTTTTTGGTGATATTCCTGGACTCATTGGCTTGATTCAGTCGGGCAAATTAAAACCCATTGGTATCGCTGCCAATAAAAGAAGTGTGACTTTGCCAGACGTCAAGACTTTCGTTGAAATGGGCGTGCCTGGTGTAGACACCAACAATTGGTATGGTGTTTTTGTGAAGGCAGGTACATCTAAGGCAGATGTTGATCGATTGAGTGCTGCTATCAAGAAAACCTTGAAACTGGAAGCCGTGAACACAAAACTGGTTCAATCTGGTGCAGAGCCTGTCGGTTCAAGCCCAGAGGAGTTGGCTACTTTGTTGAGATCAGACATCGTTAAATGGACCCAACTGATCAAGGCCAAGAAAATCACAGCCGATTGATGCACGTTTAGCTCGGATGAAGAGGCCTGTTCCAACTGAGGCTCTTGGCTTGAACAGTGGCAATCTGTTCCTGGTTTTCAAAAGAGCGGGTCTGATATCTTTTGTGTTGCTGCTCCAAGCCTGTGGACTTGTCACAAAAGAGTCCATCTATGAGGGTGTCAGGAGCCAAGAGAAGTTGAAGAATGCGGGCCAACACATAGAACCTGATGCGATGCCCTCTTATCAAGACTACGAAAACGAAAGAAACCGATTAAAGAAAGGGGCTGAATGAACATCGATATGGATTGATGTCATCAAATTTATCTTCTTTCATTGACCTTGAACGATCAAATTTGGTAGACCAGGCCTGTATCAAGTACGAGCGCTATGTTCTTTTATACCTTTTTTGGGTGCCAACGATTCAACAAAAGTGCATTGCTCAATACAAAGAAGCTTGACAAAGCCATCGCACTTCCAGACACCATAGGCGACAAAAGTCCAAAGGCTGCAAGTGGAATACCTATGGTGTTGAACACAAAAGCCCAAAATA
>JBAXNB010000013.1:0-28345 GCA_037134015.1 Betaproteobacteria bacterium | reverse complement strand
GGTCATGTAGAAATTGCTTTTTCACCCAACGAAGGCAGCGAAGATTTGGTCATCAAAGCGATTGATTCAAGCCGCACTGAAGTTCGCGTTTTGGCGTACAGCTTTACCAGTGCACCCATCACACAAGCCTTGCTAAGAGCCAAAAAAAGAGGCGCTAAAGTCATGCTAGTTGTTGATCAGAAAAGCAACATCAATGAAGACAGAAGTAGCAAATCGCAAGCTGCACTTTCAGCATTGGCCAATGCTGGTTGTGAGGTTCGAACCATTTCGGCCTATCCCATTCACCACGACAAAACCATCATCATCGACCAAGAAACCGTTGAGACTGGCAGTTTTAATTTCTCTCAAGCTGCAGCGCATCGAAACTCAGAGAACGTGATTGTCCATTGGAACAACCCTAAATTGGCACACGTCTACCTTGAGCATTTCGAGAGAAACTACAAGCTCTCAAAACCCTTCACGCCACGCTAAAGTCCCCAGCGGGCTTTGCTGCTAGCGGCTCCATTTGACTGTGGTCACGCCTTGAGAGACAAGCGTTTCAATGAAGGCATGTATTTTCTCGTCCAACTTGTCTTGATCAAAAGCCAAAGAGTAACTTAAGCTTTGTGTATTGAGATCTTTTTGATGCAAAGCAAAAGATCGAATTTCACAATTGTTTTGCTTGATCAGTTGTTCAAAATTGGCTTTTAACTTGTGCGCATCTGACACAAGACACTCAAGCTCAAAATGAATGGTATCTACCAAATAATCATTCACGCCCATTTTCAAATTCAATTGATGAGCAATTTTCCTAAGCACGGTGTTGGCAACCACGATCACCAAAGAGGAAAAAAGAGCCTCTTGCCACCGACCCAAACCACAAAAAGCCCCAACTGCCGCACAACACCAAATGGTGGTTGCCGTGTTGATCCCTTTTGTCACCGATCCATCGCGAAACAAAAGACCTCCGCCAATGAAGCCCACGCCCACAACGATTTGACCCACCATCCTTACCGTGTCCTGATAGGCCAATCCAGTGTTGCAGGTCCAAACAAAAAGACAAGCCCCCAACGCGACCAAAGCGTTCGTTTTAAGATCTACAAGTCTGCGGTGCCACTGACGCTCAACGCCCACAACTGAGCCCAGGAGCAGGGCACTAAAAACAGCCACAGCTAAATCAATGTTCATAAATTCCTTGAATCTTGAATGCCGAACATTTTCAGCACTTACATTTGAATAAAATTTTGATATCCCTATCATAGACCGAGTTAAATGGCTTAGCAAAGGTGGTTTGATCTCTGAACCGTCTTCATGGTCATGAAATTCATTGAATCCGGCGTCAAAATCACTTAAAAACCTAACTAAACAGTTGCAATAACTTTTTTTTAATATACTTTTGATGGTCGCCCACTTAACTCAAACGGCAGCTTCAAATATGCCAACTGCATTACCTAAACAGAGCTTGCAACTCAATCAGCAAAGATGTCCTAGGTGTAATCATGAAGGAACTCAATTTAAAAAAATAAGCTTGTAGATCTATACTTGTGTTTTAACATTTCCATCATTTTTTTAATCATTCGAGACATGAGCACATCCTATCCAAAAATAATTCCCTGTTTGCTATCCATGCTTGGACTTGGATGTATGGTCCTGCAACAACTTACGTTTGCACAAACGAGGCCATCTAAAAACGAGATCGAAACCATCGAGATTCAGGCTGGCAAGATGGGACAAGCTCAATTTGACACCCCCGCCAGCATCAACGTGATTGACGCCAACGCCATATCTGGATCAGGCCCGCAAGTGAACCTCACGGAAACACTCAACCAAGTACCTGGTGTCATGGCCTTGAACAGAAACAATTATGCTCAGGATTTACAAATATCCATCAGAGGATTTGGCGCTCGTGCAGCTTTTGGACTCAGAGGGATTCGACTGATGACGGACGGCATTCCGGCTTCAACGCCTGACGGTCAAGGCCAGGCCTCTACCGTGAGCCTTACATCGGCTGATCGCATTGAAGTTTTAACTGGCCCCTTGGCTCAGATCTATGGCAATGCCTCAGGTGGAGTAATTCAAACCTTTACGCGTGAAGCATCCAACCTCCCCATGTTCAATTCTCAAGTGTATGTGGGCTCTTATGGTCTTTTGAGAAAAGATATCCAACTCTCTCAAAAAAGTGCAGGCATCGGAATTGTGGCGGATTACAGCACCTTCAGCACCCAAGGTTTTAGAGAAAATTCTGACGCACAACGTCAACAACTCAATACCGTGATCACCTCACAACTTCAATCGGACACCAAAGTCAAATGGATCTATAACGCTTTTGACATGCCCTTGGCCAGAGATCCTCTTGGACTGACCAGTGCTCAATATGCCAATGCACCCAGGAGTTCTGGCAACAACGCCTTGCTTGATGGTGCGCGTAAAACAGTCGGTCAACAACAATATGGCGTGGTTGCAAATCATCAACTTGATGCGCAAACATCGATCCAAGCCAAGCTGTATGCTGGCACGAGGGACAATTTTCAATACCAAGCCAGTTCAAGCAACCTACCTGCCGTCGCCATCAACTCAACGTGGGTTGGCCTTGGAAGACATTTTTCTGGATTTGGACTGCAAGCGAAGTCTAGTCAAAATTTGAGTGAGCAAGTTCAAATGAACTGGGTGATCGGTAGCGAATTTGATCGGTCTTCAGAGTTGCGACAAGGAGGCCCCACACTTGCAGGCGATATCAAACCGGGCTTGACCCGAAGTGAGCTTAACCAGTCAAGCAATCAAGATTTCTTCGCCCAGGCCAACACCCACATAGGTGAGTTTTGGTCCTTAACCACTGGCGTCAGATACAGCGAAGTCAAGCTTGAAAATGCTGATTATTTTCTCTCTGATGGAGATGGATCGGGCCGCGTGAAGTACAAAGCTCTTAGTCCCATTTTGGGACTGACATGGCACGCCAACGACAAACTCAATTTATATATCCAAGAAGGTCACGGCTTTGAGACGCCGGCCCTGTCAGAAGTGGCCTATAGCCTAAACGCTGCAAACATCAAGGGCAACTTCAATCCCAATCTTCTGGCCTCGCACAGCAGGCATTTTGAAGTGGGTGCCAAATGGAGAGTCAGCTCACATCAATTGTTCAATGCTGCAATTTTTCAAATCAAAAGTGACGATGAAATCATTGCTCAAATGGCAAAATCTGGACAAACAGTCTACGGCAATGCTGGTAAAACTCTTCGTGAAGGCATTGAGATCACGCACAAATTGGCTTGGAATGATCAACTCACCAGTTCGCTATCGCTGAGTGCCTTGCAAGCCAGTTACGTCAATGCCTTCAATTCCATCAACAGCGCTGGGCAAAATTTACTGATCCAATCAGGCAACCAAATGCCAGGAATTGCTCAACGTCAAGTGTTTGCCTCTTTGATTTGGCAGTCTGAAAAGTCAATGCCTTCAAAGCCCCCAAAAGGCACACAGGTTGAATTGGATTTGCTTGCTAGATCAGGCATTTGGGCCAACGACACGAATGTGGACTACGCTAGCGGTTTTGCCATTCTCAATCTAAAGCTTAGACACGCTTTTAAAGTCAGCAATTTTGAAAACATGATCTACTTAGGCCTAGACAATCTAGCCAATAAAAAAACCATTGGCTCGGTCATCGTGAACCAAGCAAGCGGTCAGTTTTATGAGCCTGGCTTGAACAGAAACTTCTCTCTAGGCGTTCAAATCAAGCACCCCCTTTAATTTCTAAATCATTAATCATTAAGCGTCAAGACAAGACTTGAGGTGAAAAACTTAAATTGACTGTCACTACACTGAGGGCATCAACTTCAATGCTCAGGTTGACTTGATGCAGTCTTGCTATTTCTTGGCACAAGCTCAGTCCTAGACCAAAACCATCTGTCATTCTGTCGTGCGATTCCGAACCTCTATAAAACCGCTCAAAGACGCGGGACAATGACTCGGCTGTTACGTTTTCTGAAGAATTGGAAAACCTGACAAAGACACGATCTTCTGAGGAGGAAGCTGTGATTTTGATCCACCCCCCAGGCTTGTTGTAGTTGATGGCGTTGGTGTACAAATTGTTGAACATTTGTCGCACCAATTGTTCATCACAACACCACAAAAGAGAGCTCTCGATGTTGGAGGTGATCGACAGCTTATCTTGAAAAATTCCAGCGTCTAGAACCAATTCATTCAACATGTCACTCAAGTTCAATTGCTTCAAGCTTAAAAGCAAAGACCCAGAATCTGCGCGCGATAAAAGCAAGAGCTTATCGGTGATTTGTATCAATCTCTCAATTTCATCAGACATTTGAGAGAGTCGAATTTGTTGCAGTGACCCCTCTGGTGCATCTGCAATAGCTCTTTCGGTGTAACCACTTAAGATCGTCAAAGGCGTTCTGAGCTCATGGGATGCATCCGCTGAAAAACGACTGGCTTGGAGAAATGAAACCTTTAAGCGCTCTCTGAGTTCATTGAACGCTTTTACGAAGTCTTGGAATTCAGAGAAATTGCTTTTGGCTTGAATTGGATAAGCCAAGTCCTTGGACTCCAAGGTGATCAAACGATCCCTCAAAGCTTCTAGAGGCCTGATGAGCGAATAGCTCATAAAAATACTCAACAAAACCACTGAAATAAAAACAACTGGCAAAATGGCTGTTATGACCTTGTCTCGAATATCCCAGATGATGGTCACATAGTCATCTAAACTCTGACTTGGGATAGTGAGAAAAATATCATGCCCTGTGGTTTTTGAATATTTCACCACCATCCATTCTTGTTTGCCAACCATCAACAAACCAGAAAAAGCTTTTCCAGGTATTTTGAGCTTGGTGAGTTTCCAGTCTTTGTAATTAGAGGCAGCTTTGATCAAAGCAGAACAAAATCCAGACAAATTACTGTAATGCACCAATGTTGAAGGATGTATTTTTTCTTGGCTCAAGTCATATGGATCACATTTATTGGCCTTAGAGATCAATTCTTTTACAAAGAATTCGGTGTAATCGTTTTCTAAATATTTTTCTTGAATCGGAAGATCTATGTTGAGGTCTTTTGAAATCAGTTCTATTTTGACTTTGTCATACACCAATCCCCAGACCATGTTCTGGGACATCCAGCGATTTAAAAAAGCGATGAGCGTTAGACCCAGCATCAATTGGGTGAACAATATAAACCGAAATGATCCTGCAAATTTTAAAGCAAGGCTTTTATTGAAGATGCTCATCGGTGATTTTGATTTTATAACCTACACCTCTGATTGCTTCGATTGGGAAATCAACTTGTTGCGTGGTAGCAGATGTCAACTTCTTTTTGATGCGTTGAATGCAAACATCAACAACATTCGTTTGTGGGTCAAAATCAATGCTCCAAACGTGCTTGAGTATTTGTTTCCTCGTAAAAATATGGCCTGGCGTTCTCATCAAATAATCCAACAGTGAAAACTCCCTTTGGCTTAAAACCATAGAGTGCTCAAACCACTGAACACGCCTGGAAATTCGGTCTAGCACCAAGTGGCCGACGGACAACAAATTACTTTCCTGCGCTTTGTTTCTTGAATGCAAAGACTTGACACGCGCAACCAACTCCTCGACATAAAAGGGTTTGGACAGGTAATCACTGGCACCTGCTTCAAAACCTATCAAGCGATCGTTCAAATCTCCTTTGGCTGTCAGAATCAGCACAGGCGTTAAATTGCCTGCGCCTCTGACTTGCTTTAACAAGTCCAAGCCATCCAAACCAGGCAGCATCAAATCAAGCACAATACAATCATATTGATTCGCAAATGCGGCCTTCAAACCAATGGTACCTTGTGTAAAGTGATCGGTTTCAAACCCTGCCTGAGCAAACCCTTGAAGAACAAAGTCTGCAATTTTGAGTTCATCTTCGATAAATAAAATTTTCATACTGGTACTTTAAATGAAAATGACTTTAATTCACCTCAAAATAACAATTTTGTAATTCTTCAATTTGACAGACTGACGTGAAAACACGATTGCTATCAGATGCCTTACATCCTTTTATTTTGTTGATTCGACTTCAATCACCACATTGCCAGCCCATCGACCAGATTCAACCGCCTCATGCGCTTGTACGATCTCGTCTAGAGAAAATACCTTGCCAACGCTGTGCTGAATTTTCCCATCCTCGATCAATTGGTTGAGCCCGCTGACATCGAAGTGCCTGATGGTGTCCGTTAAATCGTAGACCAGAAAAAACTTCAACTCTATGGACTTGACCAAGAGCGTTCTGAAGGTCATGGAGAAGTCAAGCTGATTTGAACCATAGCAAACGATTTTCGCATGGTGCGCAATGGCCTGAGTTGCAAGAAGATCCTTGGTGCTTGAGAAATCCATGTCAATGACATGCGACACACCCTCGCCTTGTGTGATACTTAAAATTCTCTCCCCTACAGACTCCGTCTTGTAGTCGATCAAATCTTTCACGCCTGCGCTTTGGGCCAAGCTAGCGCGGGCTTTTGAGCCCACAGTTCCAATGACCTTGGCTCCAAAGTGCATGGCCATTTGACTGGCGTAATAACCAACTGCAGAGCCTGCGCCGGTCACCAAAACCCATCGATCTTTTAAATCACCGCACAGCCTGACAGCTTCAAATGCCGTCAACCCCGGAATTCCAAGGCAAGCAGCACTTGCAAAATCCAAGCCATCAGGCATTCTGACAGCTTGGCTTGCGTTCAAAGCAATGTACTCGCATGCAGTACCGTGTGCTCGTCCAAATTGACCATTCCATATCCAAACACGCTCTCCAATTCGGGCTTCATCAACGCCTGGCCCAACTTGTTCGATCACACCCGCACCGTCGCTGTGCGGAATGATGCTGGGCGCAATCAAAGCCCGGCCTTTTCTGTTCTTGACGTCAGAGGGGTTGACCCCTGAAGTTTTTAGCTTCACCAAGACTTCCCCTTTACCTGCGCTAGGGATCTGCACTTCCCCTAGGAGCAAGGTGTCTTGGGCTGAACCATTTTGCGTGTACCAAGCTGCTCGCATTTTAAAAACCTTTACTCAACAACCATGACATGGAGCGTCCATATTTCAATGAAGCCCCGCTTTGTAGCAATATCCTATACCGTTTTATGACTTGGTTGAATGTAAGCGTAAGCCTAAATTGATAAAAAACTGTAAAAACCCTGATGTTTGAGTCAGCCAAACTATGTGAAAATACCGGTCATGGATTTCGTCTTTGTCTGCGCGTCATTTCTTTTGTGGACATGGTCATCCCTATCCTATAAAAAGCTTTTTTTAAGCCACACCATGACCCCGAGGCATGGCCTTGCAATCCGCTTTTGAACATCAGTTATTTTTTAAAATCAATTGCCTACAAAGGCTTGCCCGTTAATTCAAAACCACGATCATGTGCCCATTAGACCATTCCGCACCTGGCCCTTTGTCGGCCGACCAACCAAGCGGCTCGACCCAGGCTACTGAGTCGCGCATCTGGCCAAGTGAAGGCTACACGAGAGCGCCTTACTGGGTTTATCAAGACGCTGAGACTTTCTTGCAAGAGCAAGAAAAGATTTTCCGCGGTCCAAATTGGCATTATTTAGGACTTGAAGCTGAGGTGAAGGACCCAGGTTCTTTCAAGTCAACCTACATTGGCGAACAGTCGGTGATCTTAACGCGCGCTGAGGACGGGTCCTTGCATGCCATGGTCAACAGGTGCGCACATCGAGGCAACATGATGACCCGTGAGGCGTTTGGCACAGCCAAGAAACTTTACTGCGTCTACCACGCATGGAGTTACACCCTCAAAGGTGACTTGAGCCACGCAGCTTTTAGCCAAGGACTTAGGGGTGAAGGTGGGTTACCGAAAGACTTCAAACACGCTGACCATGGTTTACAAAAACTACGTTTAGAGACCCTTTGTGGCCTGGTTTTTGCAACCTTTTCCGATGAAACTGTCCCACTTGAAGAATGGCTAGGTGAGGTAGCTCATGGCATCCGTCGAGTTTTAAAAAAACCACTCAAAGTTTTGGGTTACGACACCCAAAGAATACACGCCAATTGGAAAGCCTATCATGAGAACCCACGCGACTCGTATCATGCAAATATTTTGCACACTTTCTATGGTACGTTTGGACTTTCTAGAATGTCTCAAGAATCGGGCATGATTCTAGATAAAACAGGCCGACATGTTTATTTTTATACCAAAGCCGGCACTGAAAAAAAATCTGAGGATTATGAAAAAACCTCTTCACAGTTGAGATCCCACAACGATGGCTTAAAGCTTGAGGATCCGAGCATTTTAAAGTGGACCGATGAATATGGAGATGGCGTGAGTGTTCAAATTCTGACCACTTATCCAGGATTTGTGCTGCATCAGATTGCCAACAGTTTGGCCACACGCCAAATTTGCACCAAAGGCGCCGGACAAACCGACCTGGTTTGGACCTATTTTGGCTTTGAAGACGATGACGCTGAGATGACTGAACGCAGGCTGGTTCAAACTAATTTAGCTGGATCAGCGGGCATGATTTCAGTGGAGGATGCTGCAGTTTGTGAAATGATGCAACACGCCATTGGGGATGCTCAAAAGGGACAATCGTTCATTGAAATGGGCGGTAAAGACTTGGACATTTCGGGCTCAAGTAAATTATCTGAACGCGCAATTCGCAATTTCTGGCATCACTACAAAACCGACATGAATTTTTGATCGCATGGGCCTTCTGCCAAAAACTTTTGACAAACCCTAATGCTTCAACATCAAAAACAATTAATTGCTAAATATGACTGAATTTGAAAACCATTATCGACCGGTTGAACAATTGATTTACGCGTGGGCAAGAACCATCGACGAAGACCGTGTTGAGAGTATCGCTGACCTCATGCAAGAGTCAGGCCGCTACCGCGTTCAATCGCGTTTTAACCATGACCGTGATCTGCCGTTGGCTGTCATCGATTGCAAGGGTGTCGCCCAACTGAGAGACCGCATCCTGTCCATGAGAAAGGCCAATGTTTACCAGCCCCACCATTATCGCCATATGATCTCAGGCATTCAAATTATCTCCGAGCCTGAACCCAAGGTGTTTGAAGTAAGATCGAATTTTTTGATCGTACGAACCATGGACCTGTCAGGTGACATGAAGATTTTTGCGACAGGTCAAACTCAAGACTTGATCAGCTTTCAACATGACAAACCACAATTCAAAGACAGGCTCTTTATCTATGATTCTCGTGTCATTGAAACTTTGATGATCATTCCACTTTAAGCATCAACTCTTTTTTTCAAACATCTGATATGACTCAAAACAAGACCTTTGCCTCAAGGCGACAACACATCAAGCAATGGGGTCAACTGAGCGCGCTGTCCTTATTGAGCGGTCTCGGCTTGTCTTCAACAGCGTCTCGCGCCCAAACCGCTGCATGGCCACAAAAGGCGATCCACATCATTGTGCCCAACCCTGCTGGGGGCTCTGCTGACTTGCTTCCTCGGCTCATCTCTGAGGCCTTGTCCCTGAAGGTTTCACAACCTGTCGTCGTTGAAAATCGACCAGGTGCTGCAGGCAACATCGCTGCAGAGTGGTTTTCCAATGTAGAGCCCGATGGCTACACACTGTTTGCAGCGCCCCCGCCCTCCTTGTCCATCAATGTGAGTCTTTACCCCAAAATCAACTACGATCCAGCCAAATTTGTTCCCATCACCATCCTTGCCACGGTCAGCAATGCTTTGTTGGTGCATCCCTCGATCGCTGCCAACAGCCTCCAAGAGTTGATTGCATTTGCAAAGGCCAATCCTGAAAAACTCGCTTATGCCTCACAAGGCAATGGGTCAACATCCCACCTTACAGCTGAATTGTTCAAACAAAAAACCGGCGCACCCATGGTGCACGTGCCCTACAAAGGGGACGCACCGGCGATAGCTGACCTTTTGGCGGGTCACGTACAAATCATGTTTGGCAACATCGCAGCTGCCTCTAGCCATTTAAAGACTGGCAAACTCAAACTTCTCGCGGTCACCAGCGCTAAAAGACTCAGTGGCTTTCCAAATGTTCCTAGCATCAACGAAACCATTCCAGGCTTTGTATCGGTGACTTGGTTTGGGGTGGTCGCTCCACCCAAGACACCCCTTGCTTTGGCCCAAAAAATCTCTAAAGTGTTCACCGATATCTTGAGAACACCTGAGATGATGAAGAAATATGCTGAGGTAGGTGCTGATGTCGTTGCCAACACACCTGAAGAGTTGGCGCAGTGGATGAAAGAAGATACAGAGCGGTGGCGCTCGGTCATCAAAACCGGCAACGTCACCATCGATTGATGACGCCAACTTGCTTTGATCTCCAAGCGGCGAAAGCTTGGGGATCCAGACCCTTTCGCTCTTGAGCTGAGGCTCAAGCAGAGCTTCAAAAAATTGGTTATATAATTGTGAGGTCAGCTGACTTTACAAGCTGACATTTGCTAGGGGTGTTGTGCACATCAACCATGTGCACGACTGAGAAAGTCCCTTTGAACCTGATTGAGTTAATCCTCGCGCAGGGAAGCTGGCCTTTGAGATCAATCGCTCATGATCCATGTGCGTCTTTGGGCCTTGCCGATCTGCCACTCTTTTTATACAAATAGATTGGTATCCATGAACACTTCCAACACATCCCTTTCGCCGACCTTGCCTGATGAACGGGTTTTCTCCGGCCTATCCATGGCCAGCCTTTGGTTCAGCTTGGGCGTGGGCCTTTTGGTGATTCAAGTTGGCGCGTATTTGGTCCCTGCCATGGGCACGAAAGAGGCTTTTGGGGCCATCCTTGTCGGGTCCATCTTGGGTTCGGCCTTGCTCGCTTGGACTGCAAAACTGGGTTGTGAAAGTGGACTGTCAAGTGCGGGCTTGATGCACCATGTGTATGGCCCAGGCTTTGCCAGGCTGCCGGTCATCTTGAACATTGTTCAACTCGTGGGGTGGACAAGCTTTGAGCTTGTGATCATGCGAGACGGCACCCATGCCATCTTGCTCAAGGCCTTGGGCGCTGACATTTCTCCTTTATGGAGCACGCTCCTTTGGGGCCTGGTCTTGGTGACGCTGATGATGGGCTCTATGCTCACTTTGGTCAGAAAGTTTGTCAGTCGCGTGGGTTTACCTCTTGTTGTATTGTCTTTGCTTTGGCTGACATGGCACTTCGTTGGCGTCTTGCAATTGCAAGGCGCTGAGGCTTTCCTCTCTCGTACAGGTACAGGTGAGATGGGCATGCTGTCTGCCATTGACCTGGTCATTGCCATGCCCGTGTCTTGGTTGCCTCTGGTCGCCGACTATGCAAGGCACGCCAAGGCAGGTAACGCCACATTCAAGGGGACGTGGATTGGCTATGCCGTGGCCAATGCTTGGTGCTATGCGCTGGGCGTTCTTGTCGTGAGTGTGAGCGCACCCGATACGGATTTGGTGAATGCTCTTTTGTTGGCTCAAGGCGGTTTGTTGGCCTTGGGTTTGATTTTGCTTGATGAAATCGATAACGCCTATGGTGACATTTACTCTGGCGCCGTCAGTGCGCACAGCTTAAAGCCGAGTTTTTCTGTTCGACAACTGGGTGTGGGTTTGGCCTTGCTGTGCACGGCTTTGGCCGTGGTTTTACCCATGCATGACTTGGAACCCTTTTTGCTGACGCTCAGTTCGGTTTTCATTGCGCTTTATGGCGTGATCATGGGCCGAATGGGTTCTGGTCAAGCTCAACAAGCTGACAAAAGTGAAAAAAGTTTCAATGTCAGTGCTGCGTTGATTTGGATGGCCGGCATTGTTGTGTTTCATGCGTCAGCACACTACACACCTGAATACGGCTCCACCCTACCGAGTCTGGCGTTTACGTTTTTATTGTCTTGGGTGACCCGCAAAAAAGCATGAAGCAATGACTTGGATTGACTCAATCCCTTCACGATGCCATTCGCTTTTCCATTCGCTTTTCCATTCACTCTTCAAATCACTGTGTCTCTGAAGTGATTGTCCCGTGGCTTGCACTTGAGAAAGCGCAAGTCAGGGCAAAGAGTTCAAAAAAATCGATCAACGGCCCCTCATGCTCAACCCCAGTTTTCATAGACCCCAAGTTTGCGGTGCAAAGGGCTTTCATCGGTCATAAAGACAAATGTTGGCAATTGATCGCTTTGGTTGCTCAAGAAGACTTCCCCATAGCCAGGCACACAGCAAGTGTCTGCTTCGTTCAATGTGAATTGCTTTTCATCGAATTTCAAACTCATGGCGCCTTCAATGATGTGGAACACACAAGCTGGCGATCTTGCAGGCAGCCTCAGCTTTTGCCCTGGACGCAACATCAAAGCATAAAAGCCCAAAATATTTTCAACGTCTTGGCCCGTCAAGGGGTTGATGTAGGTCACCTGAACCGCCTCGACCTCTGCTGGATCGTTGGCCAAGCTGATCAGTGAGGCTTTCACATCCTCCCATGGAAAACGCAAAATTGGATACTGCTTGTCTGAGCGGGTAAACATGGGTGTCGGAATGACACCCGCGCCTTTGTACTGCTTCTCACCATGCCCTGGCACGATAGGTTGCTCATTGCCATTGATGTGATAAGACGTCTCGGTGTAATAAACCAAAGGCAAATCCAGCACATCCAACCAAATCACGGGCTGATCACCGTCATGGCCGTGCTCGTGCCACAAGCCAGTGGGCGTCAGGATCAAGTCGCCTCGGTACATCATGCACTTCTCACCCTGAACGGTGGTGTAAGCGCCCTCACCTTCCACAATCATTCTGACCGCATTGGGTGTATGACGATGGGGGGGGGCCAACTCTCCAGGCAACAGCAACTGCATACCCAAATAGATAGCCGAACTGGCCTGCATCTTTTGAAGTCCATGCCCCGGGTTGGCCAAAACCAAGACGCGTCGCTCGGCCTTTTCGATCGGCGTGACCTCACCTGCCTTGATCAACAACGGCCTGATGTCTTTGTAATTCCAAGCGGTGGCTTGGGTCAAGGGTTTGGGCTTGTTCGGAGGTAGAACACCTCTTAAACTGGGCCAAAGTGGGACCAAATTGACCTGGGTCAAATCTTTCACGTAATCTGCAGGCAAGTCTTCTATTCGACCTAATTCAACATCGTCTTTCATGTGTTTCTCCAATTGATTGTGGGTCTAATTCAGGCATTGATAAGGATGGGGACTTCACTTTGATTCACGAACGAACGCTGGAGAGACAATTCTCAAGTTTCCAACTGTACAACCACTCCAATGCATCATAAAAGCGCTCTGGCGTTCTGCCCCTCCAAAGATCATTTCTCACCAGTCTCTCAACCCCTTGGGAATGATAAAGACGCCCCATCTCCCTGGAAGACAGCACGATCCTAGCAGTTCTGGCGATTCGCGCTTGTTGATACAGATCAAATGCCTTGACCAAATCGTTGTCATTGACTTTTAAGGCCTCACCCAAGGTCACCGCATCCTCCATGGCCATGCAAGCGCCCTGGGCCATGTATTGTGTGGTGGGGTGAGCAGCATCTCCAAGCAAGGTACTGCGCTCAAAGGACCATCTGCCAATGGGGTCACGATCGGCTGTGGCCCATCTGCGCCAACTCTTGGGTAGGTCGATCAATTGTCTGGCCTGATCACATACCCCTTGAAAGTAGCTTTGGACTTCCTCAGCACTGCCGTCTTTGACGCCCCACTCCTCTGTGTCTCTAGAGTGAAAGGTCACCACCACATTGTACTGAGCGCCTCCCCTGATGGGGTAATGCACCAAGTGGCAGTTGGGGCCGACCCAAATCGCAGCGGCATTCCATTGCAAGTCCTTGGGAAAATCCGCCTTCTCAACAACTGCTCGGTACACCACATGCCCAGTGACCCTGTGCGGATCCCCCACAAAGTGCTGCCTGACCACTGACTTCACGCCATCCGCCCCTATCAAGGCTTGGCCATGGTAGGCTTTGCCGTTTTGGTCATGAACCGTGACACCGTGTTCGTTTTGTTCAATGCGCTCAACACGGGTGGAGGTGATGAATTCAACCCGATCGCTTTTTTGAGTACCTTCATACAAAGAGAGGTGAACATCGGCACGGTGAATGACCGCGTAAGGGTTGGCGAATCGCTTGCGGAAAACCTCTCCGGTTGGAATCGTTGCAATTTGCTTTGCATCCACGGCGTCGTTCATCACCATGTAATCGGTGTAGACGGCTCTAGATCTTGCCATCTCTCCAATGCCCAACGCATCAAAGGCTGAAAATCCATTGGGTCCGAGCTGAATGCCAGCACCAATTTCACCTATTTCAGGGGATTGCTCTAGCACCTGCACTCTAAAACCTTGGAGACTCAAAGACAATGCAGCCGCCAAACCTCCAATGCCGCCTCCGGCGATCAAAACAGGTGCATCGTTGGGGCTCTTGGCCATATCAGAAAATCCTTTCTAAGCGTCTCACTCCGTGAGTGCGTCACAGGTGAACTTGTCAATTTATCAAGTCCTCAGTATACCCATTGAACCCGAACCACATGACCCTTTGAAAACACCTCCCCATTGCTTGAACGTATATTTCCCCCCTTCTTGGCCAACTTGCCACCAGCTGTGCTCCATTTATCCACAAGAGATGGTATTTACCCTTAAAAAAAGGGTGGGACTTGAATTTTGAGCGATAATTGCATAGGCAATTAAAACTTTGCTTACATTGGAATGATCGCACTTTTAGAAGAAGTGACCCTCACAAGCCTCCTTGACCCCATGAAGCAAGACCCCACCTACATCAAAAATCAGTGCTTGGGCTTTTTAATGAAAAAAGCCTTTCAATGCATTGTTGGACACGCCGACGATGCACTGCAACGCTTTGAATTGACCTATGCGCAATTCATGGTTTTGGATCAATTGCACATCAGTGGCCCAACAAGTCTTTTGAATTTAGCAAAAGACTTGGACCTCGACCCTGGGGCTTTGACACGCTCCATTGATCGGCTTGAACTCAAAGGGCTCATCAAACGCGTCAGAACTGAACAAGACAAGCGAATGAGTCAAATTGAATTGACAGCCAAAAGCCAAGGCTTGATCAAGACCATCCCAAGCTTATTGGCAGAGGTGATGAATCAACACCTTCAAGGCTTTGAGCGCGATGACTATGAAAGGCTCATTCATGCGCTCAATCAGTTGATCAAAAATTCACACGACTTAAAGCATCCTGCAAAACAACCCGCCGAGGTAGGCGAGTCCCTCACTCGCCAACTAAAACTCACCCGCCTAGCGGACCACTCTCTATGATTTTCATGCATGCACTGGCCAAAGAAAACGCTCAAAACTTTGGGCTCAAATTCACTCTCACCCTCACCCTCACCATGGGCTTGTGCGCCGTACTTTTGGCTTCATGTGCGAGCAGCCAACAGCCAAGCACTGAACTCAAAGTCCTTGAAGTCACCGAATTGAACCTTCCCCACTTCAGCACCCAAGACATTCAACCCGAATGGTGGGAGAGGTTTCAAAACAAGAGTCTCTCAGAGCTCATTGAATCCTCATTGAAGAACAATCCAAGCATTGCCTTGGCGAACACGCGAATTGAGAAAGCGCAAGCCTTGGCAAGCATCACTCAATCTGAAAGCTCCTTTCAAGTGGGAGGCGCTTTGAACCTGGATCGACAACGCTTCAGTCAAACCGGAATTTATCCTCCCCCCTTGGGTGGAAGTGTTCAGAGCTTGACCACCCTACAACTCTCAGGCGCTTGGATTCCTGATGTTTTTGGCAAATACAAGGCGGCCTATGCAAGCGCGATGGGTCAAGTCCAAGCCAGCGCCTTAGAGGCCACGCATGCCAGAGTTCAATTGAGTGCTCAAATCACCTTGCAATTCATCGCTTTGGCTTTGTCGATCGATGAGCGAGATTTGCTCACTCAAAGACAGCTCCGTCTTCAATCTCTTGGGCATTTGCTCAAAGAACGCATCAAGGCGGGCTTGGATGCGAGCTTGGACATACAAACGCATGACATTGAACTCAACGATCTCTCGATTGAACTCTCACAACTCGAGACTCGCATCGATTTGCATCGGCACCTCCTTGCAACCCTGGGTGCTCGCTCGCCACTGGGATTGGCGGATTTGACCCCCCATTTAAGAGACCTCCATTCAATTGATTTGGATGCCAATCTAGGCATTGATCTTTTAGGGCGTCGCGCAGATGTCATGGCTGCAAAGTCCAGAGACCTGGCCTCATTGAAAAGTGTTGAGGCTGCAAAATTGGACTTTTATCCCAACTTGAACCTCGGTGTCTTTGCTGGCTTTAATTCTCTACAAATCAATCAACTGACCCAAAACGCCAGCGCTCAATATGGCTTGGTCCCCAGTTTGAGCTTACCCATCTTTGATGGGGGCAGACTCAATGCTCAACTGAGCGCTAAAAATGCCGAGAAAGACCAAGCCGTGGCACTTTACAACAGCACACTTCTTGACGCTCTCAAAGAAGCCAGTGACGCTTTGGTCACTTACAAACATACCAGCACCGAGCTCAAATCCAGTCAAAGATCTTTGAAGCTTGCTGCTGAAAAATTAAACCTTCAGTCTTTGAAGACTCAAGCGGGATTGAGCAATCAAGCTGCTGTTTTGCGTGAGTCACTGGCCCAATTGCAGCAGCAAAGAGCGTCTTTTGGCGGCTTGGCCAAACAACTGACGAGTGAAGTTTTGCTGATCAAATCATTGGGCGCTGCATGGCCAAGCACCGATACCAGAAAAAATGCATTTGCACTTCAGCCTTAAAGAATGTGGAATGCAAATCTAGAGCGTCACGAACCAAGCTTTGTGCCTCATCCACCCCAGTTGTTGACCGTTAACCACCGTTTCTCTCTTCACTTACAAGACCAAGATCATGACTCCAAGTCCCTCCAATCCTCCCATAACCAACCCTTCTCGCCAAAAGGGCTTGACGCTCATCGCCAGCGGTCTTTTGGTGTTCGCACTGTCCTATACCATTTGGCAGTGGCTCAATGCACGCAACATAGAAAGCACTGACAATGCCTACGTCACTGGCAATGTGGTGCAGATCACACCTCAAATTGCAGGCACCGTGGTCGCCATCAAGGTCGATGAAGCCGATCGAGTGTTGCAAGGTCAAACATTGATCAAAATGGACCCCGCGGACACGCAACTGGCTTACGATCAAGCCTCAGATCAACTGGCCCAAAGCACACGTGAGTTGAGTGCACAAAAGATCAACAATGCCGTGCTTGAGGAGCAAATTAAAATCAAACAAGCCGACCTTGAGCGTGCACAGCATGAGTTGCAACATGCACAAGCTGATCTTGCAAGACGCAGTTCGGTGGCCCCGATGGGTGGTGTTGGCAAAGAGGAGCTCGAGCATGCCATCAAGCAAGTGGAGGTCTCAAAAAATCTACTCTCCTCATCTCAATCGGCACTCCAAAGTGCAAAAGATCAATTGCTGGCCAACCGAACGCTCACGCAAAGCGCCAGCATCTATGACCACCCAAGCATCAAAAAAGCAGCTAGCAAATTGAGCGAGGCCGCCTTGGCCGCTCAACGAAGTCAGCTGGTCTCCCCCATCGAGGGCCATGTGGCCAAGCGTTTTGTTCAATTGGGTCAACGTGTTGCGCCAGGAACTGCGCTGATGACCTTGGTGAACCTGGATCAACTCTGGGTAGAGGCCAACTTCAAGGAAGTGCAGTTGCGCAACATCCGAATGGGTCAAGACGTAGAGCTCACAGCGGATGTTTATGGCTCCAATGTGGTGTACCACGGCAAGGTCTCAGGCTTAGGTAGTGGAACGGGCGCTGCTTTTTCTCTTTTGCCCGCTCAAAATGCGACAGGCAATTGGATCAAAATTGTCCAACGCGTTCCTGTGCGAATCAGCTTGGACCCCAAAGAGTTGAAGCTCAACCCTTTGCGAATTGGTTTGTCCATGGATGTGAGCGTGAGAACCGCTGACAAGTCAGGCGACTTCATTGCGCAATTGCCCAGAACCGATGAAGGATTGAGCACACAGGCTTTTGAGAGCCAATCCAAGCAAAGCAATGAGCTGATCCAAAGCATCATCAAAAGCAACGCTGTGTCCAAATGACACATTGGACACAGACATGACCTCCAGTTCAACGTCAAGCGCACCCCAACCCATTGAACCACTGAAAGGCGTGGAGCTCTTGCTAGGCACGCTTTGCTTGTCCTTGGCAACCTTCATGAATGTGTTGGACTCCTCGATTGCGAATGTCTCGATCCCAGGCATTTCCGGAGACCTCGGTGTGAGCCCCAGCCAGGGAACATGGGTGATCACAAGTTTTGGTGTGGCCAATGCGATTTCAGTACCACTGACTGGCTGGCTCACTCAGCGCTTTGGAGCCGTTCGTCTGTTTACCTTGAGCATTTTGCTGTTCATGCTGACTTCGTTTTTATGTGGCTTTGCATCCTCCATTGAAGCGCTGGTTGTTTTCCGTGTCTTCCAGGGCTTGGTGGCTGGCCCGATGATTCCCTTGTCTCAAACCCTGTTGCTCAGCAGTTCCTCCAAAGCCAAAGCCGGGATGGCCTTGGCCTTATGGGGCATGACCACCTTGGTGGCACCTGTTGTAGGTCCGTTGTTAGGCGGATGGATCACCGACAACTTCAGTTGGCCGTGGATCTTTTATATCAATGTGCCCGTCGGTGTGATTGCTGCGGCTTTGACCTGGATCATCTACCGCAAACGCGAGACGCAAATTCAAAAGCGTCCGATTGACACCGTGGGTTTAAGCTTGCTGGTCATTTGGGTGGGCTCGCTTCAATTGATGCTGGACAAAGGCAAGGAGCTGGATTGGTTCAATTCAAGTACGATTGTGATTTTAGGTGTCTTGGCGCTTGTCTCTTTTGTGGTTTTCTTGGTGTGGGAGTTGACCGATGAGCACCCCGTCGTTGACCTGAAACTGTTTGCCAGACCGAACTTTATTTTTGGTTGTTTGTCTTTGTCGATCGCTTACGGTCTCTTTTTCGGCAACTTGGTCATCTTGCCCCTTTGGCTTCAACAATGGATGGGCTACACCGCAACGACGGCTGGCATGGCCTTGGCACCAGTTGGCTTTTTTGCCATCTTGCTCACCCCCTTGGTAGGCAAAAAGGTCAACGTATGGGACCCAAGGATCATGGCGACGATTGCGTTTGTCCTCTTTGCACTGGTGCTTTGGATGAGAGCCAATTTCAGCACACAGTCTACCTTTGAGATCATTTTGATCCCCACCTTGATTCAAGGTGCTGCGCTCGCTTTGTTTTTCATACCACTCACAACCGTTACCTTGGCTGGCTTGCCGCCCGAAAGAATCCCGGCGGCGGCGGGGCTGTCAAATTTTGTAAGGATCACTTTTGGCGCCATGGGGACCTCCATTGCAACCACACTTTGGGAACAACGTGCAGCGCTGCACCACGCCCACTTGGTTGAACCCCTGAATGCCAACGCTCAAGCTCTTGTACAAGCCAATCAAACGCTCACGCAACTGGGCCTCACCCCCACACAAATTTTGATACAGATCAATCGCTTGATTGATCAACAAGCCTACACACGGGCCGCAGATGATATTTTCTTGGCCTCAGGTTGGATTTTCTTGACACTGATTGGGCTCATTTGGTTTGCCCAAAGACCTTCCAAGATGACTGGGCCCGTGCAAGGTCTCAACTCAAGATCAGCCACCGATTCAAGCGCCAATGCACAGTCAGGGGCTCACTGAGTTCTGGGCTTCATCCGATGGGCACAATCGCTGTGTCATGTATGCCTTATCCATTGAGGTCCAAGACGCACCAAATTGACAAGGTGTTTTGAGTCGACGCCAAGCTACGCGTCAACAGGTTTTGGCGTCTCCAAGGTGCCTTGGCCATGACGGTCTTGCCGTTCACGCAAGGGTTGCACCAACCGAGGTGGAACCTCGGTTTTCCCCAACTTGGCAAGGTAGCCTCTTCGTGGCAAACGTGCTTTGGCCAAACAATTGGGCCGACCCCGTGCGCCACTGGCTAAATAATCGACCAACAATGAATCACGAACTTGCTTTTCAGCAAAACCGCACGTGTGCGTCAAGTGATCAAACACAGCGTCTACCAACTCCTCCGGGCTTAGACCAAAGCTTTTGCCAAACCTGCTCCACAGCGCATCAGAGAATTGAATGAAGGACTCAAAAGAAGAGCAACTGGGCGCTCGATGCGCCAATATCAAAGGAAGGGTTTTTTTGAACCGCCCCGAATTGGCCACCAAATCCCAAAACTTTGCCATCCGCGTAAAGCGCTCTAAGGTCTTGGCATCCAGCGCATGGGTTTGACGCACCACATAAGGAGGCAACAAGTCATAGACCATAGCAAATTTTTCTGTATGACGCGACAAAGGAGTTCCGCGCAAACGCTTCAAGATACCCAACTGGATCTCTTGCGGCCCAATGGCCAAAAGCCGATCAAAGCCCTCAGCAAAACTCTCCAAAGTTTCACCGGGTAGTCCAAAAATCAAATCGGTATGCAAATGCGCATTGGATGACGCCAACAACCATTGCAAATTGGCCACCGTCTGGTCATTGTCTTGGCGACGGGAGATCAATTTTTGCACATCCTCGTTAAAGGATTGAATGCCCACCTCAAACTGCAAAACCCCTGCAGGAAACTGCGCAATCAACTGTTTGAGCCGGTCGGGCAAATGATCTGGAATCACCTCAAAGTGAACAAACAGCGTTTCACTGGGATTTTCAGCCAATCGGTCTAAAAAAAACTGGAGGATCTGTATGGATGCATCAATTTTTAAGTTGAAAGTTCGATCCACAAATTTAAAATTCCGAGCGCCTCTTTTGTAAAGTGCGCTGATTTCATGAAGAAAGGGTTCGAGCTCAAACGCCCAGGCTGTCTTGTCAAGCGAACTCAAACAAAACTCGCATTTGAAAGGACACCCACGAGACGCCTCAACGTAAAGCACGCGGTGAGCAAGATCATCATCGTTGTAGTGCTGATAAGGCAATTCAATTTGATCCAAAGCGGGCTGCTCACCCTGAATGATTTTCATCAGTGGCTTGGGGCCATGGATCAGGCCCAAGCAAAGTTTGGGAAAGCTCACATCGCCCCAACCCGTGATCACATGGTCAGCCAAGCGAACGATTTCTTGATCGTCACACTCATGACTCACCTCAGGCCCTCCAAGAACCACCTTGAGGCTTGGGCGACGTGCTTTAAGTTCACGCACGAGCTCAGTGGTTTGGACCACGTTCCAAATATAGACCCCAAAACCAATCACCTGCGTTGAACCTTCTTGCTGCTCTCCAAGCGTTGTCAGCAGTTCATCGACCATGTCACGCGTCTTTCGAGACAAGGTGAATTCCATGAGGGCTGTGGCACTAGACAAGCTCTCGCTGCCATGACGAGACATGTTGGCCAACAGGTACCGAAGACCTAAAGAGGCATGGATGTATTTTGCATTGATGGTGCAAAGAATGATCGATGGGGGCACAAACACTTGACTTGGCATGGCCGTATTATCGATGCTAATCTCACCCAAGTGAAATACCCCCTAAAAGACTCAAGGGCTTAAGTACCAGGGGCTTGGGCATCAGGTGCTGCAAAGACTCACAAGCACCTCTTAGGATGACGAACGCTTTTGGGTGATGGGTGGCTTGGGTAAATAAGAATGCCCTGGTTCAACTTTAAACGTGAAATCCAAACTCCACCAATCCCCTATCTCCTGATCGGTGGGAAAGGGTTCTTTCAGGTGGCGAACATATTGCCCCACCAACGCATGGGTCACACCAAACTGAACATCGGTCTCTAAATACGGATCATCGTTAGAGTAGACCTGTGAGAACTGCGTTTTGAGTCCATCCTTAAAGACCAAAAAATGCAAGTGGGCTGGCCGCATATTGTGGCGTCCGAGTTGCTTTAATAAATCTCCCACCAACCCGTTGATGGGTATCGGATACCCTGAGGGTTTGATGGTCTCAAACTGAAAATGACCGTTTTCATCGGTGATGAATCTTCCCCTCAAGTTCATCTCAGCTTGCTTGGTGTCTTGGTTTTCATAAAGCCCTTCGTTTGAAGAGTGCCAGACATCAACACGCGCATCAGCGATGGGCTTTTCGTTGAAGTCTTTGACATAGGCGTTGACCCAAACTCTATCTCCTGCGGTCTTGGAGCGTAAAAGAGACCCCCCGCTTGGCGTGATGGGCGAGTCGTCTCTCCAAAAGGGGCCCATTAAATTGGCGGTGGTGGGTTGTGTGCCACCTTGTCCATTGTTTTGCAAACACACAAGCGCTGAAACGCCCAAGGATCCAGCCATCAAGGTCACTTCATTGTGCGATGGATTGCTTTGTTGTCCAAGTTTGGCAATCAAGGTGCACGCCATGTGGAACTCAGCCTCCGTGAGTTTGGACGCTTTGATGAACGCATGCAGATGTGTCACCAGTTGGGTGAAAATTTCTCTGGTCCTAGCGTCTTCTGTACGCTCCATTTGCTTCAGAACAAAGGCGGTCAATTCTTGAGGGCTATTAAACATTTTGAGGTGGCGACTCTATGGGTTGGATAAGAAAATTTTCGAGCTTTTTAGACCTTGCGACTCTTATGAAGCAGAATTCTATGCAAAAGAAAAGCCCACAATTATGGCGCGCTTTAAGGTGGGAATTAGGGTATATAAGGGTTTGTACTCGATCTGAGCCATGAGATGATGTTGGATTCTTAAAAGTGGACGCTCATGGGTCCAACAAACCTCAAGGATCTTAAATTGAAAACGCCAAAAATAGACATTTACAACCACGTCATGCCCCCATCGTATGTCGAATTGGTCAAAAAACATGGTCGTGAAGCGGGCATGATCAAGCGCATGAGCAACCTTAGGATGCTTTGGGACATGCCCGCCAGAGTCGAGATGCTGAAAGCATGGCCGGATGTCAAACAGATCATCTCCTTGGCAGTCCCCTCTCCTGAGATGCTAGGTGGGCCTGAAGAATCCCCCCATTTTGCAAGAGTTGCTAATGAGGGCATGGCTGAAATTTGTCAAAAATGGCCCGAGCAGTTCCCTACGTTCGTGGCCTCCTTGCCCATGAACAACACCCAAGCAGCCTTGGAAGAAATGGACCATGCGATTCATCATTTGGGCGCGAAAGGGGTTCAGGTGCTCTCTCATGCCAATGGGCGCGCATTGGACCATCCAGATATTTTTCCAATTTTTGAGCGCATCACCAATGAGCACCACCTTCCTGTTTGGATGCACCCCACACGACCCGCAACCAAGGCAGATTACGAGACAGAGGACAAATCCAAGTACGAAATTTGGCAGGTCTTGGGCTGGCCCTTCGAGACAAGTGTCGCCATGTCCAGAATGGTGTTTTCAGGTTTATTTGATAAATTACCAGACCTTAAACTCATCACCCATCATTGTGGTGGGATGTTGCCTTATTTTTCTGGGCGAGCGGAGACACTTTGGGCCCAATTGGGATCGAGAAGTGCTGATGGCTCAGAGGCCCAAGTGCTCAAGGATTTAAAGAAAAAGCCCATGGAATATTTCAAGATGTTCTATGGTGATACGGTTTTAGGTGGCTCCTCCTCTGCTCTCCAATGTGGACTAGATTTCTTTGGCTCTGAGCATGTTGTCTTTGCCAGTGACTGCCCCTTTGATCCAGAAGAGGGGCCCATGTTCATTCGAGAGGGGATTCGCTCTATTGAGACCTTGAACTTGGCGCCAGAAGATGCCAGGCGAATTTACTTTGGAAATGCCTTTAAGCTTCTTGGTTGGCCGGAGCCAGAAAAGACCGATTAAAAGCCTCACGCCCCATGGGTCATGTCCCATGGGTTCAAACAGCGCCTGAGTCTTTAACGGCAAAAAAAGTCAAGTTTGAGGCTCAACCTTTGACGTCAGCCCCCATACAAATATCTAGGCAACCACAAAGTCAAACCTGGCCAGATGTACATCAAGACCATGCACAAAATAACAATCAGCATATAGGGCATCATGCCTGCGAAAATTTGATTGATGGTCACATGAGGTGGAGAAACACCTTTTAAATAAAATGCCGACATGGCCACAGGAGGTGAGAGGAATGCGGCTTGGAGATTTACAAATACCAGTACGGCCCAGAGGATGGGATCAACCTGGAAATGAGCCAACATGGGCAAGAAAATGGGTACAAAAATCACAATAATTTCAGTCCATTCCAACGGCCAACCCAGGATAAATATGATGGCTTGAGACAAAAGCAAGAACTGAATAGGTGACAAGTTCAATGCCAACACCCACTCCTCAACCAAACGCTGACCACCCAAAATAGCAAACACGGCCGAGAAAAGTGCGGATCCAACAAATAACCAACACACCATGGAAGTGGTTTTGGCAGTTAAAAAGACGGCTTCTTGAGTGCGCTTTAAGTTCAGAGAACCAGATGACCAGGCCATCAAGAAAGCGCCGGCAGCACCTACTGCAGCCGATTCCGTAGCAGTTGTGATACCCAGCAAGATGACGCCAAGGACAACCACAGTCAAAATACCTAGAGGCATGACTGACTTCACAAGCATGTCCAAGATCTCAAACTGCTCAGCATCAAAGCCTTTGTAGTACCAAATCAATAACATCGCAAGTAAAAAGCCGCTTATGTAAAAGCCCAGATAAAAGTTCTCAGGGACAGCTTCTGTTCGAGGAGCCTCAGATGTGTCGCCATCTCCCAAAGCTTGTAGGGGCGTATTTTCATCTGCGGCTGATGCTTTTTGGGTCTGATTCTCAGTCTCAGCCCCTGGGGGCAGTTGTACATCTTGCGTCGAAGCAGAGGACTTGACGGACTCAGAACCCGGAGGTTCTTGAACACCACCGTTGAATGACGTGGGCTCGGAACCAGGAGGCTCTTGAACACCGGTGTTGGAAGGAGTGGGTTCAGAAAGAGTTTTCTGAGAAACCTCAATTGGAGTCAAGTCACCACCAGCTTGAGCGGTTTGTGAGACCGTTGCTTTGATTGCATCGGCGGCGTTGTTTTCAGCTTGCGAGTGAATCACCACAAACCACCAGGCTGAAGAAAGGATGACCAAAACGGTGAGCAATGGCACAAAGCTCATCATCAAACTTTTAAATAACAGCCACCACGTTACACGAAATTCAGCGGTCTGAATTTTTAGCGCGCGTTGGGGTCGAAAAATGGCATGAAATAAACTAGGCAGAATTCGATCAGAGTAAAGTTTCGTGAATTGTTGCAACCAAGGTGAAATTGGAGCTTTGAGTTTTTCTTCAGGTAATTTAGGTGCAATTTTTGGATCAATCAAGACCCATCCAATCACATAAACCAAATATAAAAAAGCCAAGAAAAAGCCTGGGAACATCGCGGCCGCATAGAGCTTGACCACCGATTGACCAGCAACTGCCGCATACACAATGATCATCACTGAGGGGGGAATCAATATCCCAAGGGTACCCCCTGCGGTAATAACGCCCGCTGCCAAGCGTGTGTCATAACCGGCGTTTAGCATCGGACGCATTGCAATGACACCCATCAACACCACGACTGCACCGACCAAGCCACTGGCAATGCCCCAAAAGGTGCAAATCACAAGCGTAGCAACAGCCAATGAGCCCGGCAATCGACGAAAAGCCAGCTGTACGCTGTGGAACATCTTGTCGACCAACGCTCCTCGCTCCATCACATAGCCCATCAGCACAAAGAGCGGAATGGACAGCAAAGTGTCGTTGGTCATTGCTCCAAAAGTGCGTTGTACCATCAAGTTGAAGATTTTGTTGTCTAACCAAGGCTGGCTTGGGTCGTAAAAGGCAGTAAAACCAAACGCCATGCCCAAACCCATCAGGGTAAATGCGGTCGGAAAACCCATCATGATGACAACCACGATGAGTGCCAACATGGTCAGGCCGAGTGCTGGATCGCTCATCGTTTGCTCCCTCCTTGAGACGACGCTAAGGAACCGCGTTGATGGGCTTCTTCATCAATGGTTTTTGCACGTGCTATGGCATCTTTTTTAGCACTTTCATCAACATAAATGCTGTTGCTAAGTTGTTGCTCAACCACATCAATTTCATTGGCGTCTTTCAAACGCTCAGGCCATTGACCAGTT
This sequence comes from Betaproteobacteria bacterium, assembly GCA_037134015.1. GTDB lineage: Bacteria > Pseudomonadota > Gammaproteobacteria > Burkholderiales > Burkholderiaceae_C > Limnohabitans. Next base: position 2,429 of record JBAXNB010000013.1, on the reverse strand, counting down.
TTTATGCAGATCACGCAGCGAACAATTTCTGCCACGCCTTGCATCAGCACGATGAAACCAGCCAATGGAATGATTGCCTTAAAAGGATATAGCGGCAGGGGGTCAGCGTTAAAGGTGTGCTCCCGAATTAACCACGAATCACTGGCGTAACTCCATCCAGCCCAAGTCAAGGCGATCAGTCCTGGTATAAAAAACAAAATATAGAGCACAACGTCCAGCGAAGCTTGCGTACGTGCAGAGGCACTGCCGTAAAAAAAGTCCCCACGAACATGCCCATTTTGACTCAATGTATACGCACCACACATCATAAAAAGCGTGCCATATAGCATGTTGCTTGCGTCAAAAATCCACGCAGTAGGTGAGTTCAATGCATAGCGCTTAAAGACTTCAACCACCACCATCAACATCAAGGCAATAATCAGCCAAGAAAATGCTTTACCAACCAAAGTACTGATTCTATCTACCAAGAGTAGCATTGAGCGTGTATTCATAAGATGCGTCTAAAAATAAAAAAACCCATTCGGACAAGCCGAATAGGTTCAGAACTTAAATCAAGGATTAAGCCTTCTTTGGGGCGGGCTTGCCAAAATAACGATTGTAAGCAATTTTAAAATCGACCATATAGTCGTTTTGCCATTGACATGTGCGTCCGGCAAACTCGCGCTGAGAGTCCATGACTTTTTTGAAGAATGCATTTTCTGCAGATTTCTTAGCCACCACTTTGTCCCAGGCATCAAGTTGCGCATTGAGAATGGCATCGGGTGTTTTGTAGAATTTGATGCCTTGTTTTTTCATTTCTGCGTAGTCTTTGGAATTGCGATCAATCGCTTTCCAACTCATCTCAGCAGAGGACGCTTGAACGGCATATTCAATGACTGATTTAAGTTCAGCAGGGAGAGCATCAAATTTACTCTTATTGAACAAAATCTCGAACTGCTCACCACTTTGGTGGAAACTTTGAAGCATGCAGTTTTTAACCACATCTGGAAAGCCTAGAACACGATCCGAGCTGGCATTGTTGAATTCAGCCGCATCAATTAAGCCACGATCCAATGCAGGAACGATTTCACCGCCAGGAAGTGGGTTCACAGCAGCACCTAGTTCAGTGAAAATATCAACAGCCAATCCAACGGTTCGGTATTTCAAACCCTTAAGGTCAGACACTTTGGCAATTGGCTTTTTAAACCAACCAAGTGGTTGAGTTGGCATAGGTCCATATATAAAGGACTGAACGTCAATATTGAGAGATTTGTAGAGATCTTCTAGCAATTGTTTGCCACCACCGTATTGGTGCCAAGACAAAACCATATTGGGATCCATGCCAAATGCAGGGCCAGATCCCCAAAGTGCCAAAGCAGAGCTCTTACCGTAGTGATAGGCCAAAACGCCATGACCCCCGTCAAGAGTTCCTTTGTTGACGGCATCCAAGAGTTGAAACGGTGGGACTACTGCACCAGCAGGCAAGACTTCAATTTTAAGTCGGCCACTAGCCATGTTATTGACTTTTGTCGCAAAGTCATTGGCGTATTCGTGAAAGATGTCCTTTGCTGGCCAAGTGCTCTGAAATCGCAAAGACACGGTTTGAGCGCGTGAGATCATGGGTGCTGTCATTGCGCCAGCAGCGACCGCAGCAGTTTTAAGGATATTGCGGCGACCTGAACTTTTTTTAATGTCTGTCATGAGGTGAATCTCCAAGGAATTGGTCTGAGACGAAAATAACGAACTTTGATTTTTATGCTTTATTGTCGAAATGATAAGGAGGGTTTCCCCTTGGTTGCAAAAAAATAAGAACTTGTAAATCCTTGCCTCACGGATATAGGGACTTCTTGCCCAGAAAGCTTTTTAGATCCAGCGATGATCACTTGGCTCAACTCAGCTCATTGAGCGGCCCAGACCAGACTTTGGGTGCGCCAAAGCCCATGCCAAGTCGCGCGAGCCTCTTGTACACACCCTTCAAGTCAGCTGGTTTTGCCGAAATCAAGCAAGACAGGGATACTATGGCCTATCAGACAGAGCAAGAAAGAATTGCGCAAGCGAAAGTGAACGTCTTATCCAAACAAGGGGCCGTTCAATTGGCCTAGGGCGAAAGAAAGTTCATCAAGTTTCAAAGGAAATGGATAAAAATGACACGAGCTATTGGGCCTCTTTTGAAGAACTCAAGGTGCACAACTGAAGTTTAAGCGCTTAAGTTTTTTTAAAAATATGAAAAATTAGTTTAGCTGGCAAAGTTAAATAGGAAAAAAATACAGTTAATCCATGTCTATAAGGTAAACATTTTGAATACGATAAAATCAAAGTAATTACATAAGATCTTACCCGAGCAACAATTAAGCAAAGGAATCGAATGAAACTAACTCAAAGCCAAATTCAGCAATTTGAGAAAGATGGCTATTTATTTTTCCCAAGTTTGTTTACTCCACAGGAAATTC
>JBAXNB010000012.1:0-31132 GCA_037134015.1 Betaproteobacteria bacterium | reverse complement strand
AACAAATGGAGAGCAATTGAACATGGTGACTAAAAAATCAAATCGTTTGGGCCGGGGTTTAGAGTCTTTGTTGGGCCCTAAGGCGCCAGATGGCAACCTGGTTGATGTGGCTGGCACAGACGCCCCCAGTCAACTGAAGCTCACGCAAATGGTGCCCGGTATGTACCAGCCCAGAACGCGCATGGACGAAGGCGCGCTTTATGAGTTGGCTGAAAGTATCAAAATGCAAGGGGTCATGCAACCCATTTTGGTACGGCCACTGAAAGAAGGTGAGCACGCGGGTAAGTTCGAGATCATTGCCGGCGAGAGGCGTTTTAGAGCTTCTAAAATTGCTGGCCTTGAGCAAGTCCCCGTGCTGGTGAGAGATGTGCCCAATGAGGCGGCGGCGGCCATGGCATTGATCGAGAACATTCAGCGCGAAGACTTGAATCCTTTGGAGGAGGCGCATGGCTTACAAAGACTGGTCAAGGAGTTTGGTCTAACGCATGAAGAGGCCGCGCAGGCCGTGGGTCGATCTAGAAGTGCCGCGTCCAACTTGTTGCGCCTGTTGAACTTGGCCGATCCAGTGCAAGGCTTGCTGATGGCTGGGGACTTGGACATGGGACACGCCAGGGCTCTTTTAAGTTTGGATCGGGCCTCACAAATCACAACCGCCCATCAGATTGCTAGCAAGCATTTGTCGGTAAGGGAAGCGGAGAGACTGGTAAAAAAAATAGGTGCGGAGTTTCAGTTGGTTGCATCCAAACCGAAGAAGGAAAAATCCCGAGATGTTCGAAAAGTTGAGGAGGAACTCTCCGATTTACTCACGGCTCAAGTGGAGGTTCGTATCAAAAAGAGAGTTAAAAGATATGGACGGGTAGAGGAAATGGGGGAGTTGGCGATTCAATTTGGCTCACTTGAAGAGGTCAATGGCTTGATCGATAAACTTAAAACGATGGTTCAATTGCAATAAAAACATAGGCCAATACAATAGACCTAGCACCCTTCGCGCGAACAGGCGAGGGGCATGCATCAAGCTCAGGCATCGAATAAAAACAGATCCAACTTGTGGATCAAGGAACGAAAAATGGGACAAAGACTCACGCAAATCACAACACGGACCGGGGATGCTGGGATGACGGGTTTGGGCAACAACGAGAGAGTTGCCAAAAGCCATGTGCGCGTTCAGGCCATGGGTGATGTGGACGAGTTGAACTCGATGTTGGGTTTGCTGTTGTGTGAAGAGATGGGGCAGGGGGAGCACGCTTTGTTGGTGGACATTCAGCACGAGCTCTTTAATCTAGGGGGAGAGTTGTCCATTCCTGGATTTACTTTGCTGAAAGAGTCAGCCGTCGTGCATCTGGACTTGTCAATTGCGTCTTACATCCAGGTTTTGCCAGCGTTGAAGGAGTTCATCTTACCCGGCGGCCTGCGCTCTTCGACCTTGGCGCATGTGTGCAGAACGGTTGCGAGAAGAGCAGAGCGCTCATTGGTCAGCTTGTCCGAGCAAGAAAAATACGAAGGTTTGGGCATTCAGTATTTGAATCGCTTAAGCGACGTCATGTTCATGTTGGCCAGAAAGCTCAACCAAGATGCAGGTGTCTCAGATGTTTATTGGAAAAGTGAGCGCTTGTCCAAGTTGAACCAAGACTCAAGGGAAGACGGCAGTGACAGTCAAGCATCAGCGGTCCAAATTCAAAACCAGGCGTCGTGACCTTATGAACTCATCTTAACAATGGCAACGGTGAGTCTAGAAATACAGATCAACTCTTGCATCTCATTTCTGAGCTCAATGCCCCAAACCTGGGTGCTTCTTCCTCGATGAAAGGGCCTAGCAACACCATCAATGTATCCACCGCTCACACCTTTGATGTGGTTGGCATTGATTTCAAGACCCAGGGCATAAAAATCTTGGGCACAAGCATAGTAGGCAGCACAAGAACCTAGGGTCTCGGCCAAGACCACACTCACCCCGCCATGAAGCCTGCCATAGGGCTGCATGGTTTTGCGCTGAACCGCAAGGCGAGCACAAAGGAAATCGTCGCCAAACTCCGTAAATTCAATGCCAACGAGATCAGAGGCTGTCCCCGCATTCATGCGGGTCACCTCTTCAATAGAGATCGGTTTTTGCCAAATGCGCATGTTTCATTCAAGAACGAAGTGTTGGTAAGTGCATTATAGAAAAAAGTACATTGCTCTTTATTTCTTTAATTTGCCTTTGACCATGATGGAAGTTGCCAGCATGGACTTTGTGGGCTCAATCACGCCAGGCTTAGGCGCGGTGAGGTCTTTTTTTGGTTTTTTGGTTTCTTTGTTTTTTCTTTGTTGACCTTTGGCCATGATAAAGTCCCCACATCGTTAAAAGCCCAGTGTACTCCCCAACACACGAATTGCCCACCATGGACCAAGAAATAGAGCTCAAAGAGTCGGAGGTGACCCTCAGGGCCATTCGAGCCCAGGGCTCAGGGGGTCAACATGTCAACAAAGTATCAAGCGCCATTCACTTGCGATTTGACATTTCTGCATCAAGTTTGTCCGACCCTCTCAAGAAAAGGATGTTGGCGTTGAAGGATTCGAGAATCTCAAAAGAGGGTGTTTTGGTGATGAAGGTTCAAGACACCAGGAGTCAAGATATGAACCGAATCTTGGCTTGGGCTAGGCTCACAGATCTGATTCATGCGTGCGCCAAAGTGCCTAAAGCAAGACGTGCGACGCAACCCAAGAGGTCCTCGATCGAACAACGTCTAGACGACAAGAAAAAGCGATCCAAGCTTAAATCAAGTCGGGGTTTTATGAAGGACTGAGCGCAAGGTGCGCTATATACATTAAACTAACCCTCCGCGGAACATGAGTTTGGAGATCGGTCCGAACTTGCTGTATTTTTAACCATGAATTGGATAGCACCATGACACGAGCAAGCTTTCAGTGGCAAGACCCTTTTTTGTTGGACGATCAACTCAGTGAAGAGGAACGGATGATCCAACAAGCGGCCTATGAATATTGCCAAAGAAAATTAGCACCTCGGGTGCTAGAGGCTTTTAGAAGTGAAAAAACCGACCCGACCATCTTTCGTGAAATGGGTGAGTTGGGTTTGCTGGGTCCCACCATACCGCAGGAATTTGGTGGCCCGGGCTTGAGCTATGTCGATTACGGTTTGATTGCCAGAGAGGTCGAGCGGGTTGACTCGGGTTACCGTTCAATGATGAGCGTGCAATCCTCCTTGGTCATGTTGCCCATCTTTGAGTTTGGCACTCAAGCACAGCGACAAAAGTATTTACCGTCCTTGGCAAGTGGGCAATCGATAGGCTGCTTTGGTTTAACAGAGCCTGATCATGGCTCAGATCCCGGAAGCATGGTGACGCGGGCTCAAAAGGTTGCCGGTGGCTATCAACTGCGTGGCAGCAAAATGTGGATTTCAAACAGTCCCATTGCAGATGTTTTTGTTGTTTGGGCCAAAGAGGTCAGCGAAAATGGCGCTGTAGGGCCCATCAGGGGCTTTATTTTAGAAAAAGGCATGAAGGGCTTGAGCGCACCCGCCATTCACGGTAAAGTCGGTTTGCGCGCTTCGCTTACTGGTGAAATTGTGATGGACGCGGTTTTTGTGCCAGAAGAAAATGCGTTTCCAGAAGTGACCGGTCTTAAGGGGCCCTTCACCTGTTTGAACAGTGCTCGCTATGGTATTGCCTGGGGCGCTTTGGGGGCTGCGGAGTTTTGTTGGCATGCAAGTCGCCAGTACACCATGGATCGCATTCAATTTGGGCGGCCCTTGGCCGCGAACCAGTTGATACAAAAGAAATTGGCCGATATGCAAACAGAAATCGCTTTAGGGCTGCAGGGTTGTTTGAGACTGGGTCGAATGAAGGACGAGGGCAAAGCATCGGTCGAGTTGACCTCGTTGCTCAAAAGAAACTCCTGCGGCAAGTCTTTGGATGTTGCCCGCATGGCCAGAGACATGATGGGGGGCAATGGCATCAGTGATGAGTATGGTGTTGCAAGACATTTGGTGAACTTAGAGGTCGTCAACACCTATGAGGGGACCCATGATGTGCATGCATTGATTTTGGGCCGCGCGCAAACAGGGATTGCTGCGTTTGCAAATTAGGCTTCAAAGATGATTGAACATGTCAGGGGCTAAGCGACGCATCGTGGTGGGTTTAAGTGGGGGTGTGGACTCTGCGGTGGCGGCCTATCTTTTAAAAAAAGAGGGGCACGAAGTCCACGCCCTGTTCATGAAAAATTGGGAGGACGACGACAACGACACTTACTGTTCTTCCAATGAAGATTTCGTAGATGCGGTGGCGGTTGCTGACGTTTTGGGCATTGAAATTGAGCACGTCAACTTCGCCGCTGATTACAAGGACCGCGTTTTTGCAGAGTTTTTAAAAGAATACAAAGCGGGAAGAACCCCCAATCCGGACGTTTTGTGCAATGCAGAAATTAAATTCAAGGCATTTTTGGACCATGCGATGCGACTTGGTGCAGAAAAAATTGCAACCGGTCACTATGCAAGGGTCATAGAAACTGACCGTCAATACAAGTTGCTCAAGGGTCTTGATCAAGACAAGGACCAAAGCTATTTTCTTCATCGCTTGAATCAAGCGCAGTTGAGCAAAACCTTGTTTCCCGTGGGCGAGATGAGAAAAACACAACTCAGAGAGTTGGCTCGGCAGATTGGATTACCAAACGCCAAGAAAAAAGACTCGACGGGCATTTGTTTTATTGGTGAGAGGCCCTTTAGGGCCTTTTTAAATCAATATATTTCATCTCAACCTGGGCCGATTAAAAATGAAATGAACCAAACCCTTGGGCAACACATGGGGCTGAGCTTTTACACTTTGGGACAAAGGCAAGGATTGGGTATTGGGGGCGTCAAAGATCTTCAAACAACCCATGACTCGCCAAGCAAAAAGAAGGAGCATCATGAGCCTTGGTTTGTAGCTTACAAAGACATGAAGCGAAACACCTTGTGGGCTGTTCAAGGCCATGATCACCCAGCTCTTTTGTCTGACGCATTGAGTGCTCAAGACTTGAGTTGGACCTGTGGTCAAGAGATGCCAGATTTAAGGCATCCCGATTTGACGGCCAAAACACGTTACCGACAAGTGGATGCATTGTGTCAGGTGGAGTCTATGAGTGCACTTGAATTGAAGTTGTCCTTTGCCCAAGCTCAATGGGCTGTCACGCCAGGACAGTCGGTGGTTCTGTACCGTGGAGACGAGTGCTTGGGAGGGGGTGTCATTTGGGGATACACTCCACGGCAAAGTTTCAACGCTTAGGCAATGCGCTTGTCGCCTTGAGCGCAGCAACATGGCCATCCTGCTTTAAATGACATCCCTCACCTCCTTTGACGCGCGAACCAGCACCGAGCGCAGCCAAGCATGGGCTTGGGAAGAGATGGCTTGTTTGTACCAAAGCAAGTCCACATGGACCGGTTGAAGCTTCAAGGGAATGGGTTTGATGCAAAGATGCTCAGCTAAGCCAGCCACACGTACAAAATGTCTTGGTAAAACGGTCAAGAGGTCGGAGTTCAAAACCACTCGTCCTGCGGTTGAGAATTGATTGACGGTGACCGCTACTTTGCGGTGACGACCCAGTGATGCAAGGGCTTCATCAACAAAGCCAAAAGGTCGACCTGAAAAACTCACCAGCATGTGTCTGGCTTGGCAAAAGGCTTCCAAGTCCAAAGCTTGAGCACTTAAGGGGTGATCTCGCCGCATGACGCAAACATACTCTCCTTCAAACAGCCGCAAGTGATCAAACATCACCAATTCATCGGACTGCGCCTTGGCTGTGAGATCTGCCAACACCCCAGGAAAATGTCCGACCGCAATGTGTGCGGCGTTTTCAATGAGGAGCTTTCGAGGGTCGCGAGTGGTCAAAGGGATCACTCGCAAACTGGCTCTAGGTGCCTCGAGTTCAAATATTTTGGATAAAGCTGGGATCAATTCAGCTGACGTGGCATCGGCCATGGCCAAAATGAAAGGGGTGGTGCTGACCCAAGCATTGAAAGGATCAGGAGAGATGGCTTTTTCGAGATGATTCAAAGCCTCTCTGATTTGTGGCCAAAGCCACTTGGCTTGCTTGGTTGGCGTGAGGTGAGCCCCTTCGCGAACCAACAAGTCATCATCGAGATGCTCACGCAGACGACGCAAGGCATTGCTGACGGCTGGCTGAGTGAGCGAAAGTTTGGCGGCAGCACGTGTCAGACTTTGTTCAGACATGATGACATCAAAAACACGCAACAAGTTCAAATCGAGGGTCTTGAAATTGGGTGATCGAGGCGACTTCATCATTTTTATGAATATACCATATCACCAAACAAAAGTTGACCAACACTGGTAAAAACCCTAGGATACATACATCGGTCTGAAATATCGGCTTTATCTTTCAAAGGAAACATCATGCCTACATTTTTACACACTCAATTCAATCAAAAACATCCAGGCGTTGAACGCGTGGAGAGCGTTGTAGAGAGCTATCAAATTTTTTCTCAAGCTTTTGAGGGTTCGAAAGGCTTGGCAGCCTTGCTGTTGGGCGCGCTGGTGTCCTCCTTGCTGGTGGTTGCCAACCAGGTCATTGACTCTTGGAGTGACGGACATTTGATGGCCGCATGGATCGCTCTTTGGATGGTTGCGTTTTCATCTCTTGCATGGTTCGATGGTCCTGTCAAAGGCCTTGCAAGGAATTTGAGAAAGAGCTTTCTGCGTTGGGCGAGAGCAAGGGCACAAGCTCAGCAAGATGAAAAAACTTGGGCGGTTGCTCAAAAAGATCCAGCCTTGATGTCAGAGTTGACGGTTTTGATGCTCAGAGGTTGATCGGATGTTGACGATGTGACCCGCTATGTTCACAGTAAAAAGCCTCTTGATCGTTCAAACATCAAGAGGCTTTTGTATTTGATCTAAGCAAAGCGTCAGACGAGTGCTAGCCTTTTTTCTAGGTTGTCCTGAGCTTGCTTTAACTCTTGTGGCAAGTGATAGGAGAGTTGTTGGAAGAGTTCTTTGTGCAAAACAAGTTCCGCTTCCCAAGCCGATTTGTCGATGTGGGTCACTTGGGCGAATTGATCGGCAGAGAAATCAAGGCCCTGCCAATTGATTTCAGGGTAGGTGGGACTCACACCAAAAAGATGGTCTTGACCTGATACCGTGTTCTCAATGCGGTCAATCATCCACTTCAAGACACGCATGTTTTCACCATAGCCAGGCCATATGAATTTGCCGGCGGTATCTTTTTGAAACCAGTTGGTCGTGAAGATTTTAGGCAGGGTTGCGCCTTGTTGTGAGAGTTTGGCACCCAAGTCCAACCAATGTTGGAAATAATCACTCATGTTGTAACCCGTAAAGGGCAACATGGCAAAGGGGTCTCGTCTGACGATCCCTTGAGCGCCCGTTGCGGCAGCAGTGGTTTCAGAGCCCATGGTCGAGGCCATGTAGACGCCCTCAACCCAAGTTCTGGCCTCAGTGACAAGGGGCACGGTGGTGGAGCGTCGGCCACCAAAGATGAATGCGTCAATGGCAACACCTTTGGGATCATCCCAAGCGCTGTCGATCGCGGGGTTGTTGGTTGCAGCCACCGTAAAGCGAGCATTGGGATGAGCAGCCTTGGCGCCTGTTTCTTTAGCGATGGCCGCCGTCCAATCTCTGCCTTGCCAATCAATACAATGCTCAGGCGTGTCGCCCATCCCTTCCCACCAAACGTCGCCATCGTCCGTCAACGCCACATTGGTGAAGATCACATTGTTGTTCAAGCTGGCCATGCAATTGGGATTGGTCAAGGTGTTGGTTCCGGGTGCTACACCAAAATAACCAGCCTCTGGATTGATGGCGTACAGACGGCCATCTTGGCCGGGTTTGATCCAGGCAATGTCGTCACCAATGGTGGTGACCTTCCAGCCATCAAAGCCCGTTGGTGGTATGAGCATGGCAAAATTGGTTTTGCCGCAAGCACTTGGAAACGCTGCTGCAACATGGTATTTTTTTCCATTAGGAGGGGTCACGCCCAAGATGAGCATGTGCTCAGCCAGCCAGCCTTCGTCGCGACCCATGTTGGAAGCAATGCGAAGCGCAAAACACTTTTTACCCAAAAGGGCGTTTCCACCGTAGCCAGAACCGTAGGACCAAATCTCACGGGTCTCTGGGTAGTGAACGATGTATTTTGTCGCATTGCATGGCCAAGTCGAGTCTTTTTGCCCCTTGCTCAATGGCGCGCCAACGGTGTGCACACAAGGTACAAACTCACCGTCTGCACCTAAAACGTCATAAACATCTTTGCCCATGCGGGTCATGATTTTCATATTGACAGCCACGTAAGCGCTGTCGGAAAGCTCAACCCCAATGTGCGCAATGGGACTGCCTAGAGGACCCATGGAGAAAGGGACAACGTACATGGTCCGCCCTTGCATACAACCATCAAACAAAGGCTTTAAGGTGTTTCGCATCTCCTGTGGATCGCACCAATTGTTCGTTGGGCCAGCATCCTCTTGTTTTTTTGAGCAAATGAACGTTCGGTCTTCAACCCTTGCTACATCGTTGGGGTCTGAACAAGCGAGATAAGAGTTGGGGCGTTTGATGGGGTTGAGTTTTTTGAAGGTGCCTGCTTGAACCAACAAATCACATAAACGTGTGTACTCTTCATCAGAGCCATCGCACCAAACGATGTCTTGGGGTTTACAAAGAGCAGCCATTTCGCCCACCCAAGCGATGAGGTGGGTGTTGTTGACAAAGTTTGGGGGTTCAAGGCCCAAACTTTTATGTGCTGGTGCATTCATGAGTCGCTCCTGATCAAATTAATTAAGGTCAAGTACTTGATGAGATCAAGTACTTGACCTTAAAGAACTCTAAGGCCTGATGGAACATCGTATCCGAACTTTTCCAACACAAACCATTGGGTAAGACGCGTGGTTTTAAAGGCAACTGGCCCGTCAAAGCCCAAAGGCATCAACAAAGAAAAAAAAGCTGCCTGAACCACGCTTGCAATGGAGCTTAGGCCATGGTGACCGCGATAAAAGCAAGCAAGAAAATCAGAATGGCGCCACCAATGGGCAGCACAATCGGCATCATTGGAACAATGGACTCCACGACATCGGTGGTTTTTGTTGAAGATTGGTTTGATGCATCTGACATGTTGGATCTCCTGGAAAGGTCTTAAATTATAACTTTTTTGTCATCTTTTTGACTCAATAAGAAGGTCAATTGTGAGCGATAAAATGGCTCGATCAAGTCGCAAACTCCAAATATAATAAAAAAAGATTAATTTTCTTGTTTTGAGCTTGCCCTTAGCGCTGAGGGCTCTATATACACCTTTGAACAGATGGCGAATTCTGATGACCCTTTTAGACTAGCAACTTTATGAAAACTAAGAACACCTTGTACACCCGAAGTGCTGAACTTCCAGAGTTGCTCAAATCAAGGATTTTGATCTTGGACGGCGCCATGGGAACGATGATACAAAAATTAAAGTTGACGGAGGAGCAGTATCGAGGTGAGCGGTTCAAAGATGTGGCACAAGCGGTGCAAGGCAACAATGAGCTGTTGAACTTGACCAAGCCCAAAGTGATTCAAGACATCCATGAGTCTTTTCTTGAAAGCGGCGTTGACCTCATCGAGACCAACACGTTTGGGGCAACGCGAGTTGCACAAGAGGATTACAAATTGGCCGATTTGGCTTATGAAATGAACTTGGCCGCAGCCCAATTGGCAAGGCGCGCCTGTGACAATTACTCTACGGCACAACACAAAAGATATGTTTTTGGAGCCTTGGGGCCAACACCCAAAACAGCCAGTATCAGCCCAGATGTGAACGATCCAGGAGCCAGAAATGTGGACTTCGAAGAACTTCGAGCCAGTTACTTTGAACAAGTCAGCGCTTTGATGCAAGGAGGGGTTGATGGCTTGATCGTTGAGACGGTCTTTGACACGCTCAATGCCAAGGCCGCATTGTTTGCAATAGAAGAGTGTTTTGAGAAAACCCAAGAACGCCTTCCTTTGATCATCAGTGGGACCGTGACGGATGCTTCAGGAAGAATCCTGTCGGGACAAACCGTCAGTGCATTTTGGTACAGCGTCAAGCACGCCAATCCCCTAGCGGTAGGCCTTAATTGTGCATTGGGCGCTGCGTTGATGAAGCCCTACCTCTTTGAGCTGTCAAAAGTGGCAGGCGACACCTTCATCTGTTGCTACCCCAATGCAGGGCTACCCAATCCAATGAGTGATACAGGCTTTGACGAAACGCCTGCAGACACCAGTCGTTTGTTGCATGAATTTGCAAAAGAAGGATTGCTCAACATTGTGGGGGGTTGTTGTGGAACCACCCCAGAGCATTTGTTTGAAATAAAAAAATGTGTCTCTCAAGAGGACCCGCGCCGCATTGATGCATAAATAATTTAGAATCACACACACCTCAAGGAGCGTTGCAGCCTAGCAAAGTAAATAGGTCAGGCTTGGGGTTAGATGTTTAGACAACTGCGCTCACCAGAGTAAAAAAACTCACTGGTGAGGACCATGTTGATCACAGACAAAGAAAACGCCAAAAATTCTAAAAACGACAAAGCACTTTTTCTCTGTGGCTTAGAGCCGCTGATCATTGGAAAAGACAGCTTATTTGTCAATATAGGAGAAAGAACCAACGTCACGGGCTCAAAAGCATTTGCAAAAATGATTTTGAACGGAGAGTATGAGCGCGCCTTGATGGTTGCTAGGCAACAAGTAGAGAATGGTGCCCAAATCATCGACGTCAACATGGACGAGGCCATGCTCGATAGCCAAGCGGCCATGGTTCAATTCTTGAACCTCATGGCCACAGAGCCAGATATTGCTAGAGTGCCGGTCATGATCGACAGCTCCAAATGGAGTGTCATCGAAGCCGGCCTTCGGTGCATACAAGGCAAAGGGATTGTCAATTCCATCTCCATGAAAGAAGGCGTCGAGGAGTTCAAGCGACAAGCCAAGTTGATCATGCGTTACGGTGCAGCAGCAGTGGTCATGGCCTTTGACGAAAAAGGGCAAGCAGATACCTTTGAGAGAAAAACGCAAATTTGCAAAAGGGCTTATGACATCTTGGTGGATGAGGTTGGGTTTGATCCACAAGACATTATTTTCGATCCCAACATCTTTGCCATTGCAACAGGAATTGAAGAGCACGACAACTATGCGGTGGACTTTATCAATGCAACTCGGTGGATCAAAGAGAACTTAAAAGGCGCCAAAGTCTCAGGCGGGGTGTCCAATGTTTCCTTTAGCTTTAGAGGCAACGAGCCTGTGAGGGAGGCGATTCATACAGTCTTTTTGTACCATGCGATCAAGGCCGGCATGGACATGGGTATCGTGAATGCAGGCATGATCAGCGTTTATGACGATTTGCCTGCTGACTTGAAAGAGCGTGTAGAGGATGTCGTCCTCAACCGAAGAGCCGATGCGTCTGAGCGTTTGATCGAGATCGCTGAAAATGCAAAAGGGCAAGCCAAAGAGCAATTGAGTCAACATGCATGGAGAGGCCCGGAAGACGCGTTACGCTCAGTTGAAGATCGACTTTCTCATGCATTGGTCCATGGCATCAATGAGTTCATTGAAATCGACACTCAAGAAGCTTATGAGAAAACTGTTGCACAGGGCAAGCGAGCTTTGAGTGTGATCGAGGGTCCTTTGATGGATGGCATGTCCACCGTGGGGGATTTGTTTGGACAAGGCAAAATGTTTTTGCCACAAGTGGTCAAAAGTGCGCGGGTGATGAAACAAGCTGTTGCCGTTTTAATTCCTTACATCGAAGAGGAAAAGCTACGACAACAAGCGGCGGGTCAGGCCGTTCAAACCAAAGGCAAGATCGTCATGGCCACCGTCAAAGGGGATGTGCACGACATAGGGAAAAACATCGTGACGGTTGTCTTGCAATGCAACAACTTCGAGGTCATCAACATGGGGGTGATGGTACCTTGTCATGAAATCCTTGCAAAGGCCAAAGAAGTCGGTGCCAACATCGTGGGCTTATCGGGTTTGATCACACCAAGCTTGGAGGAGATGCAGCACGTGGCTTCGGAGATGCAAAAAGATGCTTACTTTCGCGAAAGCAAAATACCTTTGTTGATCGGTGGCGCGACAACGTCTCGGGTTCACACGGCCGTCAAGATTGCACCTCATTATGAGGGTCCAATTGTGTATGTACCGGATGCCTCTAGAAGTGTGGGTGTGGCACAGGGCTTGTTGTCTGATGGAGCCAAAGATTTCATTGAAAACTTGAATTTAGATTACGAGCGTGTTCGTGTGCAACACGCTCAAAAGAAAACCACGCCTTTGATATCGATTGAGCAAGCCAGGCACAACGCTCCCGTCATCGATTGGAGCGGCTTTGAAGCCAAGCGACCAAAATTCATTGGCCAAAGAGTTTTTACCAACCAAAATCTTGGTGAATTAGCGAGGTTCATTGACTGGGCGCCATTTTTTCAAACTTGGGACTTGGCGGGGCCCTATCCTGAAATCTTGAAAGATGCGATCGTAGGGACAGAGGCACAAAAAGTGTTCAAAGATGCCCAGGGCATGTTAAAAAAACTGGTTCAGGAGAGGTGGCTTCAAGCCAATGCCGCCCTGGCCTTTTACCCTGCCAACGCTCAAGGTGACGACGTGGTGATCTGGCGAGATGAGTCACGAAAAGAGCCTTTGATGGTTTGGCATGGGCTAAGACAGCAAACAAAAAAACCCAGTGGACGACCTAACAGGTCCTTGTCGGACTTTATTGCCCCCATGGGTCAACAGGACTACATCGGATGTTTTGCCTTGACCACCGGGCTGGGTGTGGATCCGAAAGAGGCCGAGTTTTTAGCTCTTCACGATGACTATCAGGCCATCATGTTGAAAGCCCTTGCAGATCGATTGGCTGAGGCATTTGCCGAGTATTTGCACGCCAGGGTGAGAACAGACCTGTGGGGCTACAGTCCCAAAGAGTCCTTGACGATAGAAGAGTTGATTGCCGAGAAGTACACGGGGATTCGTCCCGCCCCTGGATACCCTGCTTGTCCAGATCATGTGATCAAACGGGAGTTGTTTGAACATTTACCGTGTGCAGAAATTGGCGTCACCTTGACCTCAAGCTTAGCGATGTCGCCGGCATCCAGCATTTGTGGCTTTTACATAGCCCATCCACAGTCGCAGTATTTCAATGTCGGTCAAATTGGTGAAGATCAAATCAAAGATTTGGCCCAAAGACAAGGCGTTAAAGTAGAGGAAAGTATTCAATTCCTGGGTCCCAACTTGGCCTAGTTAAGCGCACCAACTTTGTGCGCAATAGCAAGAATTCCATCAAGAAATTTGAATGCACAAATTTTGTGCGTTAAATGCCTTGCGTATTCAACAGGGGACACTGTTTTGGTGCGCTGCTTCGTTCAATTGAAACAAATCTGATGGCATGAACCATGCTGAAGAGGATGTGAATATTTAAAAGGAGTAACCATGAAGTTTCAAAAATTCGTATTAGCATCGTTGTTGGCAACAGGTTCTGTGACTGCTGTACAGGCTGCAGATCCAGCGCCAGCTCCAGAGCCCGAGTCAACGCTCAGTTTCAACCTTGGCGTGGTGAGTGAGTATCGCTACCGTGGCATCGCTCAATCGGCCAAGAAGCCTGCATTACAGGGTGGATTTGACTACGCCGATAAAAGTGGAGCTTACATCGGTACGTGGGCTTCTAGCATCACTTGGATCAAAGATTCAGATCCAAAGGGCGCAGCCAAAGGCCCCATTGAAATTGATATTTATGGTGGTTACAAAGGCGCGTTGAGCGATGATGTTGCTTACGACGTTGGAGTTTTGCAGTATTGGTATTCTGGCAATAACTTGTCAACCGTAAAAGGTTTTGTAGATGCCAATACGTTTGAAGTGTATGGTGCCCTTTCGATGGGTGCATTTACAGCCAAGTTGTCCAACAGCACAGGAAATTTATTTGGTTATGTCAATAGCAAAAACAGCCGTTACTTGGATGTGAGCTACACCCTTGATTTAGGGGATGGCTTGACGATCGTGCCTCATGTGGGAAATCAATATGTGGCCAACAATGCCGGGAGCTACACGGACTATGCCATCGCAGTGAACAAAGACATGGAGGGCACAGTGTTGAGTGCCACGCTGCTTGGGACCGATTACAAAACACGCAATGGCAGTTACTTCTTACCTGGTTCAGGTACAAAAGAGCTCAGTGGCTCAGCCTTGGTGTTGGGTGTGAAAAAGAACTTTTGATTACGACTAAGGACATCACATGAAATTGATAACCGCCATCATCAAACCCTTCAAACTCGATGAGGTCCGTGAGGCCCTCTCAGCAATTGGTGTTCAGGGCATTACTGTGACAGAGGTCAAAGGCTTTGGTCGTCAAAAAGGCCATACCGAGCTTTACCGTGGAGCAGAATATGTGGTTGACTTTTTACCCAAAGTCAAAATTGAAGTTGCTGTCGCAACAGAGCTTCTCGAGCAATCGATCGAAGCCATAGAGGGATCTGCAAGAACCGGGAAAATCGGTGACGGCAAGATCTTTGTTTACGATCTTGAACAGGTGGTTCGTATTCGAACCGGAGAAACTGGGCAAGAAGCGCTTTAAGCATCAATTTCTAGAAAGAAGTAATCATGAAAAATTTGTTCGCCTCCCTGGCACTCGGATTGAGTTTGCTCATGGGTTCTGCGGCCGTTTTGGCCGAAACTGCACCCGCACCTGCGGCAGCTGCACCAGCAGCCATGGCAGCGCCCGAAGCCGCACCTGAAGCCGCACCTGCGCCTGTTCCCAACAAAGGCGACACCGCATGGATGACGGTCGCTACCGCTTTGGTCATCATGATGACCATTCCCGGATTGGCGCTTTTTTATGGCGGTTTGGTTCGCAGCAAAAACATGCTGTCAATACTGATGCAGGTTTTCGTTGTGACCGCGTTGATCTATGTGCTTTGGCTACTTTATGGCTATACCATTGCCTTCACAGCTGGCAACCCATTCTTTGGTTCAATGGATAAATTGTTCTTCCTTGGAATTACCCCAGACTCGGTCGCTGCAACGTTCAGCAAAGGCGTGGTGATTCCAGAGTACACCTTTGCCGGATTCCAAGCCACCTTTGCGGCCATCACTTGTGCTTTGATCGTAGGATCCTTCGCCGAGCGGGTTAAATTTTCCTCCGTCTTGTTGTTTTGCGCCCTGTGGTTCACGTTCAGCTACTTGCCTGTGGCTCACATGGTTTGGTATTGGGACGGCCCTGATGCAATCACAGATGCAGCAAGTTTGGAAAAAGTAACAGAGGCAGCTGGTTGGTTGTGGGCCAAAGGTGCGCTGGACTTTGCTGGTGGAACAGTGGTTCACATCAATGCAGCGGTCGCTGGTTTGGTCGGAGCCTACATGATCGGCAAAAGAACTGGCTATGGTAAAGAGTCCATGGCACCTCACAGCCTGACTTTGACGATGGTGGGTGCTTCTATGTTGTGGGTGGGTTGGTTCGGTTTCAATGCCGGCTCTAATTTAGAGGCCAATGGTGTCACCGCACTAGCTTTCATCAATACATTGGTAGCAACTGCAGCAGCTACCTTGAGCTGGATCATGGGCGAAGCTCTAGGTAAAGGCAAAGCCTCCATGTTGGGCGCGGCGTCTGGAGCGGTCGCAGGATTGGTTGCAATCACACCAGCTTGCGGTTTTGTGGGACCTCTTGGTGCTATCGTTATCGGCTTTGCGGCAGGTCTGTTCTGTTTATGGGGTGTCAGCGGACTCAAGAGTCTTTTGGGTGCGGATGACTCATTGGATGTCTTTGGCGTCCACGGCGTCGGCGGCGTACTGGGGGCCTTGTTAACCGGTGTCTTTGCCTCTCCCTCTCTGGGTGGCACCGGTATCTATGATTACGTTGCCAATGCAGTGGCTCCAGAATATTCAATTTCTGGTCAGGTATGGATTCAGTTACAAGCCGTCATCACAACCATTGTGTGGTCAGGTGTTGTGTCAGTGATTGCATACAAGGTTGTCGACTTGCTTCTTGGATTGCGTGTCACAGAAGAAGAAGAGCGTGAAGGCTTGGACATCACTTCACACGGCGAGACAGCATACAACCGTTGATGCTTGAAAAAATTTAACCATGAAACTATCAATACAAAGGTAAAAATGGTCTGATTTCATGTCTAGTTCTTCAAAGAACTTTAACCCACCTGCTTGAACCCAGGTGGGTTTTTTTTGGGCTTTGACGGGGTAGAGAGAAGCCTGTTGGCGTCTACACCAAGCGCAGAGTTGTCCAATACGCTAGAGGTTGTGGTGTGAGCAACGCCCCAACATAAAGCCGCAAGCTCTCTGAGGGTTCGAAGAAAATAGATGGTGAGGTGTTTGAACTTCGTGAGACGTAAGCCCCAAGGAGCTCAAGCGATCGAGGTTTCTATATAGCCGAATTGTCGCTTTGAAAAGGCCAAGCCAAGGCCTTCAGAAGAACCAAAATCCAAAACCTGTCCAATGAGGACATCGTGGTCACCGGCGCTCACTATTTGTTGAATTTCACAGTCAAACCAAGCCAAACAGTGAGGTAATTTGGCTCTATGACTGCTCACGCGCTCGATGGGTTCGTCTTTGAATCGATCGGCCTGTGGACCTGTAGAGAACTTCATGGCCAAATTTCTTTGTTCAAGGCTGAGGATGTTGACCAAAAACCCACTGGCGCTGGTAAAGGCCCGATGAGAAAAAGCCCCCTTTGCAACGCTCCAAAGAACCAAAGCGGGATCCATTGAAACGGTGTTGAAAGAATTGCACGTCATGGCCCAATCTTGGTTTTCGAAATGCGTTGTGACAACGGTCACACCCGTGGTGAAGCAACTCATTGCGTCTTTGATGGAGCTCATGAATGGTAAAAATCTTTGAATTGGAAAGAAAAAGAGTCTGAAGAACAGACTCGTTTAAAGAGGGTATTTAGAAAGGAATGTCGTCATCCATGTCATCAAAGTTGGTCTTTGGCGCTTGACCCGAGGATGGGGCTGAGGCTTTGGGGCTTGGTTTGTTCGGAGCGTTTTGTGGTGCATATCCACCACCACTTGAGTCATCGCCCGAGCTAGAACCGCTAGAACCCTCTCGACCGCCAAGAAGTTGCAACTCGGTGGCAATGATGTCAACGGTATTTTTTTCAACGCCGGCTTGATCGGTGTATTTTCCATACTTCAAGCGACCTTCAACATAAATAGGGCGTCCCTTTTTGACGTATTCGCCAGCAATTTCAGCTAGTCGGTCGTAAAAGGTGATTCTGTGCCATTGCGTGTCCTCGACCATGTCACCTGTCTCGCGATTTTTACGTCTTGTGGATGTCGCAATGCTGACGTTTGCAACAGCTTGGCCCGATGGGAGGTAGCGAACCTCGGGGTCGCGACCGCAGTTTCCCATCAAGATGACTTTATTAACAGATGCCATGTTAAAACTTTCAATAAAAAATAAAACGACTCAAATGCGAACCACCGAGGAAGAAAACGCACAGGGGATTGATGATATCACCAGTCTATATTGCGGGGATCAAAACTTGATAGGCGGCATTCAAGCGTGCGAGCAAAGTTTTAAAACATGGGTTGAAATGACCTCAAATAAGAAAACCAGCACCTTATTACGAAAGTACTATGAAGCATGAATCTTAGTCAGTAAACTATCGTTTGGAACTTGAAAAAACGCTAAAAATTGAGATTTATTGATGCATGCTTTGGCTCTAAAGGTAAGGCCACTTTGCATCAGATCCTCAAAGATCACATCCATTGAGCATGTTTGTCGCAAGACAAGCCCAGTCATGCAGACTTGGCCCTTGAGGCGCTAAAAACTTGTTCAAGAGCTCTTGGGTGTGTAATTCATGTGCCAAGCGACATAAACCCAAAGGAGCAACAAGGCGCTGGCAAGTGCAAAGAGACCTTCAGGGCCGATGCGTTGAGCAACCCATCCACCGACAGCTGCACCAGCGAAAATACCAAGTGACTGCAACGTATTGTAGATCCCAAGCGTCAAGCCACGTGCTTTGACGGGCGCGATTTTAGAGGCCAAGCTGGGTTGGCTGGCCTCTAAGATATTGAACCCACAAAAAAAGAAAAACAAGAGGAGCTCTAAAACCCAAATATGGGGCGAATGAAGGGCTTCAAAGACGAAGCCCCATTGAACCAAGAAAACCAAAAAAATAGAGCTTAAAAACAAAGGCCTGAGGAACCCTTTTTTTTCAAGAGGAAAAAGCGTCAGACCCATCACAAGAAAAGACAGCAACACAGCAGGCAAATACACCCATCCATGATCTGCTTTGTCAACACCTGCTGCAATCAGTAAGCCGGGAACGGCCATCCAAGTCGCGAGCTGCACGCCATACAAAACAAAAACCCCAAAATAAAGTTTGAGCAAATCGCTTGAAAAAACCAAATTTTTGAGTTGAGCAAAAGGAACAGAAGCTTCCTTGGAGCGGTGAAACTCTTCTGCAGGCGTCCAAAATACAACGATGCCTACGCCCATCACGGACAAAGCCAGAGTGACTTCAAAAATCAAGGGCAAACCACCCCAGTGGCTTAAAAAGGGTCCCATGACCAAAGACATAGCAAACATGAGCCCAATGCTTGCTCCAATCAAAGCCATTCCTTTGGTCCTCACTTCTGGACGTGTTTGATCTGCAAGCAAGGCACTGACC
The DNA here is from genome assembly GCA_037134015.1 of Betaproteobacteria bacterium. Taxonomy (GTDB): domain Bacteria; phylum Pseudomonadota; class Gammaproteobacteria; order Burkholderiales; family Burkholderiaceae_C; genus Limnohabitans. Next base: position 12,532 of record JBAXNB010000012.1, on the reverse strand, counting down.
GCTGCGGAAATGGCGCCACCACCTTGGAGGGCGCGACCCAGGGCCAGGCCATGAACAGAGTCTGCAATGGCGGCAAGCCAACTGCCAAGCATCAAAAGCAAGAGTCCAAAAACAATGACTTTTTTTCTTCCCAAGCGATCAGCAGCCATACCGAAAGGAATTTGTAAAACCGCTTGAACCAACCCATAAAGACCAACAGCAAGACCGATGGCCACCTCATCGTCTCCACCTGTATAACTTTTGGCTTCGATGGTAAAAACTGGCAAAACCATGAAGAGGCCCAGCATTCTGAGCCCGTAAATACAAGCAAGAGAAAAGCTCGCACGCTTTTCGTCTTGGGTCATGAGGTGGGGATTGGAAACGCTTGGGGTGGGTAGATCTTGCACTGGAGGAGACTCAGAATGAAGATGGACGTGAAAAGGCCCAATTGTCCACTAAACCAAGATGGATTAAAGGGCGGGGAAGTGTAAATTTGATAAAACAAAGCGTTTTGTTGGTCAAAGGGGGAGAAAGCATGCGAGCTTGCGCAGCCAAAAAAGAAGGCTCAAGAGATAAGTCCTTCTGAGTTGGCGCAAGTGAAGGAAAAAAAGTTATCATGGACGGTTATTTAAGGGACAAATCCAACCGTGAATGCATCCATTGAAGGGCCATATTTAGGCCATGTGATTGATCCAAAAAATTCGCCTCATGGACTGATCAGCATCAGAGGAGCGAGAACCCACAACTTGAAAAACATCGACCTGGACTTGCCCAGGAACCAGTTGGTGGTGATCACGGGCTTGTCGGGATCGGGCAAGTCCAGCTTGGCCTTTGATACCCTCTATGCAGAAGGTCAGAGAAGGTATGTGGAAAGTTTGTCGGCTTATGCAAGACAATTCCTTCAGCGCATGGACAAACCAGATGTGGACTTGATCGAGGGTTTGTCGCCGGCGATTTCCATCGAGCAAAAAGCCACCAGTCACAACCCCCGCTCAACGGTAGGCACGGTAACGGAGATTCATGACTATTTAAGGCTGCTGTTTGCCCGAGCTGGCACGCCTCACTGTCCCGAACACACCTTGCCTTTGCAAGCGCAAACGGTGTCCCAAATGGTCGATACGGTCATGTCTTTTCCAGCAGAGACCAGGATCATGGTTTTAGCACCCATTGCCAGAGAAAAAAAAGGTGAATTTGCCGATCAACTGCTCACCTTGCAGCAAAAGGGCTTTGTGCGCTTTAGGGTTGGCAAAGAGGTGGTGGAAGCACAAGACTTGCCAAGCTTTAAAAAAACCGAGAAGCACGACATCGATGTTGTGATTGATCGGCTGAAGGTCAGGTCAGACGCAACCCAGCGTTTGGCCGAAAGTTTTGAGACCGCCTTGATGATCGCGTCTGGCAAAGCCATTGTTTTGAACATGGACAGTTTAGAGGAAAGGAGCTTTAACGCAAAGTTCGCTTGTCCCATTTGTCACTTTTCCATGGGCGAATTGGAGCCAAAGCTTTTTTCATTCAACTCACCTGCTGGCGCCTGCGAAGCCTGCGAGGGTTTGGGGCAAGAGGAGTTCTTTGATCCTCACCGGGTCGTGGCATTTCCAAGCTTGAGTTTGGCCAGTGGCGCCATCAAGGGTTGGGACAGGAGGAACGCCTACTTTTTTTCGATGCTTGAAAGTCTCTCCAAACACTATCAGTTCGATCTTGAAGTCCCCTTTGAGTCCATCCCGCCACCGGTTCAACACATCATCTTGTATGGCTCGGGCAAAGAAGAGATCAAATTCAACTATGTGATCGATGCAGCAGGAAAACCTAGTCGGAAAACCAGTAAAAAACACGCCTTTGAAGGTATCTTGGTGAACATGAAAAGGCGCTACCAAGAGACAGAGTCTGCCTTGGTTCGTGAGGATTTGGGACGCTACAAAAGCACAAGATCTTGTGAAGTATGCGCAGGTGCAAGGCTCAAATTGGAGGCTTTGCATGTTCGCCTTGGCGAGGGCACTGGTGCAAAAGGCTTGCATGAGGTGAGTCATTTAACGCTGGGTGAGTGTTTGAAATACTTTCTTGGCTTGAGCTTAAAGGGTGCAAAAGCAGACATTGCCTCAAAGGTCGTGAAAGAAATTCAATCGCGTTTGAAGTTTCTCAACGATGTGGGACTCAACTACTTAAGTCTTGCAAGAAGTGCAGAGACACTTTCAGGCGGTGAGGCACAACGCATCCGGTTGGCCTCTCAAATCGGCTCAGGTTTGACTGGGGTGATGTATGTGCTCGATGAACCCAGCATTGGTCTGCATCAAAGAGACAACGACCGCTTGATTGAGACACTCAAGCACTTGAGGGACATTGGCAACTCGGTCTTGGTGGTTGAACACGATGAAGACATGATACGTGCAGCCGATTACTGTGTGGACATGGGGCCTGGAGCGGGCGTTCATGGCGGGCATGTCATTGCCCAAGGTCGCCCAAGTGAAGTAGAACAAAACCCTCGCTCACTGACCGGGCGCTACTTGAGTGGTGACTTAAAGATTGAAGTTCCTCAATCAAGACATCCATGGTTGACCGAACAAGCAAGCACAGTGGATCAACGAAAAAAGGATGGCGCTCTAGAACTCAAAAAGCACATCAAAACAAAGTTAGAAATATCAAACACCAGGGGCTACAAAAATGTACCCGTGACCTCCATTCTTGATACCCAGCCCCACCCGTTTTCCAAACTGAGCAAAAACAAAGAGTTAAAGCCCCAGGAAAGCCCTGAAAATCAAAGCACGCACTTGTCCAGCGGTACGGCGCCATCCATGGGGATGTCCTTGTTCATCCAAGGCGCGCGTGGTAACAACTTGCGCGGCATAGACGTTCATATTCCCGTGGGCCTCATGACCTGTGTCACGGGTGTATCGGGATCTGGCAAGTCAACCTTGGTCAATGACACCTTGTATTTGGCAGCAGCACAGCATTTGTACCGCTCCCATGAGGAGCCGTCTCCTCATGATGAGATCTCTGGTTTGGAGCACTTTGACAAAGTGATCAACGTCGATCAGTCTCCCATTGGAAGAACACCAAGAAGCAACCCTGCCACCTACACAGGGATGTTGACGCCAATTCGCGAATTGTTGTCAGAAATGCCCATGGCAAAGGAGCGAGGCTATGGGCCAGGTCGATTTTCTTTCAACGTAGAGGGCGGTCGGTGCGAAGCATGCCAAGGCGACGGCGTGGTCAAAGTTGAAATGCATTTTTTACCAGATATCTATGTGCCTTGCGATGTGTGCTTAGGTAAGCGTTACAACAGAGAAACCTTGGAGGTCAGGTACAAGGGTAAAAACATTGCACAAATTCTGGAGTTGACGGTAGAGGCAGCGATGGAGTGCTTGCAAGCCGTGCCCAGTATTGCGAGAAAGTTACAGACCTTGATGGATGTTGGCTTGAGTTACATCAAGCTTGGTCAATCTGCGACCACCTTGTCCGGTGGAGAGGCGCAAAGGGTCAAGTTGGCCCTCGAACTCTCCAAAAGAGACACAGGGAGAACGCTCTACATCTTGGATGAACCGACCACGGGTTTGCATTTCGCGGACATTGAATTGCTGCTCAAAGTCCTGCACCGTTTAAGGGATGCGGGCAACACCATTGTGATCATTGAGCACAATTTAGATGTGATCAAAACCGCAGACTGGCTGATTGACATGGGGCCTGAAGGGGGAGATCAAGGCGGCCAAGTCTTAGGGTGTGGGACCCCAGAGCAATTGTCTCAAAATGAGACGAGTTTTACAGGCCACTATCTTAAAAAACTTCTAAGATAACAAGCCAAGACCGGCACATCAAGCTTCGTCAGGCCTCTAATGGCTTTGAAGCAGGGCTCGGGTTTTTAAGGCCTCCGAACGAGAGGCCTGTGCAAAATCCTCATTTTCAGAGGCATAAATGATGGCCCTTGAGGACGTGACAATCACGCGTGCGGGCGCACTGCTCTTGGCTGCTTTGACGGTGGCGATGGCGTCTCCCCCCTGAGTTCCAATGCCAGGGATCAAGAGTGGCAAGTGAGGGGCACGTTGTCTAACGCGTTCTATTTCGTTGGGATAGGTGGCGCCGACAACCAGTCCAAGTTGACCGTTGGTGTTCCATGGTCCATGGGCCAAACTTGCTATGTGCTCATACAAGTGGGGCTTGTTTTCAACGTTCAAGAGTTGCTGATTTTGTAGGTCATCACCTCCTGGGTTAGAGGTTCGACACAAAAGAAAAGCACCCTTGTCGTGGTATTTTAAATAAGGCGCGATGGAATCAAAACCCATGAAGGGTGACAGTGTCAAGGCGTCTACACCGTAGCGCTCAAACGCCTCAATGGCGTACTGCTCTGCAGTGGTGCCAATGTCGCCACGTTTGGCGTCCAAAATGATCGGCACACTCGGAGCCACCTCTCGAATATGATGAATTAAACGCTCAAGTTGGTGTTCCGCTTTGTGTGCTGAGAAGTAAGCAATTTGTGGTTTATAGGCAATGACCAGGTCGGCGGTGGCGTTGACAATTTCAGCACAAAAATCAAAAATTTTATCGGATTGATCGCGCCACTTGAAGGGAAATCGACTGGGCAAAGGGTCAAGTCCAACGCACAACACGGATTGATTTTGAGTGTGAGCTCTTAGGAGTTGATCAAGAAATAGCATGGTGGTGTTGAACAGGGGGAAAATAACTTGAAAGCGATCAATGGATCAAAGAATGAGCCCAGCACAGATCTGTCCAGGCGTTGGATTTGATCTCTCCTGAGCGCATCATTTGTTCCGGCGCGTAGGTGATGATCATGGGGGTGTTGGCAAATTGATGCAGCTTTGATCGCAGCCGACCCAGGGGTTCATTTTTTAGGGGGGAATCCGTCAAAAGAGCATGAGCTGCAGCTTGGCCCATGACCAAGATGAGTTTGGGCTGAAGGAGTTTAATTTGCTGCTGTAGATGGATCAAACAGGTTTGCGTTGCCAACGCCTTGGGCGCTTGGAGTGATGGGCTCAGGCACTTGACGGTATGGGTGATCAGGTAATGGATAGCCGGTGTTGTGCTGCGCTCGCTAGAGAGGTTGACGGCAACAAGGTGTTTTAAGATGGCATTGAACAAAGGCATGCAATCTTCAGAAAACGCTGCGATTGAGCCATCAAGAGCTCGTTTGGGGGCGTCTGAGACGATGAGCCAGTCGATGTTTGATCGTTGATCTGTGTTGGTGTTTTGAACATCAAACGCCTCAATGAACCGCATGGGGGCGCTGGGACCTAAGTCACAGGCGCGGCAAGTTTGAAGATGTGCCTCCAACTCGGGCCAGTTCATGTTCTCTATCTTGGAGCCCAAGGACAGACTTGAGGAGGCAGCTTCTAAGGCTGTTTTCTCTTGAAAGGGGGCACCGCGCTCACCGAGCTTGGCTTTGGAAGTTGGAGCGTCAGGGGCGTCAGGGGCGTGGGGTGTTGATTTGGCAAAGGACTTGTCCGCTGGCGCAGATTGGCGGGTGAAAGAGTTGCTCAAGTTGTGCGCCCCAAATGCGCGTGCGAGGTTCTCCGCTGGAGGGGCCATATTTTTAAAGGGAAGGTCGATTCCCATCTCATTCAAGATGGATTTCTTTCTAGGTGAGAGATGCAGACTCATCAATTTTTATAACCTATAGCTCATTATGATCGCATCTTCACGTTGGTGGCTTGTCAGGGGGTAGTAGTTTTTTCTTTCCCCTACCTTTTTAAATCCGAACTTGTCATAAACTTTAAAGGCCCGCTCATTGCTCACTCGAACCTCTAGCCAAATCCATTGAGCATTCACGGTTTTGGACATCAAAGCCAAGCTCTCCAACATATGAAGACCGTAGCCTTTGTGTTGAAAGTCGAGGGCAACGGTTAAATTCAACAAATGGACCTCTTGGAACCCCATCATAGCAACAAAATAGCCGGTCAACGTGCGACCATTCATCAGAAGCTGACACCAGTTGTTGCTTTTCATGGCATCCAAGAAATTACCACGCGTCCATGGCTTGGCGTACACCGATTGCTCAATTTTTAACAAAGCATCGAGCTCGCTTTCGCTCAGATGGATCAGCTGAAGGGGGCCTAGAGGATCAGGGTGCACGAGCCAGCTCACGCTCTAGGGTGGTTTGTGCGACCTTGTCGCGCAAATAAAGGGGCGTTGGCAAGTTGACAGAGGTTTGCAAATGCACACCAAGGCTCGGCTCTGCATGATGGGCCCTCCCAAGTTCGATGAGCGCATCGGCACGAGGGTTGATTTGAATCAACTCGCAGTCAGCCGCTTGTTGGAGCAGGGTCTCTTGCAGATGGGCGAGCAAGTTGCTTGAAGCATTGCAGGCGAGCAAAAAGGGCGAAGAGCTGCTTGGAGGGGTCCAAGCAAGGGGTGAACGGATGGAGTCAGGACCTATCAAACAAGGTGGCTGTATGACGCGCCAGTTTTGAGCCGTCTTTTCATAGGCGCCTACATAAAGTTGCCCCATCCGAGCGTCCACAACACAAAGTATTTTCGAGTATTGAGGTTTGATTTGGTAAGCCGATTGAGCCAAGACCAGTAAAGTGTCAAATCCCAGTGTGGGCACTTGGTTTGCAAAAGCAAAACCTTGCGCCACAGAGCAAGCAGTTCGAAGTCCAGTGAAGGAGCCTGGCCCTTTTCCGTAAAGAATTGCATCCAAGTGCTCAAAGCGCAAGTCGAGTTGGGCCATACCATTTAAGCACTCCGGAACCAAAACACTTGACGAGCGCGATCCCCCTGGCCCTTCAAAGAGCCAGGTCTTAACATGGCTTGAAGCAGCCAGAGATAAAATGTCGGTGCTGCATTCAATGGCTAAATATTTCATGCCCTTATTATCCTCTATGGCGCGTCAAATCAGTTCGCTGTTGGGGCGCAAAACCGTGCAAGGACCCAGGCGGTCTTTTCGGTGGGCATCTTGACAGGCGGGCCTTTCTTGGGCAAAGTCAAAAGATGAACTTAAGTGAGCTTATCAAAATGCATGCGATCAAAGCTATTGAAAAGAGCTGTAGATCTGGCGTTTGGATGGCTTTGCTGCTGGTGCTGGTTGCTTGGCCCAAAGAGCCCTCAGCCAGGCAAGTGCAGTCGAGCGCATCTGAAGTGGCGAACGAGCCAAAGGCATTGCCCCCTCATATAGTGCAGTTGTTGCAAAAAGCGGGCATCTCTCTTGGTTCCTTGAGCGTCATGGTCAAAGAGGTTCCCATGCCAAAGGCGTTGGCATCAAGAGCTCAGGAGGAGCTGCCCATCCTCAGTCACTTGGCCACACAATTGAGAACGCCAGCTTCACTGATGAAGTTGGTCACCACGCAGGCTGCATTGGACATGCTAGGTCCCCATTACATGTGGAAGACCCATGTCTACATCACAGGTCCCATCAAGCCCAATGGCGTTTTGGACGGCGATGTCATCTTGCGTGGGGGGTTGGATCCCAAAATGACGGTGGAAAATGCAACGCATTTGCTGCAGAAATTAAGGTCCTTGGGTGTTCAGAAAATACAAGGTGATGTGCTCATTGACAAAGGTTTGTTTGAAGCCCCAGACAAAGATCCTGGTAAATTCGATGGCGAGCCCCTGCGCCCTTACAACGTATTCGCAGATGCTTTGTTGATCAACTTCAATGCTTTGTTGGTGAGCTTCACGCCCGACCCTTTGAGCGGCGTAGCGCACATCGATATTGAACCAAGGATGGAAGGCTTGACGTATTCAAAGCAAGTCCCGTTGACCAATGCAAACTGTCTAGATTACAGACAGGAACTCAAAGCGAATTTTTCACAACCTTTGGACCTCAAATTCAATGGCTCGTTTGCGGCGTCTTGTGGCTCAAAAACATGGCCTTTGGCCTTTTCAAAACCTAAAGAGTTCACGCAGCGAGCGCTTGGGGGAATTTGGCAAAACTTAGGTGGTGAGATCGCCGGCTCCTTCAAGCTTGGAGCCCTACCTGTAAAAGCGACGCTTCTTTGGAGCGAAAGCTCTTTGCCTTTGTCAGATGTGGTGAAGGACATGAACAAGTTCTCCAACAATGTCATGGCACAACATCTGTTCTTGAGCTTGAGCATGGGCCTGCCAACAGGAGTCAATGAGAGCGATTCAAGAGAGTTGGTGCAGAAATGGTGGAGAGACAAAATTTCTCTAACGCCCTTGCACATCGAACAAGGCTCGGGTTTGAGTCGAGAAGAAAGATTGAGCGCACAAGGTTTGACGGATCTGCTCAGTTACGCATGGTTGTCTCCTTACATGCCAGAGCTGATCGCTTCTTTGCCCATCACGGGTCTGGATGGGACTTTAAAGAAAAGTCAAGGTACCGCTTTTGCGCATTTAAAGACGGGCAGCTTAAGAGATGTGAATGCAATTGCTGGATTTGTTCAAGGCCGGCAACAAAAGCGTTATATTTTGGTGGCCATTTTGAACGACCCCAAAGCCAAAGAGGGCGGTGCGGTTTTACAGGGTTTGATGGAGTGGGTGGCAAACAGGTAAGCCAGCTAGCTCCATCACCACCCTTTTGCACTTCTTAAAAAGGTATAGGCGTAAGCACCCAGCAGGCGCTGTGCAACCGGCGTGACGTTGACATCATCGGCGTAGAGGTAGTTGTTGTAGTTGGGGTCCGCACTTGTGGCTGTGCAATTGATGCCGGCCATGATGACCGGACAAGCTGCCAAAGTGAGTCCCGCTGTTGTGATGCCATAGCCTTGAAAGTCTGCGCTTAAATAAAGCACTTCTGCATCGAACAGTCGAACACCTTGACCCGAGACGTAGGTTCCAGCATTGGAGATGATTTTGTTGTTGAAGTTGCGTGTTTCGTCTTGAATGAATTGGGACAAGCCGCCTGGGTAATTGGGCCAGAGGGACGAAAACTTGGCCGCATTTTTTTGAGCAAAGGGGCTTCCCTTTAAGTCATAGGCATTCAGGATCAAAATATGTGCGAAGTTTTTGAGTTGATCTCTGGCAAAAAGTTGATACGTTGTACCAAGAGCGCCTAAGGCTGCGATGGCCTGCTCTGGTGTTTCAGCTTTGTTCAAAACAGCTTTGGTGTGGTTCAAGATGTCGTTCATGCCTGAATTGATCACCAGCATGTCACCAGGTTGAGGCACAAATTTACTCAATTGTTTGGGCAAGTCAGCGACTGTTGCGTTTGGCGTTGCAAAAGCCGTCAAACTGGGATCAAAAGTGATGTTGTAGCTGGTGGCGAGTTGGGTGACCCAATTGTTGACGGTAAGATCATTGACGGTCAATTTGTCCGAGTATCCATTGCTGGGTGTACCTTGATAACTTAAAAAGTCACCAATGGAGACGATTCGAGTCGGAAAGAATTCATCGTACTTGGAACTCGAGCCGCAGCCAGAGAGAAGTAAAAGCAGGCCTAGTGTTGTCAAGGCGACGACGTGCATGGGCCATTTGAGCATCTTCTTGATCATCTGTTCACTCCAGTAAGAGGCTGTAGTTTACTGGGACTTGGGGCTGCTAAGGTGCGCAGTCCATAAAAATCCGACTTATTGGGCATGTGAGGCTCTTTTTAAACGATCGTTGACGCCTTGCCACTCTTCAGTGCAGGGGGGTTGTTCAATCCATATTTGATCGACGCCTGCTTTGTCAAAATCCCTCAGGGTCGAAAACAACACATGCGCGCAGTCCTCGGCTTGGCTCGGCATGGCTTGGTATAGAAACCTTTGAGGGTCAAGCACCAAGGGGGTGGTGCTCCACACGGCGATGCGTTCCTTGGAAAGAGGCGGGCAAGAGGACAAGTCTTCTTCAAGTGCTTTTCTCTCTCGCAGCAAGACTTTTGCCTTGGGTGCGTAATGGGCCAACATTCGGCCAGACACTTTGGGTGCAGGGGTGTTGAAGCGCGTGGACATGGATGTGTCGAGGTTGCCATCGATCAATTGCTGATGAATTTTCAAGTTGAGCGCGTGCTCCATCCTGTCGATGCTCAACTGCCCGGGGCGCAACAAGATAGGCTCGCCACGAGAGCAGTCGATGATCGTGGACTCAATACCAATTTGGGAGGCGCCACCGTTCAAAATCAACAAATCATCACCCAGCTCTTCTGCCACGTGAAACGCCTGAGTAGGGCTTACGCGACCAAAGCGATTGGCGCTTGGCGCTGCAACGCCCATGACACCCAAGCTCTTTGCCATGACAAGCAACTCCAAAGCCATGGGGTGAGAGGGTATTCTGAGACCAAGGGTGTTTTGATGCCCACTTGAGGCATTGGCAACGCCAGGACGTTTTTGCAAAATGAGTGTCAATGCACCGGGCCAAAACTGCTTCATCAAAGCATAGGCATAGTCAGGAATGTTGCAGGCAAAGTGCTCAGCCGCGTCCATGTCAGGCAGGTGAACGATCAAAGGATGATCCTTGGGTCGACCTTTGGCGTCAAAGATGAGCTTGACCGCCTGTTCATTTTCGGCGTCAGCGCCCAAGCCGTAGACCGTTTCTGTAGGAAAAGCAACCAGTTTGCCGTCTTTAAGCAATTGTGCGGCCAAGACAAGATCGGCGCTAGAAGGATGCTCAATGATCATGGGGGCAAGGACATGGTTAAAAAGTCGCGGCTAAGAGGCGGCAACTCCAAGAGGTGAAGGCATTGTTCAAGTGTTGACAGGACCTCTTTGGGGTGAACAGCTGTGATGTTGAGGTGTCCCATTTTCCGTCCCTTTCGGGCTTGAGTTTTTCCATACAAGTGTAAGTGTGTGCCAGACAGAGCCAACACCTTTTCCCATGGCGGCTCTAGGGGATCTGTACCCTTTTTGAACCAAAGATCACCAAGCAAATTGAGCATCACGCAAGGGCTGTGTTGCCTGGGTTGGACAAGGGCAAGGCCACATAGCGCTCTGACTTGCAGCTCAAACTGTGACACATCACAAGAGTCTAGGCTGTGATGACCGCTGTTGTGAGGACGAGGTGCAATTTCATTGACCACCCAAGTTGGCAAGTTCGACTTTGATGCGTTGGGGTGGGATGCGCGCGGGTCAGCTAGGATAAAAAATTCCACGCAAAGAACGCCCACGTAGGAAAGCTCTTGGGCTAGGGTGCGCGTGGCATTGATGAGCGCTGTCTCAAGTTCAAAACCCAAAGCGTGCTCAAAAACACTTGAAAGATGCAAAATACCCTTGACGTGTTGATTGCATTGAATGGGCAAATGGACCATGTCATTGCGTTCGTTTCTGGCAACAATGACAGAGTACTCGGCTTGCAAAGGGAGTTTCTTCTCCAAGATACAACTGATGGGTTCACTTGCATGGGGGGCTTTTGATGAGGCATTCAAAGAGGCATAGGCCAAATGCAATTCTTCGAGGTCGTTGACCGTCAATTGTCCTTTACCGTCGTAGCCCAAGCGAGCGGTTTTTAGGATGCCCGGGAACAAATCAAGGGGTGTGTTGAAGATGTCTGTGGGGTGGCGAATGACGTGAAACGGGGCCGTTTGAAGTTGACAGGAGCGAATCATGTTCTTCTCAACGATCCGGTCTTGGGCAACACCGACAGCGAAGGCACTTGGGTGAACCGCAATCGTTTGACTCAAATGGTCGAGTGTTGCGGCGGGCACGTTTTCAAACTCCGTGGTCACGCGTGAGGCGCGTTGGGCCAAGAGATCCATCCCTTGTCGATCGTCATACGCAAATTGAAGAAACTCTTCACTCAAATGGGCTGCCGGTGCATTGGGGTCCGGGTCCAAAACCACGGTCCGGTAACCCATTTTTTGAGCCGCTTGAACCAGCATGCGACCCAGTTGACCCGCACCAAGGATGCCAAGACTGGCTGGGGGGGCTAAACATTCACTGTGACTGGGTGCGTCGTTCATGGAGAAGTTCAAATGGGGGGGATAGAAAGAGCTGGACGGCTCAAGAAGGATCAAACAACGCGACTTTAGAGTTCGAGTTTCGAATTTTGAGCCGCGACTGTTTGCTTGAGACGATAGGCGTCCAGTCTTTCTTCTAGGGTTTTATCGGTGATGGCTAGCAAAGACACAGCAAAAAGTGCTGCGTTCACAGCGCCTGCAATGCCGATAGCAAAAGTGGCCACAGGTATGCCTTTGGGCATTTGTACGATACTGTGAAGGGAGTCGACACCGCTGAGGTGTTGGCTAGCAACAGGAACGCCTAAAATGGGTAAGCTTGTCTTGGCGGCCAGCATACCGGGCAAGTGCGCAGCACCCCCCGCACCGGCGATAATGGCCTTCAAGCCGCGAGATTTGGCTTGTTCAGCAAAACTGAACAGTTGGTCTGGCATTCGATGCGCTGACAAAACGCTGGCTTCGAATGGAATGTCGAAGTCTTGCAACAAAAGGGCAGCATGTTTCATGGTGTCCCAATCCGATTGGGAGCCCATGACGACGGCAAGAAGTGGTTTTGTCATTGTGTTGGCCTGATAAGTGAGACAATTCTCAAGTATTTTAAGGTTTTGCTAGGAGTGTATTGAAATGATGGATGTTACGGTAGAAAATTTTGAACAAGAAGTGATGGCGGCTTCAACGCAGACGCCGGTGTTGGTGGACTTTTGGGCTCCTTGGTGTGCGCCATGCAAGACCCTAGGCCCTATGTTGGAGAAATTGGAAGAAGACTACCAAGGCCGGTTCAAGCTC
>JBAXNB010000011.1:0-31233 GCA_037134015.1 Betaproteobacteria bacterium | reverse complement strand
GTCACATACTCGCCATACTCGGCGTTGTTAGAGATCGAATAATTCATGTTGGCAATACCGCCTTCATAAATCAAGTCAACGATCAATTTCAACTCATGCAAACATTCAAAATACGCCATCTCAGGGGCATAGCCCGCCTCAACCAATGTTTCATAACCCATTTTGATCAGCTCAACAGCGCCCCCGCAAAGCACCGCTTGCTCACCAAACAAGTCGGTTTCGGTCTCTTCTTTGAAGTTGGTCTCGATGATGCCAGCTTTACCTCCTCCATTGGCCATGGCGTAACTCAAAGCCAAGTCACGCGCTTTACCGCTTTGGTCCTGATGCACAGCAACCAAATGAGGAACACCGCCGCCTTGTGTGTAAGTTGAACGAACAGTGTGTCCAGGCGCTTTGGGCGCAACCATCCAGACATCCAAGTCAGAGCGAGGATTGACTTGGTTGTAGTGGACATTGAATCCATGAGCAAAGGCCAAAGAGGCTCCCTTTTTGATATTGGGTTCGACTTCTTTTTCGTAAACACTTGCGATTTGTTCGTCGGGCAACAAAATCATCACGACATCGGCCGCTTTGACCGCTGCAGCGACTTCCATCACGTTCAGGTTGGCTTTACCGACCTTGTCCCAGCTGGCGCCACCTTTTCTCAAACCCACCACGACCTTGACGCCGCTGTCGTTCAAGTTTTGTGCATGGGCATGCCCTTGTGAACCATAACCAATGATGGCAACTGTTTTGCCTTTGATTAAACTCAAATCACAATCTTTATCGTAATAGACCTTCATGTTTTCTCCTGTAGATAGGGGTCGTTGTAAATTCAAACTCTTAAGATCCGCTCACCTCTGCCAATACCACAAGGACCGGTTCTCACGGTCTCAAGAATTGCGGTGCTGTCAACGGCTTGCAAAAATGCATCGTTCTTGGCCTGGTCGCCCGTCAGCTCAAGGGTATAACTTTTGTCTGTCACGTCGATGATACGACCGCGAAAGATATCGGCCATGCGTTTCATCTCTTCGCGCTCTTTACCGACAGCACGGACCTTGACCAGCATCAACTCGCGCTCCGTGTAAGGGCCCTCGGTCAAGTCAACAACTTTGACCACTTCAATCAAGCGGTTCAAGTGTTTGGTGATTTGCTCGATGACATCATCAGAACCCGCGGTTTGTAAGGTCATCCTGGACAAGCTGGGATCCTCGGTGGGGGCAACGGTCAAAGACTCGATGTTGTAGCCTCGAGCAGAAAACAACCCAACCACGCGAGACAAAGCACCCGGCTCGTTTTCTAAAAGTACTGAAATAATGTGTTTCAAAATGGCTTCCTCTTTTTGAGGCCCTCACCCATGCATGGGTCATGCTTGGGTTTGGCGGTCAATAGAATCAACAAAAAATAAATCTATGCTCATGCCTGCAAAAGGCATGCATCAAAGATCCTCGCTGCCTAAAAGCATCTCCGTGATGCCCTTGCCGGCTTGAACCATGGGAAAAACATTCTCTGTAGGGTCGGTTCTGAAATCCATGAACACGGTCCTGTCTTTGAGCGCTCTGGCTTCTCTCAAAGCAGGCTCCACATCTTCGTGTCGCTCGATGAGCATACCGACGTGACCATAGGCTTGTGCCAACTTCACAAAATCAGGCAAAGCATCCATGTAACTGTGGCTGTAGCGCCCTGAATATTCGATTTCCTGCCATTGACGCACCATGCCAAGGTAACGGTTGTTCAGTGCCAAAATTTTGATCGGGGTGTTGTATTGCAAACAAGTGGAGAGCTCTTGGATACACATTTGCACCGAGCCTTCGCCAGTGACACAAAAAACCTCGGACTCAGGTTTTGCCAACTTGATACCCATGGCATACGGAATACCCACGCCCATCGTACCTAAACCACCCGAATTGATCCAACGCCTGGGTTCGTCAAAACGATAGTACTGCGCGGCCCACATCTGGTGTTGACCTACATCAGAGGTCACATAGGCATCTGACTCTTTGGTCATGTTCCAAAGCGTTTCAACCACATACTGAGGCTTGATCACGGACGTGTTTTTGCGGTCGTATTTCAAGCAATCTCTTGAACGCAAAAGCTCCAAACTGTCCCACCAAGCGGCCAATGCTTGAGGATCACATTTGAGTCCACTTTCGCGAACCATGCCGATCATTTCGGTCAAGACCTCCTTGACGTCACCTACGATCGGGATATCGACTTTCACACGCTTGGAGATGCTAGAAGGATCGATATCAATGTGAATGATTTTTCTCTCATTTTGAGCAAAATGCTTGGGGTTGCCAATCACCCGATCATCAAACCGAGCGCCAACGGCGAGCAACACATCACAGTTTTGCATCGCATTGTTGGCCTCAATGGTGCCATGCATGCCCAACATACCCAGAAACTTTCTATCGGAGGCGGGATAGGCCCCCAAGCCCATGAGCGTGCTCGTGCATGGCACGCCCAACATGTCCACCAAGGTTCTCAATTCTTGAGAGGCCTCGCTCATCAAGACCCCACCACCCGTGTAAATAAAGGGGCGCTTGGCATTTTGTAAGAGCTGCAGGGCCTTTTTAATTTGTCCTGAATGACCTTTTTTGACCGGTACATAAGAGCGCATCTCAATGCTCTCATGGTACCCGTGGTACATCGTCTTGTTGAAAGACACATCCTTTGGAATATCAACGACCACAGGGCCTGGTCGACCGGTTCGGGCAATGTGAAAGGCTTTTTTAAGCGTCACAGCCAAGTCTTTGACGTCCTTGACCAAAAAATTATGTTTCACAATGGGTCGAGTGATGCCTACTGTGTCGCACTCTTGGAATGCGTCAAGCCCAATGGCGTGTGTCGGCACTTGGCCTGTGATCACCACCAAGGGGACGCTGTCCATGTAGGCAGTTGCGATACCCGTGACGGCGTTGGTCACGCCAGGTCCAGAAGTCACCAAGGCAACCCCCACATCGCCCGTCGCTCTCGCGTAGCCATCGGCCGCGTGCACTGCAGCTTGCTCATGACGGACCAACACGTGTTGAATGGTGTCTTGTTTGTACAGGGCGTCGTAAATGTACAAAACGGCGCCACCTGGGTAGCCCCAAACGTATTTAACGCCTTCGGCCTGTAAGGCTTTGACCATCACTTCTGAGCCCATCAGCTGAACGGGCGTCTCGTTGTAGACATGAAGTGGATTAACGGCAAGGCTTGAGGCTTGCGATTGATTGGAATCCATTTTTAAACCTTTGTGAATTTCTAACTGAAAAACCTTGGGTGCCTTTTCGTGCATTCTTATGGAATCACGTCAAGACTTAAGACCTGTAGCCATAAACGTTGATACGTCAAACCCAGACCCGTTTTTGTATGTTCGATTGAACACAGCCTCACATTATGTCATTTTTTTTGCAAAGAGTAAAAAACTTAACAACCTTTCATATTAATTATGGTTTAATTGCCTCTGAAAAATACACCGAGAACCTCGCTTGAACAGCACCATTTGGACTCCTCTTCGCCTTGGCCACAGAAAAAGAACTCTCTGATTTTCTAAAAAGCGTTGAAAAACGAGCTTTCAAGCGCTCTGTTTATCATGTGAGGGACGAAGAGGCAGCGCTAGATATTGTCCAAGACAGCATGATGAAATTGGCAGAGCATTACGCCGACAAGCCGATCCATGAGTTGCCCATGCTGTTTCAAAGGATTTTGTCCAACACGACGCTTGACTGGTTCAGGCGCCAAAAAACAAAAAACGCCCTTTTTTCCAATTTCAACGACTTTGAATCTGATTCTGGATCCGATGAGATGGATTTTTTGGACATCAAGGCGCCCGAACACGACAGCTTGATGGGTGAAAGTGCTGAGCAGAATTTTTCTCACACCCAAAATGTCCTAGAAATCGAAGAAGAGATAAAAAAACTCCCTGCACGTCAACGAGAAGCCTTCCTGTTGCGTTATTGGGAGGAGCTTGACGTTTCTGAAACAGCTTCGGCAATGGGTTGTTCGCAGGGAAGTGTAAAAACACATTGCTCTAGAGCCATTCAAGCATTATATTTAGCACTAAGCGCCAAAGGAATTAAGCCATGACCCAAGGATTGACACCATCTTTCAGCTCACAAGACGTCTTTGCTAGGCGAATTGTGTCCGAACTGGACGTTGCCTTGGACAACGTCCCTCATCACGTGAGTGAAAGACTTCGCGCCGCTAGGGTGCGTGCCTTGTCTTTGCACAAGCAAATGGCCCACACACCGGCCATGACGTCCAATGTCCAGATCCAAAATGGTGTAGCTAGCTTGGGCGGCGGTTCAGGGTCGAGCCCTTTGTGGGAAAAATTGGTCTCCATGCTCCCCCTTTTGGTGCTTATGCTGGGGCTGATGTTGATTCATGAGTTTCAAAACGACTTCAGAGCCCGCGAACTGGCCGATGTAGATCAAGCCTTGCTTTTGGACGATCTTCCCCCTGATGCCTATACAGATCCAGGATTTTTGAAATTTTTAAGCGTTCCAAGGTCCTCCATTGAAGGTCCGCAGTAACAATGAATTTGAGCCTGTTGTTTTGGAAAGCTAGACCCCCTCGTCTGGCGTCAGGGACAGTCTCAAAGGCATGGGTTGAGCCATTCAATAGCGTACGCTTGCAAGTGCGCCAAAAAATCAGTTTTTTACCGAAGCTTTTCCTGCTGACTTTAGCTGGGTTGGTGCCCTTTGCCCTTCAAGCCCAAGCCCTCAATCCCGAGGCCGCCTTAGCAAGCAGCCCCTCAACGCAAGCCCAAGCACCTGCGAGCGACAACACCCCCTCAGACAACACATCCAGCAACAAACGCGCGTTGCCGAGTTCAAAACCGTCGAGCTCTTACCCTAAATGGTCGGAATTGAACAACAAACAAAAGTTGGCTCTTCTGCCTTTGCTTGATTTGTGGCCTGAGATGAGTGAGACGCAAAAGAGAAAGTGGTTGACCCTATCGGCCAACTTTACCGACCTGTCCGTCAGCGACCAAGAAAAACTTCAAGCAAGGATGACGCAGTGGAGCCTTTTAAGCCCACAGCAAAGGGTTCAAGCGAGGGTCATTTTTGCTCAGGTTCAGCAATTCCAGGGCGATGAGCGCTTGAACAAATGGCAGGAATACCAAGCCTTGGAACCAGCCCAAAGAAACGAACTTGCACAAAACTTGAACATCATGCCCAACAGTGCCGCCATCTCCCCCAAACCCAAGGCCATTGGGGCAAGCACGACCACCTTGTACAAACCCGCCCACGAACCAAGCCACCTCAGGCTTCAAGTCGATCAAATCGCATCTAAAACGCTTTTGCCCCCAAAGCGCAACAGTCCAGCGCCTTAAAGCACTCGCTTCTTCAGACGTTTTTTTAAGCCCGATCTTTGAGATCCACTCAGAGGCCCCTTGACTTTTTCTTGCCAGTTGTCCCGAACGATTGTTTCATGACCCTATACAAATCACCCTCCATCCTCAAGCGAATGGCTTGTTTCACCTATGAAGGTATTCTCCTTTTTGGCGTGACCTTTATTTCGGGCTTGATCTTTACCATGGTCTTGGACACCTTGATGCCCAGCAGTGCTTCGGACCCAGTGTCAAAATCACTGACCTATCGATCCGTCTTTCAAGCTTTTATATTCTGTGTTTTGACCGCTTACTTCATCTACTTTTGGCGACGTGGGCAAACCCTGGCCATGAAGACTTGGCGCATTCAGCTGCTGGACTTGCAGGGACAACGCTTGAGCACCTCCATGGCACTCAAGCGATGGATCAGCTCCTGGGTGTGGTTCATTCCCCCCTTGATGGCCCTCGTGCCTTTTTCATTGAGCATGGCTGAGCGAGCGGTCTTGTGCTTGGGGTGGATATCGGTTTGGGCCACCTTGGCCCGATTTCAAGCCTCTCAGCAGTTTTGGCACGATGCATGGTCAAACACCCAATTGGTGGAAGAAGACCCCAAACAGTCTTGAACCCTTCATCCAAGCATCACAAATTTGTCATGCAACTCGGTAAAAATTCAGGTATGAAAAAAACCGACTCCTTCAACCCGCAAAAAAAACGTCGAGGATTCAGTCGCGTCTACCATGCCTTGGGGTTTTCATTGGCGGGCTTGAAAGCCGGTTGGTATGAGCCCGCCTTTCAGCAAGAAGCTTGGGTTTTCATCGCCCTCTTGCCCTGTGCGTTTTGGCTAGGCTCCAATTGGCTTGAGGTGTGCTTTTTGATTGGCACCCTCATTTTGGTGATGGTGGTGGAGTTGTTGAACACCGCCATAGAATCGGCCATCGATCGACATGGAGACGACTGGCACGCACTCTCCAAAAGAGCCAAGGATCTTGGCTCTGCTGCCGTCTTGTTGAGTTTGGTGTTTTGCATCGTCGTTTGGGCTTGCGCTTTGTGGCAACGCATCAGTCCATTGACAAGCTAGGCAGAAAAAAAGGGCCCTCAAGCCCCCGCGGATCAAACAGCGTTGCTGTCAAGTTCGCCGGTCCGGATGCGAACCACTTTTTCAACCGAAGTGACGAAAATCTTCCCGTCTCCAATTTTGCCCGTGTGAGCGGCCTTGATGATGGCATCCAAACAACGATCCACATCGTCCGTGTTGACAACGACTTCGAGTTTGATTTTCGGTAAAAAATCAACCACATACTCCGCCCCGCGGTACAACTCGGTATGTCCCTTTTGACGACCAAAACCCTTGACCTCGGTCACCGTCAAACCCGTGACGCCACACTCGGCAAGCGCTTCCCTGACCTCTTCGAGTTTGAAAGGCTTGATGATGGCAGTAATTTGTTTCAAAAGATATCTCCTGTTTTTTCTTCGAGCCTCAATTATGCACGGAACTTGCTCGTTATGGGATAGCGCCAATCTTTTCCAAAACTTCGGTGCGTCACCCTGAGCCCGATCGGCGCTTGTCGACGCTTGTATTCATTGATTCGAATCAGTCGGGTCACCAAATCCACCTGCTCTTTGGCGTAGCCTTGATCGATGATGTCTTGCGCACTGAGGTCATCTTCCATGTACATGGAGAGAATCGCATCCAACACCTCATAGGGCGGCAAACTGTCCTGATCGGTTTGATCCGCCCTTAACTCAGCACTCGGTGGGCGGGTGATGATGCGCTCAGGGATGGGGTTTGAAACTGTGTTGAATGGATTGTGCAGATTTCTCCACCTCGCCAAACGAAACACCATGGTTTTGGCCACATCTTTGATGACCGCAAAGCCCCCCGCCATGTCTCCGTACAAGGTGCAGTAGCCCGTTGCCATTTCGCTCTTGTTGCCCGTTGTGAGCACGATGGCCCCCATCTTGTTGGACAAAGCCATCAAAAGAGTCCCACGAATGCGCGCCTGGATGTTTTCCTCGGTTGCATCCTCCTCGCGTCCCTCAAACAAAAGCGCCAAGGTGGCCTTGAAGGCCTCGAACTCAGGCAAGATGCTCAACTCGGTGTACTTCACTCCAACGCGTGCGGCCATCTCTGAGGCATCCACCAAGCTGATCGAGGCCGTGTAGGGTGAGGGCATCATGACCGCATGGATGCGGTCTCTCCCCAACGCGTCCAATGCAATGGCCAACACCAGGGCAGAATCAATGCCGCCGGACAGACCTAGCAAGACCGATGGAAAGCCATTTTTCTCGACATAATCCTTGACCCCCATCACCAAAGCACGCCACAAGTCCTCCTCTTGGCTGGCAAGGGGTGCGATGTCGCCCATCAATGCAAAATTTTGCAAAGGGTTCAAGCTGATTTGAAACAAAGACTCTTCAAAAAACGGCGCCCTGGCCACCACCTCACCCGAAGCGCTCAGCGCAAAGGATCCCCCCTCAAACACCACTTCATCTTGTGCACCCACCATGTGCGCGTAAACCACGGGCAGTCCCGTTTGAAGAGCCCGGTTTTTCATCTCCAGCTCTCTTTCTTGACCTTTGCCCAAATGAAAAGGGGATGCATTCAGCACCAAAAGCACTTCTGCGCCCTGGTCTCTGGTGTCCAAAGCGGGCGTCTCAAACCAGGCGTCTTCACAAATGAGCAAACCCATTTTGATGCCCAAAACCTCAAAAACACAGACCTGTCGGCCAGGTGTGAAATAACGTCTTTCATCAAACACTTGGTAATTGGGCAATTCTCGCTTATCGTAACTGGTGATCCATTGTCCTTGGCACAGGACACTGGCTCGGTTGAATCTTTGGGTGGATGAAACGGAGCGACCGACTCGTCCAAAACCGCTGGGATGTCCCACCACAACATGAAGGTCTTTAAAATGGGCCAAGCCCAACCTTACGCTTTCTAAGGCATCATCGCAAGCTTGAATAAATGACGGCCGGAGCAACAAATCTTCGGCCGGATAGCCACAAATGGCCAATTCTGGGGTCAATAAAAGTCGACTACCAGTTTGGTATGCTTGACTAGCGGCATCGATGATCCGTTGCGCATTTCCCGCCATGTCTCCAACAACGACGTTCATTTGAGCAATTGAAATTTTTAGAGTCATATAAAAATACGGTTATGAATCAATCCAATTATGTCATCGAGGTGCATGATTCGATGGCGAGCATCGAAAAAACCCATTGGAACGCGCTTTTATTGTCTGATTCTGTTCCCACGCCCTTTCTTCGATATGAATACTTGAACGCCATGCACGAGAGTGCCAGCGCAACAGGCAAAACGGGTTGGGCCTGCAAATACTTCACACTTCACGCCAAGGATGAGCTCCTTGCTGCATGTCCCCTTTATCTCAAGTCACACTCTTATGGGGAATACGTCTTTGACTGGGCTTGGGCACAAGCCTATGATCGTCACGGACTGCATTATTATCCCAAGGCCCTGATCGCCCCGCCATTTAGCCCGGTACCAGGATCTCGCTTGCTGGCCAAAACACAAGAACTCAAGACCGAACTTCTCAAAGCGGTGCTCGATCAATGTTTAACTTGGGGCGTGTCTTCACTTCACATGCTCTATGCCAGCCAAGCGGACATGAAGGCGGCCCAAGAATGCCACATGCTTGAGAGGCACACGGTTCAATTTCATTGGCAAAACGCCAATTTGGATGAAAAGCCTTTTGATCATTTTGATGATTTTTTAAATTCGATGAATCAAGAGAAACGCAAAAAAATCAAACAAGAACGTAAAAAAGTATCTCAAGCTCAGGTGACTTTCAAAACTTTTGAAGGTCCTCAAATCAGCCATGAACATTGGGATTTTTTTTACCGTTGCTATCAACAAACTTATTTAGAACACGGCAATGCACCCTATTTGACGCCCTCTTTTTTTGAAGAGATGAAACAACAAATGATCAACAACTGGGTGATGTTCATTGCTTACCGAGAGGGCCAACCCATGGCCTGCAGTTTGGTGGCCCTGCAGAGGAACTTTGACGACCAACCCATGGTAGCTTATGGACGCTATTGGGGCGCCCTTGAGCGGGTAGATTGCCTGCACTTTGAGGCCTGTTACTACCAACCCATTGAATGGTGCATTGAAAAAGGCGTGCAGCGGTTTGAAGGAGGAGCGCAAGGCGAGCACAAGATGGCGCGAGCACTCTTACCTGTCATGACGCAAAGCGCCCACTGGCTGGCCCACCCCTCATTTGCAAAAGCCGTGGACGAGTTTTTGATACAAGAGGGTCAAAACGTGGAGCAATACATGGCCCATCTTGAGCAAAGAAACCCCTTCAAATCGAACCCTCAAAAGTCAGACGTTTAATATTTCTCTGGCACGATCATGCCTTGAGGGATGGCGTGGCGGATGTAGTCCGGATTGCGAACACGATCTGGCATCACGATTTCGGGCGGGTTGACTTCAGAGTATTGCACTTGAGACAGCAAGTGACTGATGCAATTGAGCCTGGCTTTTTTCTTGTCGACCGCTTGAACCACCCACCAAGGCGCCTCAGGAATGTGTGTTCTTTCAATCATCGTCTCTTTTGCTCTGGTGTAGTCCTCCCAGCGACGACGGCTCTCCAAATCCATGGGACTGAGTTTCCACTGCTTCAAGGGGTCATGGATACGGCCTAAAAATCTTGAGTACTGCTCATCGTCAGTGATGGAGAACCAATATTTGATGATTTGAATGCCGCTTCTCGTGAGCATTTTTTCAAACTCGGGTGCGGATTTAAAAAACTCCTCGTAATCTTCGTCGGAGCAAAAGCCCATGACCTTCTCCACACCTGCACGGTTGTACCAGCTTCTGTCGAACAAGACAATTTCGCCTGCGGCGGGAAGGTGGGAGACATAGCGCTGAAAATACCACTGTGTTTTTTCACGGTCGTTGGGGGCAGGAAGAGCAGCCACTCGGCAGATGCGTGGGTTCAAGCGTTGCGTGATTCTTTTGATCACACCCCCTTTACCGGCAGCATCTCTGCCTTCAAAAACAATGACCATTCTGTGCTTGTTAGCAACCACCCAGTCTTGTAACTTGACCAGTTCACCTTGGAGCTTGATCAACTCACGAAAATAAAACTTTCTAAATTCAAGGGCTTTGGCAGAAGAACTTTCTGGGTCTCCCAAGCCAACATCTTCAAATTCATTTTCAAGCTCTTCGTCCAAGCTGTCCATGATGTCTTCTTTCAGTCGCTGTATTTGTGCTGCATCAAGGTTGAGCTTTGTCGTCATGGTGTTGAACTTGTAAATAATGAACCAACACTTAGCTTAAATAGCTCAAATGACATTTTCATGACACCTTCCAGCCTAAAACTTTCATCAACCGGTCAAAGTCACACAACTTTAATATATTGCCCTTAAGCTCATCAGTGTTTATTTCTTAAGGTGAAACATGAAAAAATATTTATCTGTTCTATTGTCGGCGGTCGCAATCGGCCTCTTGGGCGCTTGCTCATCAAGTGAAACGCCTCAAAAAAATGTGATCTTCTTTTTAGGTGATGGCATGGGCGTCACCGTTCAAACAGCAGCGCGTATTTACGGCTACGGAGAAGATGGCCAATTGACCATGGATACCTTACCAGATACAGCTTTCGTCAAAACTTTTTCTCAAAATTTTCAAGTCACAGAGAGTGCCGCATCCATGTCCGCTTACATGACGGGTGTAAAGGCGAACTCAGACGTGGTTTCCATGTCTTCTGACACCACCTCTGTGAGCCCCGGTAAAGATGCAACAACAGGTGTGTCAAATGCCGTGAACAATTGCTTATCCACCAACGGTAAGCCTGTCCAAACCCTCCTGGAACTGGCAAAAGCCAACAACATGGGCACTGGTATCGTCACCACGGCCAGACTGACCCACGCCACGCCTGCAGCAACCTTCTCTCACATTTGCAACAGAAATGCTGAGTATGACATCGCCAGACAAGCCGTTCCAGGTGGCGCGGGCTTCAACGCCGCTCTTGGTAACGGCGTAGACGTCTTGATGGGTGGCAACAGCAAATATTTCATCCCCTTCAACAGCACGGGCACTGCGCTTGAGAAAGCCGGCCGTCCTGACGGCAGAAACTTGATCGCCGAGATGAAAAATCAAGGCTATGCATTTGCCAGCGATTTACCTAGCCTGAACGCTGTCTCCATCAACTCCTCGACAAAACTTTTTGCCTTGTTTGATCAAGGCGTCTTGGATGCGTCGTTCTCAGGAGGACACATGTCCTATGACTTGGACAGAAATCCAGCCGTCGAGCCGAGCTTGGCAGAGATGACGACCAAGGCCATGGACATCTTGGCTGCTAAAAAGAACAAGGGCTACACCTTGGTGGTTGAAGGCGGAAGAATTGACCACGCACTTCATGCCACCAACGCTAAACGCGCTTTACAAGACACCATTGCTTTTGACAACGCCATTGCTGCAGCAATTGCCAAAGTCCGTCAGACAGATCCCAACCTCAGCAACACCTTGATTGTGGTCACAGCCGATCACGATCACACCATGGTGATGCAAGGTTATTCTGCGTTGACAGGAAAAACGACCAAAGACAATCCAGGTATTCTTGGCGTTTTGAAACAATGGTTGACTCCCACAACGCCAGCAAAAGACGCTGAAGGAGCCACGTTCAGTGTATTGGCTTTTGGTAATGGACCTAACCGAGTTTCTGATCGAGCAGCCATGACGCCATTGACAGACGCCATCACTGGGGCAGACAACTACCAACAAGAATCCGCCATACGCCTTTCAGGTGAGAACGAAACACATGGCGGTGGTGATGTTTGGTTGGGAGCCATTGGCCTGAATTCCAATTTATTCAAGGGATCGTTGGAAAACATCGAAGTTTTCCCACTGATCGTTAAAGCACTCGGTTTATAAATTGATACGCGGAGAAAATCATGAACAAGAAAATAATTGCTACCCTTTTGGCCACCACCATCAACGCCATGTGTTTCAACGCTCAAGCTGCAGGTGAAGCCAAAAATGTGATCTTCTTTTTGGGTGACGGCATGGGACCTGTCGTGGTCACAGCTGCTCGTATTTATGGCTATGGTGAAGCTGGTAAGTTGACCATGGACACCATGCCCTATGCAGCGAAAATTAGAACCTATGCAGCAGATGCACAGACCACCGACTCAGCCCCAGGCATGGCCGGCTACATCACCGGTGTGCGCATGAAAAACAATGTCATCTCCATGACGCCTGATACCAATCCAACATCGCCTTCAACGGATCCAGCGTTTCCAAAGAGTGGCTCTTGGATCAACAACTGTAAAACAGATGGCAGCAACGGTAAACCCGTTCCCACTTTACTTGAGCAAGCGATCACCAAGGGCAAATCCACTGGCGTGGTGAGCACAGCCAGAATCACCCATGCCACGCCTGCAGTGAATTATGCACACGTTTGCAACAGAAACGCCGAGTATGAAATCGCAGCTCAATTGACACCAGGCAGCAAAAGCTACAACACGGCTTTGGGCAAAGGGGTCGATGTGATCTTAGGTGGAAACAGCCGTTACTTTGTACCGGTCAACCCAACGGGGACGACGGAGCAACAAGCTGGACGCCCAGATGGCAGTGATTTGGTGGGCCTTATGAAATCCAATGGTTACTCCTATGTCACGAACAAGACAGAGTTGTTGGCTGCACCCGCTACAACAGGTTCAAAATTGTTGGGCCTCTTTGATCAAGCCACCGACGACGTTCATATGAGTTATGAGCTTGACAGAAACCCCGCCATCGAACCGAGCATTGCTGAAATGACCTCCAAAGCCATTGATGTCTTGTCAAAAAACCCCAACGGCTATTTCTTGATGGTTGAAGGTGGACGAATTGACCACGCGCTTCACGGAACCAATGCTGCTCGTGCTTTGACAGACACGCTGGCATTTGACAACGCAGTTAAGATGGCTTTGAGCAAAGTGGACTTGAGCAACACCTTGATCGTGGTCACCGCGGATCATGACCACACCATGGCCTTCAATGGTTACTCCAAACGTGGCAACAACATGCTTGATGTGGTGACCGGCACAGACGACAAGCCTGTGCTTGACTCCGATGGCAATGCCTACACAACACTGGTCTTTGGACAAAGTCCAAACAGACCTAAAGTTCGCTCAAACTTGACCTCAGCGCAAACCAAGAGCATTGGGACTTACAAGTCAGCGAACGTGTTCAGTGACGGCGGCGGTTACTTCCAAGAAGGTGTTGTCAAGTCTAGCGCTGGCGGTGAGACACACGGCTCAGGAGACGTGATGCTGTTTGCTACTGGCGCAGCAGCACAAAACTTCAAAGGCACCATGCCCAATATCAATGTGTACAACATCTTAAAAACCGCTTTCGGCTTCTAACTTAGCATTGCACTTCCTAAAAAGGTACCTTTTCATCAAAGGTACCTTTTTTTCATACTTTTTCAACTCAGCACATGAACGTTCATTTTAAACACCCTGTCATTTTTCTTCTTTCACTTCTTGCGACGGTTACCATTGCCATGGCACAAGCCAAAGGAGATGGAAAATTCAACTTTAACAAACTCGTTGATCTTGATGTCAAAATGAAAACAGAGACCAAGGTCATAGGTAACGATGGGGTGATCCGAACAACTTTTTTAGAAGAACATTTAGTCAGAAAAGGTTCTGCTGCCTGGATAGAAAGAATCATACCGTCTATTGTTCCCGCTAAAAAGAAGAGCAAGTCTGGCTCCGGTCATGAACATTTCGATCCCTTAGAGGGCGCGCGTTTGGTAGAACTTGAAAAGGGACAACTTCGCTTGAGTTTCCTACAAACCGATGAAAAAGTCAGGGTTGGCATTCCAAAGTCAGAGTACCCTTCCATCGGATTTGATGGCTCTTGGGAGAGAGCCTACTACATGATGACACCCCAAGAGTACGCAGCGCTTAAACCCAGCGCCAGAAACAGTTCAATTCCTGATGCAAAGTGGTATGAAGGAGATGACAAAGAAAATTATTTGCGAATTTTGATTGATTTCAAAAACGCCATTCCCTTGTCGATTGAACGGGGTAATTTGATCGGTACGCGTTCTCTAAAAATCACCTTGACGCCTGAAGCACTCAGGGAGATTCCAAAAGAGTGGAAAAACATCAACACCTACACACCCAAGGTGTTCTCTGATTTCGCTGATTGATCCTCAAATGAGGCTTTGATCCCAAGCACCTGGTGAGTGAACGTCACCCTTCAACTCCGACTTGACCCGAGAGGTGTGATTCAAAGCGACTGTTGCCTTGACGTGCTGAGTCGTGTCGCCATGTCGAAAAATGGACAACATGGGGTTGGGTTTAAAAAAAACTGAACGATTTTAGACAGACGCCTATTGTCTTGACTTGGGTACTGAAAATTTCTATTGTTCACATCGTGGCCTAAGACCTTGTTTTTCTTGTCACTCAATATTCACTAAAGTAACATTAAAAAGCAACGAAAAACATACATAGTCATATTTATCTTAATTTGGAGAAAATATGAAAGTCACAGTTATTGGAACAGGATATGTTGGCTTGGTAACTGGGGCATGCCTTGCTGAATTGGGCAACGATGTGGTTTGTTTTGACATCAATCCAGAAAAAATAACACAACTGAAAGCTGGCATCAGCCCGATTTTTGAAGATGGCTTAGAGAGCATCATCAAAAAGAATTTATCGGCCAATAGACTGCACTTCAGCACCCATGTGGCCGAATCGATTCACCATGGAGAGATCATTTTTATCGCAGTCGGCACGCCCACCACGCAAAGTGGTGCGGCTGACTTAACTCAGGTCCAAGCGTCTGCAAAAAACATTGGTCAATGGATCAATGGCTACAAAGTGGTCGTGAACAAATCGACCGTACCGGTCGGTACCGCCGACATGGTCAAAGAGATCATACAAGGTGAAATTGATTCAAGTCACAACACGCAGGCTCAAAACGTCGGTTTTAGCGTCATCTCAAATCCCGAATTTTTAAAAGAAGGCTGCGCAGTCGATGACTTCATGCGTCCTGATCGAATCATTTTGGGGGTTGATGATGCCGCTCACTCAGACAAAGCCAAGGAGATGATGCACCGACTTTATGCCCCCTTTAACCGTCATCATGAGAGAACGTTGGTGATGAACGTGAGAAGCGCAGAATTCACCAAATATGCCTCCAACGCCATGCTTGCTACTCGAATATCTTTCATGAATGAATTGGCCAATTTGGCAGAAAAGATCCAAGTCGATATTGAATCGGTTAGAAAGGGCATGGGCGCCGATCCTAGAATTGGGTACAGCTTTTTGTATGCAGGGGTCGGCTATGGGGGTTCATGTTTCCCAAAAGACATCAAGGCACTTCAAAACACAGCCAACACGCATGGATTGTCGCTTGAAATACTAAAGTCTGTTGAGCTTGTGAACGACCATCAAAAGCTGATCATGACTCAAAAAATCATGCGTCGCTTTGGCACCAACTTGAGTGGCAAGACCATTGCGTTGTGGGGCACGGCATTCAAACCCAACACGGACGATATCCGTGAAGCACCCAGCTTAAGAATCATCAAAAAATTACTTGAACTTGGGGCGCACCTCAAAGTCTACGATCCAATTGCCTTGAAAGCCACAAAAAATGCTTTGTCCACAGAGATGAAGATAGACACTCCAACGATTGAAAAAATAGAATTCATCAGCCACCAATACGATGTACTGATCAATGCCGATGCGCTTTTGATCGTGACGGAGTGGAAAGAGTTCAAGAGTCCAGACTTCAATTTGATTCGACAAAACTTGAAGTCACCCGTGATTTTTGATGGGCGCAATCTTTTTGAACCGACTTCAATCGAGGAAAGAAACTTTGAGTACTACGGTGTTGGTCGACTCAACGAGAGGGCTCATGAACTTGACTCCTCCAAGGGTCTCGCGCATGCCTCATGATGTGATCGATTCAACATATCGATTCAACCTATCGATTCAACACATCGAATGGAACGTCACTTGAAAAAAGATTGCTAATTTTTAGGGATCCGTTGCAAGGAGCCCAAAAATTGTTGGCTTGCGATTTCCCAACTGAAATACGTGGAATGCTCGTGAACATCGCCACGGTTCATCACCATAGCCTCAACACAAGCTTGCCTCAGATCTTTGTTCAGTGAGCCTGAAACTTTGTCTTTCACCACATCTATGGGACCGGGCACAGGGTAAGCGGCAACCGGCGTTCCACACGACATGGACTCGAGCATCACCAAGCCAAACGTATCGGTAACGCTTGGGAACACAAACACACTAGCTGTTCGATACAAACTGGCCAAAGACAAGCCGTCAAGCACCCCAAACCACCTCACATCCTTGTAGGTTTTCTCCAACCTGGCCCGTTCCGGACCGTCGCCTGCAACCCATTTTTCACCGGGCAAATCAAGCTTTAAAAAAGCATCCACGTTCTTCTCTACCGCCAAACGCCCAACATGCAAAAAAATGGGCGCGTCGGTGGGCCTAGGATGCTTGGCACCGTTGGGTGTGAAAATGTCTTTATCTACACCACGGGTCCATAGCTTGGGGTTTTTAAAACCCTTGGAGCGCAGATCTTCAACGATGGCTGGTGTAGGGGTCAAATTTGAAACCGCTGCATTGTGAAATTTTCTGAGCAGGCCATAGGTCCATGAGGTGGGGATCTTGAATCGAGCATTGACGTATTCGGGAAAGCGGCTGTGATAAGCCGTTGTAAAAGGCCACTTTTTTTGCATGGCCACTCTGCGAGTGATCCATCCAAGAGGACCCTCGGTTGCGATGTGCAAACAGTCAGGGCCGAACTCCTCAACGATGCCCCTGACTTTTTCAACGCTTGCAAGCGCCAATGAGATTTCAGGATAAGTTGGACAAGGAAATGACTTGAAATCAAGAGGCGTTAAAAAGACAACTTCATGCCCCAACTTCAGCAACTCCCTTTGTGTCATCTTCAATGTTCTTACCACCCCATTGACTTGAGGTTCCCAGGCGTCAGTGACGATCAAAATTTTCATTTAGAGTTCCGTTTTGCTTGTTTTAACGCTTTGGTTGAGAACCATGATCAACACGATGACCACAACGATGAAAATCCCAAAGATGCTCAACAACTGATTTAAAGAACACCCCATGGCCAAAAGGAAACTGTAGGACAAGGACAGCACCAAGACGCTGGAGTTTTCACAGAAATTTTGAACGGCGATGGATTGCCCAGGAAACAAAATCTCCTTTCCTCTGTGCTGCAACAAAGCATTGAATGGCACGATCAAAAGTGCACAAACCAAACCTACGAGGGCCATGAGAAAGGAAGCCATCCATACCTCGTTCACCAGGGTCATTGCAATCATCAACACACCAATCATAATGCCCAATTTTGTCAACTTTATGGCACCTGAAACATGGATGGTCGACGCCGCGATCACAGCCCCTATGACCATCCCAATGGCTCCACTGATTTGAAAATAGGAAGCCTGTGACAAGGTAAACCCTAGCACTTCTTGAGCCCAAGACAAGACCAACAACTGCATGGTGGCGCCCACCCCCCAAAACAAGGTGGTGACACAAAGCGAAACCCGTCCTGAAGCATCCCTCCAAAACAAACACAAGCTTCGCTGAAATTCTTTCAAAAGATCTGAACTTGAATGTTGGTCTTTGGGCTTTAAAAATCCACTGAGGGGCAAATAAAGTGTCAAAACACTTGCAAACGCCATCAGCAACAACAACACAGAAATTGACAGCTGCAAGCTGCTGTGCACGTCAAAGAGGTCCGCCATTTTGAGGGAAACTGAGCTGCCCCTGACGAAATCACTCACCAAATAGCCACCTACCAAAAAACCAAAGATAGAAGCCAAAACAGTGCTGACCTCAAGCCAAGCATTGGCTTTGACCAACTTGCTCAAGTCCACCATCTCTGTGGCCAACCCATATTTAGCAGGTGAATAAACCGATGCACCAAGACCAGCAATCAACAAGCAAATAAAGGGATGTATGTTAAAAAGTAGGAACAAGCAAGCAACTATTTTTAAAATCGTCGCACCTAACATCACTCGTCGCTTAGGACTGATATCGGAGATATGACCAACAAAGGGCGCAAATAAAACATAGGCGACCGTAAAAACAACTTTTAAGATGGGTATCCACCAACCAGGAAAGGACTGTTCCTGTAACTGAGCGATCACGACGATGAGCAGCGCATTGTCGGCGATGCCAACCATGAACTGGGTGATCAACAGGATAAAAAAATGATGGTTCAAACGACGTGTTTTCTCTTTGAAGTCAAAGAGAACTAGAACACATCAACATGACAAGTCAATGACCAATAAATGACAAACTCTTGTTTATCTTGTGGCCCTTGAAGGGATCCCCAGCACGCTCAAGTGTTGTATTGATTGGCTTGAAAGGCCACGTCAAAGACCTTGGATTTACCAACATAAAAGCGATCAATTCTCCATTCCTTGAGCAAGGAGAGAGCAAGATCAAACTCTTGCTGATCGAGTTTGTACAAGTCTTGCAGGGGATTGGAGTCGTCGGACTCCAACATCAAAATCAATTGGGTATAAATTTTGGACTGCATGGCCGAAGGATCATCTTTGATGATGTTTTTTAACTTCTTGACTGCTCGCATTTTTTCCCCTTCAAAAAAAAGTGGTGATCCATTGACCTTGGGTTTTAGGTTTGTTCAACACGAGATACTCTATCATGGTTCAAGTTCAATTCTAAAAAAACTTATGCCTCTGACTGATTTGCCAAGTGCACCCATACAAAACTTCAATTCAGAGCTGAACTTCAACGCCAAGCAAGGCGTCCTTACTTCGCTTTTTTGTAATTGTTCATTCCTTCAAGCACCTCTGCACGAGCCGCATCGGGCCCGTCCCAGCCAATGATCTTGACCCATTTTCCTATTTCCAAATCTTTGTAATGCTCAAAAAAGTGAGCGATGGTTTTAAGCCGCAAGGGATTCAAATCCTCTGGCTTTTGCCATTGTGTGTAGATGGATAAAATTTTGTCTGTAGGCACCGCCAAGACCTTGCCATCTAGGCCAGCCTCGTCTTCCATCTTCAAAATACCAATGGGCCGACATGTGACAACCACGCCTGGGATCAATGGCACCGGCGTGATCACCAACACATCGACAGGGTCACCATCCCCGCTGATGGTCTGGGGTACATAACCGTAATTGGTCGGATAGTGCATCGAGGTGCTCATGAAGCGATCTACAAAAATGGCTCCCGTTTCCTTGTCCACTTCATACTTCACAGGATCCGCATTCATGGGGATCTCAATGATGACATTAAAGAAGTTGGGGGCCTCTTTGCCTGGGGTGACGTTATCTAAAGACATGTTTCTTCTTTTCTCGATTGAAATTAAACTTAGGATTAACCCTATTTTAGGCCTTTCTTAGGGCAAATCTCACTGAGTGAGCTTCTATATATCACTTACATTTGCCATTGGATCTGGCTTTTGTTTGATTGTTCGATCATTTTAAACCCGTCGCTCAAACGACCGCTTGATTCAATTGTCTTTGTTTGACCCGCGCTTTCATTGAGCAAGGGATTCAACAAAAAAATATGAAAAAAACAAAGGAGAACTTATGTCAGCCAATTCAGCGCTGCTTTTCGCGCTAGCTTGTGGGATCGTTGCCGTTATTTACGGCTTTTGGGCCCGTTCATCAATTTTGGCCATGGACCCGGGCAACGCTCGGATGCAAGAAATTGCAGCAGCCATCGAACAAGGTGCAGCCGCTTATCTGGCTCGCCAATACAGAACCATTGCCATGGTTGGTGTCACCCTAGCGATCTTGATTGGGCTGTTTTTAAGCACCACCACTGCGCTGGGCTTTGTGGTGGGCGCAGTGCTGTCTGGCGCATGTGG
This sequence comes from Betaproteobacteria bacterium, assembly GCA_037134015.1. Lineage (GTDB taxonomy): Bacteria > Pseudomonadota > Gammaproteobacteria > Burkholderiales > Burkholderiaceae_C > Limnohabitans. Next base: position 11,087 of record JBAXNB010000011.1, on the reverse strand, counting down.
CTTCATTGGCATGAACGTGTCTGTCAAAGCCAACGTGAGGACAGCGCAGGCCGCCACAGGGGGCATTGGCCCAGCCCTAGATGTTGCCTTCAAAGGAGGCGCTGTCACCGGCATGCTGGTGGTTGGCTTGGGTTTGTTGGGCGTTGGGGGCTTTTTTTGGTTTTTGGTGGGCAGCGGTGAGCTGACTGCAAAACAACATCTCGCCGACCTCCTCGACCCACTGATTGGCTTGGCCTTTGGTTCTTCCCTCATCTCTATTTTTGCAAGACTGGGGGGTGGTATTTTCACCAAAGGCGCTGATGTGGGCGCTGACTTGGTGGGCAAGGTCGAAGCGGGCATCCCTGAGGACGACCCAAGAAATCCTGCGGTGATCGCGGACAACGTGGGAGACAATGTGGGCGACTGCGCAGGTATGGCCGCCGACCTCTTTGAGACCTACGCCGTCACCCTGATTGCCACCATGCTCTTGGGTGCTTTGGTCGTGACCTCTGCACCTATTCAAGCGGCTTTGTACCCCTTGGTCTTGGGTGGCGTGTCCATCATCGCCTCGATCATTGGATGCTTTTTCGTCAAAGCTTCTCCTGGCATGAAAAACGTCATGCCCGCTTTGTACAAAGGATTGATTGTGGCGGGCGTTTTAAGCTTGGTCGCCTTCGCTTTTGTCACTTGGAACATGATGCCTGACGATGCCATCAAAGCCAGCGGCTCGCGCATGGCCTTGTTTGGCTCTTGCGCAGTGGGTCTGCTGCTGACAGCCGCACTGGTTTGGATCACCGAGTATTACACGGGAACCGACTATCCACCAGTCAAGCATGTTGCACAAGCGTCGACCACGGGCCACGCCACCAACATCATTGCTGGCATTGGCGTGTCGATGAAATCAACGGCCTACCCTGTCTTGTCGGTTTGCTTGGCCATCTTGGCCGCTCACGCCATGGCAGGTCTTTACGGCGTGGCCGTTGCAGCAACAGCCATGCTCAGCATGGCCGGCATCATCGTGGCCCTGGATGCCTACGGCCCCATCACCGACAACGCGGGTGGTATTGCAGAGATGGCGGAATTGCCCTCTAGCGTTCGGGACGTCACAGACCCCTTGGATGCAGTGGGCAACACCACCAAGGCGGTGACCAAGGGTTACGCCATTGGTTCAGCCGGTCTTGCTGCTTTGGTGCTCTTTGCCGACTACACCCACAAGCTTGAAAATGTGGGCCAAGACATCACCTTTGACCTTTCAGACCCCTTGGTGATCGTTGGCCTCTTCATTGGCGGCATGATTCCTTACCTCTTTGGAGCCATGGCCATGGAGGCCGTCGGTCGTTCTGCCAGTGCTGTGGTTGAAGAGGTGCGCAGGCAATTCAGAGAGATCAAAGGCATCATGGAAGGCACGGCCAAACCCGACTACGGCCGTGCAGTTGACATGCTCACCACTGCGGCCATCAAAGAAATGATGATCCCCTCTTTGTTGCCCGTGGTTGTGCCCATCTTGGTGGGCTTGATCTTGGGTCCAAAAGCCTTGGGTGGCTTGCTCATGGGCACCATCGTCACAGGCTTGTTTGTTGCCATTTCCATGTGCACGGGTGGTGGCGCTTGGGACAATGCCAAAAAATACATCGAAGACGGTCACCACGGCGGCAAGGGCAGCGATGCTCATAAAGCAGCGGTGACAGGTGACACGGTTGGCGACCCCTACAAGGACACGGCAGGTCCTGCCGTGAATCCCTTGATCAAAATCATCAACATTGTGGCGCTTTTGCTGGTGCCTTTGTTGCCCATCACACACGCACCAACTCCAGGAGGGGCACCGATGAGCTCGCCTGCAGCCGTCGTAGCACCCGCCGTGAGCGGCCCTGCTGCTTCCGATGCTGCGGCAAATCCTGCACCCGCCCCTGGAGCGCCAGCCTCAGACGCTCCTGCTGCGAAATAAAGCAAGTGCTATAGGTAGGTTAAAAGGGAGCTCCGTTGGGAGCTCCCTTTTTTTCCAGCTCACCTGCGCGAACACGGCTTGGAGACCCCTGGGCCAGCAAGCCTGATGCAACACCCAACAGAACACACACCAGAACACCCATTATTGGTGCAAAATACACTTGTATGTCTCAACGAATCATTCCACTGCATGACGAACGCTCAAGCTCGAGCAAATTGGCTTTGCCGCAAGAGGCCTTCAAGGCGAGCGGACGCCTGAGCGACCTGCGCCACAGGCCTTTGCACGATTTGCGCATCAGCGTCACAGATCGTTGCAACTTTCGCTGCCAATACTGCATGCCCAAAGAGGTCTTTGACAACCAATACAAATACCTGCCGCATGCTGATTTGCTGAGCTTTGAAGAGATTGCTCGTTTATCGCAACTGTTTGTCAACCATGGGGTGAAGAAACTGCGACTGACCGGTGGAGAGCCCTTACTCAGAAAAAACATTGAAGTTTTGATAGCCCAATTGGCAGCGATCAAAACTCCCGACGCCTCACCCTTGGACCTGACCCTCACCACCAATGGTTCATTGCTCAAGCAAAAAGCTCAGACGCTCAAGGATGCCGGTTTGCAACGCATCACCGTGAGCCTTGACGCCATGAGCGATGATGTCTTCAAGGTCATGAACGACGTGGACTACCCTGTCGCGGATGTCTTGGCAGGCATTGAGCGTGCTCAAGAGGTGGGCCTAGGACGAGATGCCTTGGGGTATTTTAGTGGCCTCAAAATCAACATGGTCGTCAAAAAAGGCACGAACGACCAAGAGATCCTCCCCATGATCAGGCACTTCCATGGCAAGGGCATGTCTTTGAGGTTCATTGAGTTCATGGATGTGGGGTCGACCAATGGGTGGCGAATGAAAGACGTCTTACCGTCTCAAGAGTTGATGGAACGTGTTGCCAAGGAGTTTGATGTGCAAGCCCTTGACGCCCACTCAAAAGGCGAAACCGCCAAACGCTATGGCTTTAAAAATCAACGGGGCCAAATCGATCCCGCCCTAGGAGAAATCGGCTTGATCAGCAGCGTCACTCAAGCCTTTTGCGCGGACTGTAACCGCGCCAGGCTCTCCACAGAGGGCAAGTTGTTTTTATGTCTCTTTGCAAGCACGGGCTACGATCTCAAAAGCTTGCTACGTAACCAAGCAAGTGACGAGGACATCACCTCAGCAATTGGACACATTTGGAGTGCTCGAGAGGACCGCTACTCAGAAATCCGGTCTGAAGTCCAAGGCAAGCCTGATGCAGGCCATCCCATTCAAGCCCTCAAACGTGTCGAGATGAGCTATATCGGGGGCTAGCTTGATGGCCAACAAGGAGCTCATCCAAGCCCAAGACATCAGCGCCATTGTTTTGTGTGGTGGCCAAGGCTCTCGAATGGGCGGTCTTGACAAAGGCCTTCAACATTTTCGCGGTCAAAGCCTGGCTCAAAACATTGTGAACCAACTGCGGCCTCAAGTCTCTCGAGTGATGATCAACGCGAATCGGAATTTGGCGATCTACCAAACGATTTGCCAAGAGGTGTGGCCTGACCCCGAGGGGGAGTTAAAGGGTCCCTTGGCAGGCTTTTTGGTGGGCCTCATGCATTGTCCTGGCCCCTACTTGATGACTGTACCTTGCGACACCCCCTTGTTACCCAAGGATTTGTGTCTTCGCCTCAAGCAGGCCTTGTCTGATTCAAACGCGCCGCTGGCCATGGTCAGAAGCTTGAACAGTCAAGCGGGCATGGGCACGAGGGAGCTCAAAACACAACCCGTTCTGAGCATGATGAACGTCCAAGTGAGAGACCATTTGATGGCCTATTTGAACGAAGGGGGTCGCAAAGTTCAAGCATGGGCTCAACAATTGAATGTGGTTTGGGTAGACTATGACCAAGAGGGAGACAACCCCATGTCTTTTTACAACATCAACACCTTGGATGAACTCCAAGCGCTTGAGCGCTTGCAGGCCCCAACACCGAGCGCACAGCACACGGCTTGACACTCAAGGACTGGCCCATGGATTTGCGATGAAAACGCTAGACCCCTCTTCTCAAAACACACAAGCGTTCAACACCGAAGCTTTGTCCCTTGGGCAAGCCCAGCAACTGATTGGTCAATGTGTTGAAGACCTTCTTCAACACAGGTCACTGCGAACCGAGCGCATCCCTCTAGAAGAGGCGTTTGGCCGCACATTGGCCGAAGACATCACCTCGGGCGTCGATGTACCAGCTCACACCAACTCGGCCATGGATGGATTTGCCTTTCGAATGCCAGCAAAGACCAACACCGAGCCCACCAACATGCGCTACAAGCTCGTTGGCGAGAGCTTGGCTGGAAAACCCTTTACAAAAGCCGTGGCGCATGATGAATGCATCAAAATCATGACTGGAGCGCTCCTGCCCCTTGAACTTGACACGGTGGCGCCCTTTGAATCCGTCATGATCGACCCGCTGGGCGAACGCACGAACAAGCTGACTTGGGGCCAATGGATCGACATGGATGGAACTCGCTTTAAAGCTGGCGACAATCGACGCTTGGCGGGTGAGGACATTCAAAAAGGTGCCCGCGTCTTGCTACAAGGGCAACGTTTGCATGCGGCCTGCATGGGTTTGATGGCCAGCCTTGGCGTTGCGCAAGTAAAGGTTCAAGCCCTCTTGAAAGTGGCCATTTTTTCAACGGGAGATGAACTTCAACGCCCTGGTGAGAGCTTGAAACCCGGCATGATCTTTGACTCCAATCGCTACACCTTGAAAGGCCTGTTGCAAGGCCTAGGATGTGAGGTCATTGATCTAGGCATTGCAGCCGACGAACCCTTGGCGCTCAAGCACATGCTTAAAGAAGCCGCCAAAGTCTGCGACGTCATCATCACCAGTGGAGGCGTGAGCGATGGAGACGCTGACCACACCAAGGCGATGATGCAAGACATGGGCGAGGTCTTCTTTTGGAAAATCGCCATGCGCCCGGGGCGCCCCTTGGCTTTTGGAAAAATCGGCAGCAGCTTGCTCTTTGGTCTACCGGGCAATCCAGTGGCGGTGATGGTGACGTTTTTAAGCCTGGTGAGGCCAGCGCTGCTTCACATGATGAAACGCCAAGAGGACCCAGCCTTTGACATAGCCACTTTAACGGCCCTTTGCGAGGAGCCCATCCGAAAAAAACCCGGTCGCACTGAATTTCAACGTGGCTTGACACGGCGCAACGCCAACGGGCAATTGTGTGTCCGTCTGAGTGGCCACCAAGGATCTGGGATCCTGAGCTCAATGGTGCAAGCCGACTGTTTGATTGTTTTGGAGCACGAGCGGCCCGACATCAAGGCCCAAGAAACGGTCACCCTCTGGCCTTTGCAAGGGCTCATTTGAATATAAGTTCCACGAGCGAATGCACTTGCCTTGACCTTGAAGGCACCCCCACAAGCATGGCTTTATCGCTCACAAGTGGGCTTCATCAAGTGCACCGAACACCACCAAAGCCACAAGCAAAACATTCATGGCGCTTGCCCAAGCGCCATCAAGACCCCTTGGTTGGCCAACTCATCTGCACGTTCGTTGCCAGGATCCCCCGAGTGACCTTTGACCCAATGCCAAGAGATTTCATGTCCACTTTGATGCACCAAGGCGTCCAACTCTTTCCATAGTTGCGCATTCTTCACCGCTTGCTTGGAGGCCGTCTTCCAGCCCTTTAACTTCCAAGCATGGATCCATTCGGTGATGCCTTGCCTCACATACTGACTGTCCAAATAAAGACTGACCTTGCAGTTTTCCTTCAAAGACTCTAAAGCCTTGATCACGGCCATCAACTCCATTTGGTTGTTGGTCGTCAAGAGCTCTCCTCCGAAGAGCACTTTCTCATGTTCTCCAAAAGTCAAAAAGGCACCCCACCCACCAGGGCCTGGATTGCCCTTGCACGCACCGTCTGTATAAATCACCACATGTTTCATTGAAGGGGACTTTTCTTAAAGAAGTTGTTCGTCTTGGGTTTTTTCTGCCGTGTGCTTGGACGTTGCACTGGGGCGGGTGAGCAACGCACCTCGGTGAAGGGGCTTCTTCCAAGAGGCCCCCAAAAGCCTCATGCCTTTGACGCGTTTCACGGCCGTGAGGATGTACGCAGAGCCCAAAATAGGCCACCAACGGTTGCCCGCCAATTCCATCCAATTCAAGCTTGACAGCCATCCCGGGGACTCAAAGGACGGTTTGTACAAACCAAAGCCCCCTCTCTCCACTTCAAAACCCAACAAGGTCAGCCAGTCCTTCATGCGATGCGGACCAATGAGCTCGCTGTGAATGGGCATGAAGTTGTGGGTTGAACCCAATCGAGCGTAAAAGCGCTCCCTGATCACCCTAGCGCCCCAAAGCGACAAAGGATTCAAGCCTGCAATGATCACCCGTCCCTCGGGCACCAAAACTCGCTCAACCTCTCTGAGTGTGGCATGCGGGTCTGGGTAGATTTCAAGCGTATGGGGCAAAATAATTAAGTCAAAACTCTGCTCAGCAAACGGCAGTGCTCTAAAATCAGTTGCAACCGAAGCCAAAGCGTTCTCACCTGAAAGAGCTAGCCATTGGTGTGGCATGCGATTGGCTCGCAAACCTTGTAGTTGCTCAAAACCCAATTGAAGGGCATGAAAGCCAAACAAATCACCCACCAGGGCGTCCATCTGTTGTTGCTCCCAATCGATCAAGTACTGACCCGCAGCAGAGCTCAACCACGTCTGCCATTCTTTTAACCCATTGTTTTCTTCGTTCATGAAACTAGTTGCCCTACCTGCTTTTACAGACAATTATCTATGGCTTTGGCACAATGACCAAAAGGCCATCGTGGTCGACCCGGGACAGGCGGGCCCGGTCTTGGAGGCTTTGACCCGTTTGAATCTGAGCCTAGAGGCCATTTTAGTCACACATCACCACAAAGACCACATTGGTGGCATACCCGAGTTGCTGCAAAAAACAAATGCGCTGGTGTTCGGCCCCCAGCACAGTGCCATGCCCCTACCTTTTCAAGCGCTGAGCGACCAAGACCACATCCAACTGCTTGATCAGACCCTTCAAGTTTTGCATGTGCCTGGTCACACCGCAAGCCATTTGGCCTACCTCACCTCCAGGCCCTCGAGCCAAGAGGATCAAATTCTATTTTGCGGTGACACCTTGTTTTCTGGCGGTTGTGGTCGCCTCTTTGAAGGCACGCCCGAGCAAATGTTAAACTCATTGGCGAAATTCAAATCACTGAAAGATGAAACACTGGTGTGTTGTGCGCATGAATACACCTTGTCAAATTTAAAATTTGCTTTGCACATCGAACCCCAAAACACCCGCTTGCTCAGCTACAACTCGCACTGCAATATGCTGCGAGAGCAGCATCTCCCAACACTCCCCTCCAGCATCGGCTTGGAGAAAGAAATCAATCCTTTTTTAAGAGCCCACTTGCCCAGTGTTCAACAATCGGCTCAACACTTTGACCCCAAGGCAGTCGATGAGCTTGGCTGCTTTGCAGCCCTCAGAGAATGGAAAAATACATTTTGAAACACGGCCCTCAACCCTCTGCCTTTTTAAACACGCCGTACCAACGGACTTTTTCCCTAGTCTTGACCGCCTTGGTGTGCGCTCTCTTGGGCGCATGCCAATCCATTTCCCTGAACAACGCAAACACTGACAACACTGGCAACACCAGTTGGGGCTCCAAGGAGGTCACCTCAGCGCCCGCAGCAACCCTACCCAGCAGCACTCAGGCGTCCAGTTTGCCGCCCAATCTCAACATGGCCTTGTCGCCCTTGCCCAGCAATGCCTTGAGCAGCAGATCGGTCACCCATTTGAGCTTGCCCAATGACATTTGGGAGAGGGTCAGAAAGGGCTTTGCCATGCCCGACTTGCAAAGCGACTTGGTGACAGATCGCGAAGTTTGGTACAGCGCCAAACCGGACTATTTGGTTCGCATGACCGAGCGCTCAACAAAGTACATGTACTTCATCGTTGAGGAATTAGAACGCAGAAAAATGCCCACTGAACTCGCCTTGCTGCCCTTTGTGGAATCGGCCTTCAACCCCCAAGCCGTCTCCTCAGCCAGAGCCAGTGGCATGTGGCAATTCATGCCCAAGACGGGTAAAAACTTTGACCTGAAACAAAACGCCTTTCGCGATGACCGCCGAGATGTGATGGCCTCGACCAAAGCGGCACTGGATTACTTACAAAAACTCTATGTGCAGTTTGGAGACTGGCATTTGGCCTTGGCCGCCTACAACTGGGGAGAGGGCAATGTGGGCAAATCCATCGCAAAAAATCAACGCTTGGGGCTAAATGCGGGCTATTTGGACTTGAGCATGCCAATGGAGACCCGTTTTTATGTCCCCAAGTTGCAAGCGATGAAAAACATCATCGCCAACCCACTGAACTTCCAAGTGAAATTGGCCAACATACCCAACCATCCTTATTTTCAATCGGTCCCCTTGCTCAGAGACATTGATGTGAGCTTGGTGTCTAAGCTTGCAGAAATTCCCATCGAAGATTTCAAAGCCCTCAATCCCTCGGCCAATCGACCCGTTTTACTGGCCGCTGGCACGCCACAAATTTTATTGCCGTGGGACAATGCGGAGATTTTTCAAAAAAACTACGACAACTTCACCGGTTCTAAATTGGCCAGTTGGACCGCCTGGATTGCGCCTAAAACTTCGAAGGTGTCCGACGCAGCCAAGCAACTGGGCATCAAGGAAGAAGAGCTCAAAAGCCTCAACAACATACCCCCAAAAATGTTGATCAAAGCGGGGTCTGCACTGTTGATCCCCAGAGGCAACACCAAGGAGGAGGATGTCTCCTTTCGCATTGCCGATCAAGGCCAACTGGATTTGTCTCCGGAACAATTTGGCAGGAAAATCAGCCACAAAATAGGGGCCAAAGACACCTGGCAAGGCCTTGCTCAAAAGTACCGCGTCAACACCAAAGAGATCGCTCTTTGGAACGACTTGTCGGTCAATCAACAACTGAAGGTGGGCCAAACGCTCACGCTCTTTGTCAATGCCAAGTCTGGCACCAAGAAAAAATCCAATTCGAAAACGTCTCTTGCTAAAGCAAGCAGCCCTCCTCATAGCGAGGTCGGCACCAAAAAGTCAGCGCACAAGAAGTCTTGAGTTGATCAGCTGCTGAAAGAACGCAACTCAAGTGGCCTTGCGATCTGCCAATGCATGGGCAATGGTGCCCAAATCAACATACTCCAACTCGCTGCCCAAAGGCACCCCTCTTGCCAAGCGGGTCACATGAAGACCTCTTTTTTGAAGCGCTTTGGAGAGCACGTGCGCACTGGCCTCACCTTCGGCCGTAAAGTTGGTGGCCAAGATCACCTCTTGCACCACCCCATCCGTTGCGCGATCCAAAAGGGTCTTGACGCCCAGGTCTTGGGGACCCAACCCATCCAAAGGACTCAAAGCCCCCATCATCACAAAATAAAGACCCCTGTAGGTCTGGGTGCGCTCAATGGCCGACTGGTCCGAGGGCGACTCCACGATGCACAGGCGTGACGCGTCCCGGCTCTCATCGCTGCAAGTCTGACACATGAAATCCTGCGTCAAGGTATGACATTTTTCACAGTGCCCCACATCCTTGACCGCCTGCGTCAAGGCATGGGCCAAGAGCTGGGCACCCGCACGGTCGTGCTGCAACAAGTGGTAGGCCATGCGGGAAGCTGACTTCACCCCAACGCCAGGCAAACGCTTGAAGGCCTGGATCAGGGCTTCTAGGGCGTGCAAATCACTCATGCGACAAAACCATCAAAATGGCAATTTCATCCCGCCAGGAAGTCCTGGCATGCCGGAGGTCAATTTACCCATTTTTTCTTCAGAGGTTTGCTCAGCCTTTTTGGCCGCATCGTTAAAGGCCGTGGTGATCAAATCCTCCAGCATCTCGTGATCATCGGCCATGAGGCTTGGATCGATCAACACTTTTTTGACCTGATGTTTGCAAGTGATGGTGATTTTGACCAAGCCATTGCCCGCTTCTCCCGTCACTTCAATAAAGGCCAACTCATCTTGGGCCTTTTTGAGATTGTCTTGCATGGCTTGGGCTTGCTTCATCAAACCCGCCAATTGTCCTTTGTTAAACATACGTGTATCTCTTTCTGTTAATGAATCAAATCGTTTTGATCGAGCCAGGGACGATTTTTGCATCAAATTCTTGCATCATTTGAATGACAAAGGGATCGTTCAATATTTGAGCCTCTGCTCGTTGTTGTTTTTCAAATGCAATTTGAGCCAAGCGCATCGCAGGCGTGTCTTGCACCGGCGCCAACTCAAAGCGCAACTCGAGGTCGTGCCCCAAAATAGACAAGCCCTTGGTGAGTCGCTCGAGCGAACTCGGGGTTTTTAAAGACTCTCGCTCGATTCTCAACAACCAACTACCCGACTCTTTGGCAATCAACTGCGACTGCAAGGCCAACTCTCTCGCCAAGGACTGCACCAACTCGGCTTGTATCAATTGTTGCACGACTGACAGCCAATCATCGCCTTCTTTCGTAGGCTTGAGTTTGGTTTTGAACTGGTCTTTGGGTTCACTCACGCCCACATCTGCATTTTGGGATGCGACCCGAACCGCCACTTTGAGCGCATTGCTTGGGGCTTCTTGGACCACTTGGGCTTGCTCGACTTGGGCGTTGGTGAGCAGGGCATTGGCAGGTGAAGGCGCCTCTTGCTCTTGAGTCCATCGATCGACATCTGCTACCTCCTCGGGCTCATGCAGATCTTCTTGATCGTTGTCGCAGGCCAGGCCTTGCACTGCGACGGGTGAGATGGACTTGGCGCGCTTGGCCATGTCTCGAACCGGTAAATTGAATCCCATCCCGCCACGGCCCGGCTCTGGATCATGGCGCACGGGGGAGGCCTGGACTTCAACTTCACGCTCAGGCGGATGGGCTACCCTCTGGGGACCTAAACTGGCCGAGCTAGGAGAGCTTGCCGAACTTGCCGAACTTGCAGCGCTTTGTACAGGCTTGGTATCGTCCTCTAGAGAGCTGGATTTGACAGTTTCAAGAGTTTTTTTTTGAGCCTCTTGATCGCCTAGTGTCTGCTCCCGAGCGGTTGGGCCTGCAACGGATACTTGCGGCACTTGCGGCACCAGTGGCATGTCTGGCTCTGCCTTAAAAGCCAACAACCTCAAGAGCACCATGGTCAGACC
>JBAXNB010000010.1:0-33143 GCA_037134015.1 Betaproteobacteria bacterium | reverse complement strand
GTTTCGACATGGGTTCGGACGCGGCGCAGGGCATGTCGAGGTTCTGTCACCTCGTTAATCAGCAGAAAAAAACTTAACTGCAAACGACGAACGTTTCGCACTCGCCGCTTAATCCGGTGAGCCTTGCAACAGTTGGCCGATAGGCTGGGCAAGGGGGCGTAAAAACCTCCAGGCTGCAAGGTAATCAATATGGGCTGGCATCACTTCGTGTACCTTGGAGTGGTGTGAGATTCAAGGGTACTGGCTTGACACAGAGAATGCCTTTGTTCGCTGTTTTGAGTGAGATTCAAATCAATTGGCTAAGCATGTAGAACTGTTCGAAAAAGACTTATGGACGGGGGTTCAAATCCCCCCAGCTCCACCATATGTAACGATAAGGACCGCTAAGGATCACTTCTTAGCGGTCTTTTTCACTTGTAAATCAAATGCTTGTAGAAAAGTAAGCGATAAAGAGGGCCAATCGTAAGCTTACCAAAAATGTGAACACGTAGATAATAGAGACTTCAGCCGACGCAAAACATCAGATTAAAAGAAGAAATCCATTGAGGGTCGACAGCAATCCGAGCAGGCCCAAAATACTTCCAGCAACAAAGAGCCATGGTAATGAACCTAAAATCGACACTGAGAGCAAAACAATAGCGATTTGGAGCATACCTTCTGCATAGTCAAACCATGGGTCTTGACGCATCGCGTGATCACGCGTTTTCTCATGATCCTTTGCACGGTTGAGAAGCTCTTTTTTACCTTCTTGGGTATCCGGCTCAGACTCATAACGATCGATAGTTTTTTTATAATCATCAATCTTTTTCTGAAAAATTTCTTTTGTGGACGCCGGCATTGCCTGATCACGAACTAACTGCAACTCTAGGTCGGTCACAGCTATCTTAAGAGAAGTTTGCCGTATGCTTTTTGCTTGAAAAAAAGCATATGCGTTGGCCGCAAGAATATTTTCGTGGGTCGCTTCCTTCGTTGCGTTCGAACCGCCCAAACTGGCAATGGCCAAAACCATAGCCAAAAAAGAGATCGTCAGTGCGATTTTGTTCTTACTTTTGTCAGAACCATGATGTTCAATCAACTCGGACGTTTCGTGAGCTTCCATCACCCCTCCTTTTTTCGATTTAAAATTTTGTAAACAGAAAAATTATAATGGGTCTCTCTGTCGCAGGAAACAAATCCTCTCGATACCTCCGAACAAGGACAGGGAGGTACCACACTAAAGTTCTAACACAAAGCCTTGAGCCTGGAGTCCCCACGGGCAGTGCCGCCTTTGGCTTTGGGGGCTGATTTTTTGACCTGATTGAGTTGGGCTTTGGTCAAAGCCCCCTCATCTGACTCGTATTGAGGCAGGAACTTGGTGGCCAACTCATGCAGCGCTAGGTGAATCACTTGCGTTTCGTCAACACCCAATGCATCAGCCAGACGTTTGGTCGTTGTGCGGGTCACGCCAGTTGCGCTGTCTTGCGGGCGATAACGAAAGGCGATCTGGGCTGCTGCAGCTTTCACTTCTGGCTCCTTTGAAGTTAGATAGTTTAAAGATATTAGAAGAGCGGGGTGTTGTCAACAGGGTAGGGGGAGTCCGCCAGGGAGGGATGTTGTGATGAGAGAACTGAAGATATCGCCAAAGTTTTTTGATCTGTTCATCATTTAATGTCCCGTCGTTCGCAAATCGTTGGAACTGATTCACTTTGAAATGGCTGTTTCCATCGAGGGTACAAAAAGGGGGATTTTTTGAGACAACGGAGTTTTTAAAATCATGTTCTCCAATTCTCAGATGCAAGGAATCCTACAAGTCATCCGTCAATGTCCATTGTCGGCAGCACATGCGGCCACTCAAGGCATTAGGGCGTCCCCCCACTGGCCTTGGAGACGTAGCGGGCCAAGGCCTCGATTTGACTGTCGGACAGATGAGCCCCGAAGGAGGGCATGCTGCCAAGACCGTTGCGCAGCGCCTTGGCTACTCGTTCGGCGCTGGGCTTGATTTCGTCCAGCACGGGGCCTACCGCACCTTCTGATCCCGCATCATTGAGCGTATGGCAAATAGCGCAGGAGGGAACTGCTTTGAGGAAAAGTGACTTCCCAGCCATGTAAGTGGGATCGTTGGACTGCGCTTGAGCCAAGGAGGCTAAGCATAGCAGGGTGTAGAGCGTTAACTTAAGCGACACGGGGCGAAACAACTTCAATCTCATGTCACCGTTACCTTCACGGCATGGTCGGCCCAACTGGTGTTGTTGTAGCCGCTGACGTTTTCGCCTCTAGTTTCGGGTTGCACATGACCTGCGGAATCGGTCGCGCGGCTTGCAAGCATGTAGTTGCCGGCAGGCAGTCGCGCAGACAGCACGAACTGACGCCAGGCGTATTTGCCCATGTCTGGCCCCACCAGGCGCGCCTCGCGCCAGCTTTTACCGCCATCGATAGAAACCTCAACTTTTTTGACGGCATTCAATCCGCCAAAGGCAACGCCCTGAATTTGCATCAGGCCGGCTGCCGTTGCGCCTCCTTCCCCGTTGGGAGAATTGATCCAAGACTTCACGGTCATCTCTTGCACTGAAGGCTGTGCTGGGTCGGCCTTGGCGCCAGGCGGCGTGATCCGGTAGCCGTGAGACATGATCCGCGCATCGCTTTCCGCGCTGGTGAAGGCAAGTTGCTTGATGTACTTGATGTTGTTGACACCGGTATAACCTGGCACGATCAGGCGAAGTGGGCCGCCATGAGCAAGCGAGATAGGGGCACCGTTCATTTCCCATGCAAGCAACGCATCGACCATTGCGGCTACGGGAACCGAGCGCTCCACAACAACACTTTTTGGATCAATACCTTCTGGTAGCTTTTCTCCACCGGTCCCAGTCATGAAAGGCCGCGCTCCGTCTAGTCCGCCCAGCGCTTCGACGACTGCCCGCACAGGCACACCACTCCAGATGACACAACCGGCAGCGCCCACAGTCCAAGGGGTACCACTGGGCTTGCTAGGGAAAAAGCCTCGGCCATTTCCTGAACACTGAAGCACCATCGCGACCGTTTCAAGTCCCATTGATTTGAGTTGGGCTAGGGTGAGCTTACGTGGATTTTTAACCCCTTCGACGTTGACCTCCCATTCGTCACGATTGGTCAGGATGGATGAGTCAGGCGCCGGTAGATTGTTGCGGATATAAAGCTGTTCGGCGGGCGTGATCACACTGGTGCCAAAGGCGCTACGCTTGGTCTCAAGGGTGCTGCTGCTGTGGACGATGAGGCTAGCGGGGTCTTTCCAGTTAACGTAAGCGGGCAACTGTCGGGCCGCTGCAAGAGGAGGTGTCTGAGCGGAGGCACCGCGCGTGAATGTGGCAAGGCTCGTCACCGCAAGAGTGCTTAGGCTGGCACCCAACAAGTGACGGCGATGAAGTGAATTGTTGTGTTCCATAGAAGTTGTCCAATTTTTAAGTGATGGGTAGGCGCAAGGTTCTTTTGAAATGAAACCACAATCGGCCTAGACGGATGACTTGGATCCCTGAGCTTACATCAAAAAGGTCTTGGAGCAGCTGCACAAGAACAAGAACAAGAACAAGAACAAGAACAAGAACAAGAACAAGAACAAGAACAAGTACCACCTCATCCACAAGGTTCTGCCGCATGACTGGAAACCCAGGATTTAAAACAACATGAGCGCTAGGCATGCAAATGAGTTGTGACAACTCGTCATCATAAGCACGTCGTCAATCGATGCTCATGTAAATATCTTCTGAGAAACAATGGTTGCGCCTGAGGACTTGCGAGTTCTGCTGACAAGATGAGGTCAGCGCTTCAAGGGGGGCCAAGAGCGTTTGGGTTCGTTCATATGCACCTTTCATCGACGAACAAGCATGATGGCGACGAGATTGACTTTTCCGCTCATTTGCTCAGACAAAGACCAAGTTGATATCTCACAAAATTATTTTAATGGCTTGAACAAATTCAAAAAGAAAAAAAAGATGCACCTAAAAAGTTCATCAGTCTCAAATCTTGCACCAAAAAAATGCACGGTTGGCGTTCTCATCGGTGCAGTTTTTTTTCAAAATATCAAAAGAAGCATCTCAGCTTATAAAAACCAGTATTTTTTAATACCAATGAATCAATATGTCAACGTTTTGCAACAAAAAAGACACTTTACTGACTTATTTGTTTTGGCGTAAAAAATGCTATTACACTTTGTTGACAGAATTCAAACCTTTTTTTAACTCGGAGAAAACATGCAAATTACTTTTAAGAAAACACTACTGGTTTCATTGTTGGCTGGAGCAGGAATGGCTGCCCATGCTGAAGGTTTTGGCTTTTACGCATTGATTGACGGCAGCATTGCTTCAACAGCGGTTTCTGGTGGTAAAGCAAAAACCGGTACAACAACCGAATTCGTCACTGGTGGTTTTGCTCCTAACTTTTTTGGCTTAACTGCTGAGAAAAGCATGGGCGACGGCTACTCAGGTGGCGTGAAGTTAGAGCAAGGTTTTTTGTTGAACGCAACTGACTCACAGTCATACGCCTTCGGTGGAAACTCCATTTTCAATCGTCAAGCCAATTTGTACATCAAAGGTTCTACAGGTACTTTGGTTGTTGGTACACAGTCTAATTTTGCTTTTGATAGCGTGCTGTTTGCCGACCCAAGAAGCGGTTCAAACTACGGTTCTTCATTGGCATCGGTTGATATCGACGGCGCTTTGGGAACGATCGAAAAAGGTGCTATTTCTTACAAGTCACCATCCATGAACGGATTTACTTTAGGAGCTGAATTCACCTCCAAAAACAACACATCAGCTGTTGCTGCAAGAGATGGCAATGCTTTCTCTTTGACCTACGGTGCGGGTCCTTTGGGTGCTACAGTGGCTTCTTACCAAGCGCAAGCAGCCAACACCAGCGGAACCATCGGTGGATTGACTTACAAATTGGGTGCTGTGACTCTTAAAGGTATTGCCTTGAACCAAAAGACAGCCAAGTACGACAGTTTGAACACAACGGGTGTTGGTGGTAACTATGTGTTCACACCCATGACAACTTTTGACTTTGGCGCTTACACCAGCAAAGACTCCAAGAGCGGTTACAACACCAGCACCTATGCGGCTGGCGTGTATTACAAATTCTTGAAAGATTTGACAGCGTATGGTCAATATGCCAACGTGAAGAACAGTGGTACACCAAGTGCAGCGTCCAACTTCACATGGTCAGCAACTGCCAACTTCATCGCGACCGGTCAAACAGCGTCATCGATCAACGTTGGTTTGTTGTATGGCTTTTTCTAAATCGACTTTAGAGACGATTTAATTTGCTCTTGGGTGAGCAAAAACTTTTAGAAAGTGCGCTTAGGCGCACTTTTTTTGACTAAAAATTCTTCTTGATGACATCTCTCTTGATCTTCAAACCAACCAGAGTTCAAGTTGCATGTCCTTGATGTCGCGCCTTCATTGGGGTTGACGGTTTCAGGAAAGAGCCTTTCCTCGTTGGGCCTATCTGCTCATGATTTTGACGGGACAAAGGCTCAAGGGTTGGTCCTTGTAGGGCAAGGCAGTCGATGGGATTTAAACCAGGGTCTACGGATCGGATCGAAAGTGATTCAATTGCTCTGAGGTGTTTTGATGTTCTTTCTTGGGGTGATCAGGGGTGGTGAAGATCCTCCAAGAGAGCACGACTAAAAACTGGATGGATGAACGTCCAAAAAAAAGGACCGCTTTGGGCGATCCTTTTATGGGAGCTAGACGGGTCTAGATTTATTTGTCACCGCCGGGTACTTTACCTTCAACGCCTTTGACGTAGAACTTGATGCCACTCAAGAACTTGTCATCAGCCACTTCGTCTTTCTTTAAGATTTCTTTGCCCGTGTTGTCGATCAAGGGGCCTTTCCAAATAGAGAACGTGCCATCTTTGAGGCCAGCTTTGACTTCATCGACCCGAGCCTTGGTTTCTGCTGGTACGTCTTCTGCAATAGAGACGATATCAATGGCGCCTTCTTTCACGCCCCACCAAGTTTGAGCGCCACCGGTCCATTTGCCTTCAAGGGCATTGCGGGTCGCTTGAATGTAGTAAGGAGTCCAATTGATGATGCTTGAGGCCAGGTGTGCTTTGGGGCCATAGGCCGTCATGTCAGAGTCCCAACCAAAGGCACGCTTGCCTTTGTCTTGTGCAGTTTTGAGAACAGCAGGAGAGTCGGTGTTTTGGAACAAGACGTCAGCGCCACCATTGATCAAACTGGTTGCAGCCTCAGTCTCTTTGGGTGGATTGAACCACTCATTGACCCAAACCACTTTGGTCTTGACTTTGGGGTTGCTGGATTGAGCGCCCAATGTAAAGCTGTTGATGTTTCTGATCACCTCAGGAATTGGAATCGAAGCCACCACACCAAGCGTGTTGCTCTTGGTCATTTTTCCAGCGATCACACCAGCAAGGTAAGCACCTTCATAGGTTCTGCTGTCATAGGTGTTCATGTTGTCAGATTGCTTGTAACCTGTTGCATGTTCAAATTTGATGTCTTTGCTTTCCGCTGCAACTTTAAGCATCGGGTCCATGTAACCAAAGGTGGTGCCGAAGATCAACTTGTTGCCTTGAGAGACCATGTCCTTGATCACGCGTTCTGCATCAGCAGACTCGGGTACGTTTTCAGCAAAAGAAGTTTGAATTTTGTCTCCAAATTCTTTTTCAATAGCTTTTCTTGCATTGTCGTGCGCAAAAGTCCAGCCACCATCCCCTACGGGTCCAACATAAGCAAATGCAATCTTCAAGGGCTCGGCCTTGGGTGCTTCTGCAGGCTTGGCTTCTTCTTTTTTACTGCAGCCGACCAAAGCTGCTGCAGCTAGAGCGGTGATCGCAGCTGCTTGAATCCAACGACGCTTGTGAAAATCTGTCATCTGAGTTCCTTCATTGAGAGTTGAGTTAAAAAATTAAGATCCAGGGAAAAAAGGCTTACCAATGCTGGCCGGCATGTTGACTCTCAGCCACTGAGGGTTTTTAGAGATCAAGGCCAAAACAACAATCGTTGATACATAGGGTAGCATACTTAAAAACTGACTTGGAATGTCAATACCCGTTGCCTGCAAATGGAACTGTAGCATGGTAACTCCACCAAACAAATAGGCGCCTAGTAAAATTCGGGCAGGTCTCCACGTTGCGAACGTCGTGAGCGCCAAGGCAATCCAACCTTTACCAGCAATCATGCCCTCGACCCACAGTGGCGTGTAGATGATGGAGATATAAGCGCCAGACAAGCCGCAAAGTGCTCCTCCCACCAAAACCGCCATGAAGCGAATTTTTCTGACAGGGTAGCCAAGGGCATGAGCAGACTCGGGAGACTCTCCCACGGCCCTTAAGATCAAGCCAGGGCGGGTTTTATAGAGAAAGTAAATCAAGCCTAAGGTAAAAACGATGCAAAGATAAACCAAGGGGTGGTGTTTAAAGAGCGCTGAACCTAGCCAAGGGATGTCGCTCAGATAGGGAACGACGTGCTGCACGCGCTCAGGCAACTGAGCTTGAACATACTTCACGCCCACAAACGCAGAAAACCCTCCGCCAAACAAACTCAGGGCCAAACCGGTTGCATACTGATTCGTTCCTAACCAAATCACCAAAACACCAAAAAGGCCGGCCATCAAGGCGCCAGCTCCCATGCCAGCTAAAAAGCCCAACGCATCGCTTCCCGTTTGGGAAACGCATGCAAATCCTGCTATGGCCGAGCACAGCATCATGCCCTCAGCGCCCAAGTTCACAATACCGGCCTTTTCATTGATCAAGAGTCCCAAGGATGCAATGGCGAGCACCGTTCCCGCATTCATGGTCGCAGCCCATAAAAGTGCATAGGTTTCCATCATGGCACCCCCTCAAGGGCGTGAGACTGTGCGGCAGGTCCTTTTCTGGCCCAACTTAATTTGTACATCATCAAGGTGTCGCATGCCAACAAAGAGAACAGCAAAAGACCTTGAAAAACACCCGTGAGGGATCGAGGCATCCCCAAACGCGATTGCGCCAATTCGCCCCCAATGTAGAACATGCTCATGAGAACGGCTGAAAACACCATGCCAATGGGGTGCAAGCGGCCCACAAAGACCACGATGATCGCGGCAAAGCCGTAGCCAACAGGCACGAAGGGGGTGAGTTGTCGCAAGGGTCCCGCCACTTCAAGTGCACCCGCCAAGCCGGCTGTGGCCCCGGAGGACAAGAGTGCCAACCAAAGTGCTCGCCTAGAAGAAAAGCCTGCAAATCGAGCAGCACGCGGAGCCAACCCGCCGACTTGTTGAGCAAAGCCCGCATGGGTACGAAACAAGAAAATCCATAAACCCGCAACGCCTAAAAGGGTCAGGATCACACCAATGTTGACCCGAGTGCCGGGGATGAGTTTTGGAATTTGTGCAAGGGTGTCAAATGTTTTGGTTTGGGGGAAGTTGTAACCCAAGGGATCTTTCCAAGGCCCAAACACCAAAAAATTCAACACCATGATGGCCACATACACCAGCATCAAACTCACCAATATTTCGCTGGCATTGAACCAATCTCGAAGAGCAGCGGTGATGCTGGCCCAAAACATCCCACCCAAGGTGCCTGCAAGCAGGACCAAGACCCAATAACTTTGAGCACTTGAGGCATCGGCCTCAATGGCAACACCAGCAGCAAAGATGGCGCCCATGACAAATTGACCCTCTGCACCAATGTTCCAAACATTGGACCTAAAGCAAACGGCCAGTCCCAAAGCGATGAGCAGCAGGGGAGTGGCTTTGACCAACAACTCCGAAAGGGCGTAAACGCTTTTGATCGGTTCCCAGAAAAAAACACTCAAACCCTTGATGGGATCTTTGCCCAAGGCGGTAAAAAGAAGCAGGCCAATACAAACCGTGATCAGCAAGGCCACAAGAGGGGAGGCAAAGCGCCAAAATACGGAGGCTTGTGCACGAGGTTCAAGTTTCAGCATGGACACTCTCCACATTGGGCTTGGGCCACAACCCACTCATCCATGCGCCAATCAAACTGACATTGGCCTCTTGTCGGGTCAAGGAAGGCGAAAGCCTGCCGTTTGCAATCACATGCAGGCGATCGCTCAACTCCAGCAACTCGTCAAGCTCCTCGCTGACCACCAAAACCGCACATCCCGCATCTCTCAACGCCAAAATGGCCGCTCGGATTTGTGCAGAAGCGCCAATATCAACACCCCAAGTCGGTTGAGCAATGATCAGCAGTTGTGGGGATGCATCGATTTCGCGTCCAACCAAAAATTTTTGCAAATTCCCACCCGATAAAGACCTGGCCAAGGCACTGGGCCCAGAGGCTTTGACGTGAAACCTGTCGATGATGTTTTGTGCCTGAACTTGAAGGGTTTTCATGTTCAGCCAGCCGAGGTTGGGGGAGACTGCTTCTTTTCGAGTCAAAAGAAGATTTTGCGACAAACTCAACTCGGGAACAGCACCTCTTCCAAGACGCTCCTCTGGCACAAAGTGCAGCCCAAGTTCGCGTCGGCTTTGAGGTGGCCAGTTGCCAACTTCTTGACCGAAAAGAACCATGGATGAAGTGGCTGAACGCGTGTCTTCTCCTGAGAGTGCATACAACAGCTCTTGCTGCCCATTGCCTGATACGCCAGCAATGCCTAAGATTTCTCCAGATCTGACTTGAAGTTGAATCTCTTTTAAGTCAACGCCAAAGGGGTCGGACTTCGACAGTGTGAGCTCCTTCACACTCAAGGCCACGTCACCAGGGCTTTGGGGTCGAACGCTCAGTGTAGGCGGCATGGAGCCAATCATGAGTTGACTCAAAGATGCATTGGATTCGTTTTGAGGATTGCATGAGCCAGTGACGACGCCTCCACGCAGCACCGTGCACGCAGTGCACAAAGCTCGTATTTCATGAAGTTTGTGACTGATGTACAAAATACTTTTACCTTCAGCGGCCAATTTTTTCAAGACCGCAAAAAGTTTGTCCACGGCTTGAGGCGTCAAGACCGAGGTGGGTTCATCCAAGATCAGCAATTGGGGGTTGTTCAGCAAGGAGCGAATGATTTCGACCCTTTGCATCTCACCCACGCTCAGGCTATAAACTGGGCGCATCGGGTCGATATCCAGTCCATAGTTCGAGGCCGTTTGTTGAATTCTTTCTGTGACAGATGCGAGACTCAAATTGCGGTCTAAACCTAGCCAAACGTTCTCAGCGACACTCAAGGTATCAAAGAGACTGAAGTGTTGAAAGACCATGCTGATGCCAAGTTGTCTGGCCTCTTGCGGGTTTCGGATGAGTGTGGGTTTTCCGTTGAAGTGAAGGGTGCCTTCGTCGGCTTTGACGGCGCCATAAATGATTTTCATCAACGTCGATTTTCCCGCGCCATTCTCGCCAAGAATGGCATGAATTTCACCTTTTTTTACCTCCAAAGACACCCGGTCATTGGCGACTACAGTAGGGTAGCGCTTGGTGATGCCTTGTAGTGTTAAAAGGGTCTGTGTCATGGGCAAAAAAGTCAGGCCAATGGGATCGTCCAAACAAGCATTAAAACATATATTTGCTATTTCAAAACAGATAAAAACCAAAAAGATGTAAGCCAGTTTGAGACATAATGTTTTGAACCAAGAGCAAAGAATTGGTAGGAAAATTCAAATCACTTTTTTTAAGCGCAAGAGCATCAGCTTTCGCTTCAATGTTCTAGCAATGGGTGTTTTCAAGTAAGGGTTGTCATGAGTGAATTGGATGTTGAAAGAATCGAGGAATTTGGATTTGAAGAGCTACAAAGTCTCGAGTTGCTGAGTCATTATCAAAAAGCGGTTGCAAACGACTTCCATGAAATGCAGGTTTTATGGGATGAAAAAAACATTCAACAGCTTCTTTTGAAGCTTCACGCCTACAAGGGCATGATCGGTCTTTTTGCGAAAGCTTCGATGGTCGATTTCATCGTCAAGCTTGAGCAAGATTTGCAGCATGATCAATTCCATTCGGTAGCCCTTGTAGAGGAGGCATTTCAGACCTTGAGTGGCAAATGCCAAAACTTGATCGCCGAGGTCAGCATTTATCTTGAAGGGATTGCTTGAGTTGTTATGCGGGTACCTCTTCAGTTGAGAGTAAAAAGTCGTGGTTGATTCCATAACCTACGAGATTGATCTTCTCTAAAAAAAGCTTCAAATAATTGTGAAGACCCATCTCCAGGATGGCTTCGATGCTCTCGTCTCTTAATTCTGCCAAGATATTTCTGGTTTGGGTCAGCGTGGTGCTTGATTGAGCGTTCTTGACCTGTGCCAAAAGGCTTGCAACTTCAGCAACACAAGCGACCAAAGACCTTGGCATGTCTGTTCTAAGGATCAGCAGTTCAGCAACTCGCTCTGGCGTGATCACATCTCGGTAAGCTTTTCGATAAATCTCAAAAGCTGAAACAGAACGCAAAATGGCTGCCCAGTAATAAAAATCATCGACCGAGTCCTGATGAAAAGCCTTCATGTTTTCTGCTGTGAGGGACTTCACATCCAGCAAGCGTGCCGTGTTGTCAGCACGCTCCAAAAAAGAACCTAGGCAAATGAAGGAGTAGGCTTCATCTCTCATCATGGTGCCGTGTTGAACGCCTCGAGTTTGGTGGGATCTGAATTTGACCCATTCAAAAAACTCTGAAGGCGCATGGTCCAAAAGACCTGCTTTGATTTTCTTTTGCGCCTCAAGCCAAGTGGTGTTGATCGTCTCCCAAAGTTCAGTCGTCATAGAGCCCCTGACTGCTCTTGCATTTTCTCTGGCCGCCTCTAAGCACCTCATGATGGACGAGGGGTTGTCAAGATCGCTGACCATGAATTCAATGATGGCTTTGGCGTTGATCGCTTCGTGCGTTTGATCAAAAAGTTCTGTGAGTTCAGAGATTTCGAGCAAGGCGCGCCAGGCCATTTCAGACACTTCAAGTGTTTGAGGTAAGAGTGACATCTGGTAGTTCACATCAAGCATGCGTGCAGTGTTTTCTGTGCGTTCTGTGTAACGAGACATCCAGTAAAGGTGATCAGCCGTTCTTGATAACATGTCAATGTCCTCGTATCTAACTCTTAATGCTCTAAGATCCAAGTGTCTTTGGTGCCACCCCCTTGGGAGGAATTGACAACCAGTGAACCTTCTTTCAATGCAACGCGTGTAAGACCGCCAGGCGCCATTCGGACCTCTTTGCCAGACAGAAGAAAGGGTCGCAAATCAATGTGTCTAGGGGCGATGCCAGACCCTACATAAGTGGGGCAAGTGCTCAGCGCCAACGTAGGCTGAGCGATATAACCACTTGGGTTGGCTTTGACTTTTTGTTTGAAATCGTCAATCTCCAGTCTCGTGGATGCTGGACCAACCAGCATGCCGTATCCTCCTGCTCCATGCACCTCTTTGACCACCAAGGAGGCCATGTTGTCCAAGACGTATTGCAAGTCATCTGGCTTTCGGCACATGAAGGTCGGCACATTTGAGATGATAGGCTCTTCGCTCAAATAAAATTTAATCATCTCTGGGACATAAGGATAAATGGATTTGTCATCTGCAACGCCTGTGCCCACTGCATTACAAATGGCAACATTGCCGGCTTTATACACCCGCATCAATCCGCTTGCACCCAAGGAGGAATCTGATCTGAAAACGGCAGGATCTAGAAAGTCGTCGTCCACACGTCGGTAAATCACATCTATTTTTTTAAGCCCCTGAGTGGTTCTCATGTGTAAATGATCTTGGCTGACCACCAAGTCTTTGCCTTCCACCAATTCAACCCCCATTTGTTGGGCTAAAAACGCGTGTTCGAAATAGGCAGAGTTGTACATCCCGGGAGTCAAGACCACGACCGTTGGATTTGTATTTCGACTGGGTGCACAATGCCTCAGGGTTTCAAGCAAGAGGTCCGGGTAATGGGCAACAGGTTGAACCCGGTGTTTGGCAAAGAGTTCTGGAAACAACCGCATCATCATTTTGCGATTTTCGAGCATGTATGAAACCCCAGAAGGGACTCTTAAATTGTCCTCCAGCACAAAAAATTCACCAGTATTTTCTCCATGGTTCGCTCTAACGATGTCAATGCCCGCTATGTGCGCATAGGTTTGCATGGGTACATTTATGCCAACCATTTCTTTTCGATATTGAACGTTGTTCAAGACCTGTTCTGCTGGAATCAATCCCGCTTTGAGGATATGTTGTTCGTGATAAACATCATGCAAGAACATGTTCAAAGCGCTGACGCGTTGAACGAGACCCCTTTCCAAGCGATGCCATTCGTTGGCCGTGAATATTCTGGGAACAATGTCAAATGGAATGGTTCTTTCAGTGCCGCCACTGTCTCCATAAACAGCAAAAGTGATGCCTACACGGCGAAACATCAAGTCAGCCTCTTCTCTTTTGCCCTTGAGAACATCCTCTCCCTGAGCTCCTAACCAAAGTGCAAACTCTTTGTAATGATCTCTAGAAAAATTGGGATTCTTGAAATTTCTATCCAAATCATCAAGAACCATTTCATCAAAGGGAAGCTTGAACTTGCTCAGCATGAATGAAAATCCTTTTTGTCTTCGCGCCTTTTTAGGCAGGTGCAGTCAAAAGGAGCAAAAGCTTTGGAGGACGCGGTCCATTGGTGTGCTTGAGCACGGGCCCGATGACACAAGCTTTCAAAGGGGCTTGAATCCGCTTCAAAACATTTCACCCTCCAAGGCCGGAAGTTTGAATTTTGCAAATACGTCAACAATTGAACGAGCGACCCAGAGAAAACCCCTGAGGGCACATAGCGGTTGAGTGCTACAAGGTTGATGTCGTTGGGATGGAGCATGCAGCATATCTAGCAATATCGATGCCATTTCTTCTGGGTCATTTGAGACTCGAAGCTGGTTTGGTTGACGGCGTAAGATTTATTTTTTGTATCCGTCAACAACGGCATCGTTCAGAGCCTGTGCCCTCAAGCCTATAAAGAGGCCTGTTTTTTAATTATCACCATAAAGGTGCATTAAAAGTCTTTGCTTGTCAAAATGATCTCATCTTGCGGGACGATTTGGCATATTAGTTGCATTGTTAAGCGCATGACCATCCAAGTTGCTCTGCACCATGCTTCGCTTTATACCTATGATCGTCCCATCCATTTGGGCGCTCATGTTGTTCGTTTGCGACCAGCAGCCCATTGCAAAACGCCCATCTTGTCTTATTCCTTGAGGGTAGAGCCAGAGAGTCATTTTTTAAATTGGCAGCAAGACCCCTACGCAAATTATTTGGCTCGTTTGGTTTTTCCAGAAAAGACCAAGAAGTTCAAGATCTGCGTTGATTTGGTTGCAGAAATGTCGGTCTACAACCCCTTTGATTTCTTCTTGGAGCCAGAAGCTGAGAGCTATCCATTCAAATATGAAAAGCGTCTTGGCCATGACTTGGCACCTTATTTGGCCACGTCCAAGCCTGGACCTTTGTTGAAGGGTTTGTTGGCGATGATTTCAGACAAGCGGGTGAGAACCATCGATTATTTGGTTCATGTCAACCAACTGATCAAAACGAAGGTCAGTTACACCATCCGATTGGAGCCAGGCGTTCAATCTCCAGAGGAAACCTTGGAGTTAGGCTCAGGTTCATGCAGAGATTCAGCTTGGCTCATGGTGCACTTGCTCAGGCACAAAGGCTTGGCCGCTCGGTTTGTGTCTGGTTATTTGATTCAACTCAAGCCCGATGTCAAGTCTTTGGAGGGTCCTTCGGGTGCCGAGAGCGATTTCACCGATCTGCATGCATGGTGTGAGGTTTTTCTGCCTGGTGCAGGATGGGTGGGATTGGATCCAACCTCTGGTCTTTTGGCCGGTGAGGGTCACATTCCAGTGGCCTGTACCCCTGAACCTTCGGGTGCATCGCCCATTTTTGGTGCATTGGATGAGTGCGAGGTTGAATTTTCGCACCAAATGAGTGTGACTCGTGTGTTGGAGACACCAAGAATCACCAAGCCTTATTCGGGTCAACAGTGGCAGGAGATTTTGAATTTAGGTGAGTCGGTGGATGCCAAAATGTCTTCCTTGGATGTGCGACTGACCATGGGGGGGGAGCCGACCTTTGTTTCGGTGAGTGACCGTGACGGTGCGGAGTGGAATACCGATGCATTGGGTCCAACCAAGCGGGCTTACTCAACGCAATTGATTCAGAGGCTCAAGGACCACTATGGCAAGGGTGGGTTTTTGCATTTCGGTCAGGGAAAATGGTATCCAGGCGAGCAACTGCCACGTTGGGCTTTGTCTTTGTATTGGCGAGTCGATGGACAACCGTGCTGGGAAAATGAGCGTCTCATTGCAAATGAGCGCGATGAGCATCGATACACACCAGTTCACGCGAAGGTCTTTATCGATCACTTGAGCCAAAGGCTTGGCTTGGGTACCGAGTACATCACGCCAGGGTATGAAGATGCTTGGTACTACATGTGGCGGGAAAGAAAATTACCCTTGAATGTGAATGTGTTGGACTCAAAGATTGATGATGAGCTTGAGCGTTCTCGCATTCGAAGAATTTTCAATCAAGGTGTCCATGCGGTTGTGGGTTACGTCTTGCCCATCAAAAAATCGGATTCTTTGGGGCAGCTGAGCCATTGGCAATCAGGGCCTTGGTACTTCCGAGACGACAAGATGTTTTTGATGCCAGGGGATTCCGCCATGGGTTATCGATTGCCATTGGACTCATTGCCATGGGTCAAGGCGTCAGAGTATCCCTATCAAATTGATTTGGATCCATACGATCAAACCCATTCTTTAAGGGATCATCAAGCCTTCAAGAACGCGCCTCAAGTTGTGATGCAAACGTCCTACTTTAAAATGGCATTGGGGCTGAACGATGTCTTGGATGAAGAGGCGTCCCATCGATTGCCCGGATCACAGGAGTCTGCTAACTGGTTGATCAGAACGGCTTTGTGTGTGGAGGTGAGAAATCCTGGAAGAGCAAGTGGTCCAAAGGCCGAGTTGTTAAGTCAAGACAAGGGCGTGGTCTATGTTTTTATGCCGCCCTTGGTGAAGTTGGATGACTATTTGGAGTTGCTCTCTCAAGTCGAGGCCACTGCGCAAGAGTTGCAAATGCCAATCGTTGTAGAGGGGTATCCGCCGCCTAAAGACCCAAGGCTCAAAATCCTGCAAGTCACGCCAGACCCGGGCGTGATTGAGGTCAATATCCATCCAGCACACACTTGGAATGAGTTGGTGCAAAACACAGAATTTTTGTACAAAGTCGCGCATGAAACGGGATTGTCGACTGAGAAATTCATGATGGACGGTCGACACACTGGAACAGGTGGAGGTAACCACTTTGTCTTGGGTGGGGCAACAACCGCTGACAGCCCGTTTCTCAGAAGAGGCGATTTGCTACCAAGTTTGTTGACCTTTTGGCACAACCATCCATCCTTGTCGTACCTCTTCTCGGGGCTCTTTTTGGGTCCTACTTCTCAAGCTCCAAGGATCGATGAGGCGAGAAACGATCAGGTCTACGAGTTGGAAATCGCTTTGGCTGAAATCGATAGGCAGGTTCAATTGTATGGGCAATGTCCTCCATGGGTGATTGATCGCGCGCTGCGAAACATTTTGGTGGATGTCACCGGAAACACGCATCGAAGTGAATTTTGCATTGACAAGTTGTACTCACCTGATGGGCCAACAGGTCGACTGGGTTTGCTCGAGCTCAGAGCCTTTGAGATGCCGCCCCATTCACAGATGAGCTTGGCTCAACAATTGTTGATCCGTGCTTTGGTGGCTTGGTTTTGGCGCACGCCTTACAAAGGACATGGTGCCAACAGGTTGCATCGTTGGGGAACCGAGTTGCACGATAGGTTCATGTTGCCGACTTTTGTCAAAATGGATTTTGTTGATGTTTTGGCTGAACTCAATGAGGCCGGTTTTGGATTCAAGGTCGAATGGTTTGAGCCGCACTTTGAGTTCAGATTTCCAATGATTGGATCGGTACAGAGCAAAGGCATTGAGCTCTCACTTCGAACAGCACTGGAGCCTTGGCATGTCATGGGAGAGGAGGGCTCTGCTGGTGGAACTGTGCGCTATGTCGACTCCTCTCTTGAGAGGCTTGAATTGAAATTAAGTGGCTACAACGACAACCGCTACAGCGTGAGTGTCAATGGAAGGGTTGCCCCCTTGCAGCCAACGGGGGTTGTCGGTGAGTATGTTTTGGGTGTGAGGTACAAGGCTTGGGCACCCCCTTCGGCCTTGCACCCCACGATTGGCATGCATGCCCCTCTTTCTTTTGACCTAGTTGACAACAGTCTCTCGAAATCTTTGGGTGGCTGCCAATACCATGTCACCCACCCGGGGGGTAGAAATTACGATTCATTCCCCATCAACTCCTACGAGGCCGAGAGTCGCCGACTGGCTCGTTTCACCAAACTTGGACATACACCTGGCAAAGTGAATTTAAAGCGGAATTATCCAAGCCAAGAGTTGCCATTCACGCTTGATTTACGAAGAAACCAAGGATAATCGAGTTTTATAAATTGGAAATCAAGCCTTGAGTGAATCCTTTGGTTCGTTGTCTAAATCAGTCTACAAAGACGCATCTTTCTCAACTGAAGATCTGCGTCTCTTGATTGCCTCATTGACTGCAAAAAATCAATCCGATCGCCATGACGAATTCACAGATAAAAATGGTGCTTTAAAACAAAATTGGATCGATTTCTTTAAGATCCTGGGGGAGCAACAAATCAAAAAGCTCTCCGAGAGTGCGTCCATCGTTGCTCGCTTTATTCAGCAAAATGGTATCAGCTACAACCTCTACGATGCAGAGCAAGGGCAAAGTCGCCCCTGGTCCTTGAACCCACTGCCACTGCTGATTGAGCAAGAAGAGTGGGCTCATATTTCTAAGGGCTTAGCGCAACGAGCGCAGTTGCTCAACGAGATATTGAAAGACATCTATGGTGAGCAAAACTTGCTGCAAGAAAGTTTTTTGCCTGCAGCTTTGGTTCAAGGGCACCCTGGTTATTTGCGCGCTGTTCATCAAGTCAAGCCGCCTGGAGGGATCTACCTTCATATTGTGGCGTTTGATATTGCAAGAGGGCCGGAGGGGAAGTGGTGGGTCATTGGAAACAGAACTCAAGCCCCTTCTGGTTTAGGTTATGTGCTTGAAAATCGACTGATCATCTCGAAACTTTTTCCAGAAGCTTTTCGGCAACTGCGTGTTCAACACATTGCCTCAAGTTATAGAAGGCTTCTTGATACCTTTACCGAACTGGCCAAGCCCATTGCTAAAAGTGAAACCGTTCGATTTGCATTGTTAACGCCTGGCCCCTACAACGAGACCTATTTTGAGCATGCTTACCTTGCAAGATATTTGGGTCTGCCCTTGGTAGAGGGAGCAGATTTGACCGTTCGAGATCAAAGGCTTTATCTTAAAACCCTTCAAGGCTTGCAACCCATTCACGGTTTGTTCAGACGATTGGATGATGAGTTTTTGGATCCCCTTGAGTTAAAGGGCGACTCCACTTTAGGGGTGCCAGGCTTGTTGCAAGTGGTACGCGCTGGCAATGTGTTGATTGCCAACGCCTTGGGAACGGGCTTCTTAGAGTCGCCAGCGATACAAGGATTTTTGCCTGGAATTGCAGAAAAGTTGTTGGGTGAAAAATTGCTCATGCCCTCCTTGCACACCTGGTGGTGTGGTGAGCAGGCTGCTTGGAAAGATGTGAGCCCTCAATTGGCCTCTCAAGTCATCAAGCCGACCTACACGGGAAGTGTTGGACCTCATTTTGAGCCCATGATTGGTGAGCAAATGGATGCAGAGCAACTTGATTTGCTAAGGGAGCGGATCGCTGCTCGTCCAGAAATCTATACTGCGCAAAATTTCCTCAAATTTTCTCAAGCCATGAGTTGGAGCAACAACCAGTTCACCCCCCGCACTTCAATGCTAAGGGTCTATGCCATGGCCAATACAGACGGCACATGGGAGATTTTGCCTGGGGCGATGACACGAATCTCTAGTGATGAAAATGAAATGGTCTCTATTCAAAGAGGCGGAAGCACATTGGATACATGGGTTTCAACGCTGGAAGAAGTGGATACCTTTTCAATGTTACCTCAACGGGTCAAGCGCAACGACGGACTGCCCTCTCAGGGCGGGGTTTTGATCTCTAGCCGTACTGCAGAGAACATGTTTTGGTTGGGTCGATACACTGAACGCTCGGAGTCCTTGACCCGTTTGGCAAAAGAGTCTTTGTTGGTTGCAAGCATTTCAGGAGAGGACAATGTTTTGGCCTTGCAAGATGCCATCAGTGAACTCACCATCCGTTCAGGTTTGATTTCTGCAGATGCACCGACTTTGTCTAAATCGCCAAAAGTTTTTACGCGCACGCTGATCGCCAGTTTGATCTCAAAAGATGCCTACAGCGTGGGGTTTTATCTTCAAGCCATCGACAGCAATTTGAAGTTGGTGCGGGATCGTTTGCCCAGTGATCATTCGCGCTTAGCGAGCACCATGAAGACCACCCTTGAGTCGCGCTTGGGTGAGCAAAGGTCCATTGAGGAAAAGTCATTGATTGTGGCGCTTGAGGCACTTGACAACTTGGGCTTACAGTTGGCTGCGCTCACGGGTTTGCAATCTGATCGCATGACCAGAGATCTGGGATGGCGAATGCTCACCATCGGCCGTTTGATTGAGCGCTTGATCCATTTGGCAGAAACCTTGAGCACGTTCTTTCTCAACAAGGGTGCTTTGAACAGCCGAGGGTTTGACATGCTGCTCGCACTTTTTGACAGCACCATCACCTACCGCACGCGCTACCAAAGTTACCAAGATATGGACTCCTTGATAGAGCTTTTGATTTTGGACGACACGAACCCAAGAGCCATCGTTTGGATATTGAATGAACTCCAGCAAGAAATCCATTTTTTGCCCAATACCGATTCGGAAATCGATATTTACAGCCAACTGATCAAGAGTTGTATGCCCATTGAGGGTGCCTTTGAGGTGATCTCATTCAGCAAGAGGGTGGCGCAAGCTGGAAAAATTTTGTCTGATGAGTTGAGTGCCAGATATTTCGCGCACATCAAGGAGCAAAGGTTCGCCTCATGAAGATCATTCGAGTTGAGCATGAGACCAAATGCATTTATGAAAGTGAAGTGCAACTTGCACACCACTTGGCCTATTTAAGACCCCTAGAGAATGCTTTTCAAAAAGTCTTGGACACCCGCCTTTTGATATCCCCAACGCCTGATGCGCATCACGAACATCTAGACTCCTTTGGTAACAAAAGAGACTTCTTTTCATTTCAAAAGGCGCATGAACACTTGACGGTCACCGCTTGCTGCCAAGTTTTGACCCACGAATTGTCACAAGATGTGCTGGATGCCGTTGATTTGACGTGGGAAGAGGTGCGCAATGCTTTGAGTTATGCCTCAGGTAAAAAGTACTTGCCAGTCAGTGAGTTCATTTTTCCAAGCACTTACACGCCTTTCGTCGCAAAAATAAAAAGCTATGCACTCGAGTCGTTCTATCCTGGTAGAGCGATCACCCACGCCGCCATCGAGTTGTCTCAACGAATTTATAGAGATTTCACCTATTCACCTAAATCGACTGAAGTCAGTACGCCAGTCTGGCAAGCGTTTGATCAACGCCAGGGGGTTTGTCAAGATTTCTCCCACATCATGCTTGTTGCCCTTAGAAGCTTGGGCTTGAGTGCTAGATACATGAGTGGCTATCTGCTCACGAAACAGCCTGCTGGACAAAAGAAATTAAGAGGCTCAGACGCCTCTCATGCTTGGGTGGCCTTGTATTGCCCAGGCATACCCGGTGAGTGGTTGGAGTTGGATCCGACCAACAACATGGTGGCTGACGTTAGTCATGTGCGACTCAGTTTTGGGCGCGATTTTGGTGATGTATCGCCTTTGAGAGGCGTTATACGTGGCGGCGGGGAGCACGAACTCGAAGTGTCTGTCACCGCCGAGGAGCTTCAAACGTGATTCAAGGCTTCATCCGAGGCAAGTTCATCCTTGGGTGCTCATTTGAGCATGCCTTTCATTTCGATGAATTCGATGATTTGCTCTAAACCTTGTAGAGTTCTAAGGTTAGAGAGCACATAAGGCTTGATACCTTGATCTGTTTGACGCATCCTTTTTGTGTCCGACTCCATGACCTCAAGGCTTGCGCCAACGTGAGGGGCTAAATCGACTTTGTTGATCACCAACAAATCACTTTTTGTGATGCCTGGGCCACCTTTTCTAGGGATTTTCTCCCCCGCAGCCACATCGATCACGTAGAGTGTCAGATCGCTCAATTCCGGGCTGAAGGTCGCCGCCAAGTTATCCCCTCCACTTTCAATGAAAACGATGTCCGCGTTGGGAAAGCTCTCAAGCATGCGGTCAATGGCTTCTAGGTTGATGGAGGCGTCCTCTCGGATCGCTGTGTGCGGGCAGCCCCCCGTCTCCACGCCCATGATTCTTTCTGGGGGCAAGGCACCGCTGATGGTCAAAAGGCGCTGGTCTTCCTTGGTGTAGATGTCGTTGGTGATGGCCACCAAGTCATACTGCTCTCGCATACCCTTGCAAAGCATCTCTAAAAGCGTTGTTTTGCCCGACCCAACAGGCCCGCCAATGCCCACACGTAAAGGGGGTAATTTGTGTGTTCTGTTTTTGATGTTGTGCATGGAGCTCATGATCTAAAAAGTCTCGAGTATTGTGTTTCGTGCTGGGAGGACAAGATGGCCCAATGAGGCGCAAAGGATTGACGCGCGTGACGGGGTGTGGACATGGCTTTTCGCACAGCCATTGGAATTTCTTGGGTGATGGCGGTCAAAATGGATTGACCGCTCTTTTGACCCAGTGGGACGGCTTTCATAGCGGCTTGCACCATGTTCTCTGCCCAGCTGAAGGCAAACGTCATCAAGCCATCTTCAACAGAGATGTCCTCTTGGCTCACACAAAGAGCAAAAACGATCGGCCAAGTGGGTGGTAGCTCTTTGCAAAATTCGATTTTTTCAGTGTCCATGATGTTTTGATTTTTCAACCATATCAGCAAGGAGCGCCCCATTTGTTGGGTTTGAAGCTTGACCTCAAAGGTCTCTCGCGTTTGAAGCGTCCAAGCCGTTAAGTCGATCAATTGATGTTGATCAAATGCTCGCCAAGCCTGAATGGCCTCATGGAACAGGGGCATTTCGCTTCTGGCTTGTATCAAATCGAGTTGATCCATCAACCATACCTTGGCACTTGATTCGTCCTTGACCCATCCCAAATCCACGGCGCTCTCAAGTCCTTCTGAATAGGAGAATCCGCCAACGGGTAGAGCGGGTGAGGCCAATTGCAAAAGCAAAAGAAAGGCACTTGCTGAGTGACCTGAAGAAATCATGCTTTTGTGTCTTGTCCGTGGTGATCATGATCGGACTTGAGGCCATGCTGGTGAGTGTGCGCATGTCCGTGGCCATGGCCATGGCCATGGCCAAGTTTGCTTTCCTCAGAGTACGCCCCAGTTTCGGGCTCAAAGGGTGCAGTGATTTCATGAACGATCAAATGCATCTGCTCAAGCATGCTTGCCAAAACATGATCGGGTTCAATTTGCAAATACCCTTGTCTCAATTCGATGGGGACGTGTCGGTTGCCCAAGTGGTAGGCCGCTCGCGTCAAATCAAAGACAGAGCCATGTTCAGCACAAAAGGTAATTCTTAAAACAGGCTGATCCTTGGCCAAGACTTTTAAAAAAGAACCATCTTCACCCACCAAAACATCTTGACCTCTGAGGACTTGCCCTCGAGGAATGACCACACCAACTTGGCAACCTAGGGAGTTGGTCGTTTCAAACCGACTTCTTTGTCTGAGATCCCAATCCAATGAAATGTTGGGCGCTCGTTCCAGCAAGGTCTTGGCAAGCCCATGTCCGCTTTTGAGGACTTTGGTGTAGTAGATCATGAGTGGTTCAGCAGCGCCGATGCATACATTTTTTTCAAAACAAAAAATAGCGTTGAGTCATGGGCAGGGTTTTTGCCGGCTCACAGGTGAGCAGGAGTCCGTCAGCACGCACCTCATAGCTTTGAGCATCGATGTCCATCTTGGGTGCGTAATCGTTTCGGACCATGTCTTTTTTACCGATGCCTCGAATGTTGTGCACAGCACACAAGGTTTTTTGTAAGCCAAAGCGATCCTTGATGCCGTTGGCCAAACCAGATTTTGAAACAAAGCTCAATGAACCTTTGGAGATTGCGCCACCAAAGGCGCCAAACATGGGTCGATAGTGCACGGGTTGGGGGGTGGGAATGGATGCATTTGGGTCCCCCATGGCTGCCATGGCGATGAAGCCACCTTTCATGATCAAAAACGGCTTGACGCCAAAAAAAGCAGGTTTCCAAAAAACCAAGTCGGCCCATTTTCCGACCTCAATGCTTCCCACCTCATGGCTGATACCGTGCGCTATCGCTGGATTGATGCTGAGTTTGGAGATGTAGCGTTTGACGCGTTCGTTGTCGTGCCTGTCTGTGTCCAAGGGCAGTTTGCCTCTTTGTTGTTTCATCTTGTGAGCAGTTTGCCAGCACCGCATGATCACTTCTCCCACTCGGCCCATGGCTTGGCTGTCTGAGCTGAACATGCTGATGGCGCCCAAGTCGTGCAAGATGTCCTCAGCGGCAATGGTCTCTCCACGGATGCGACTTTCTGCAAATGCAAGATCCTCCGCGATGGAGGCATCCAAGTGATGGCAGACCATCAACATGTCGACGTGTTCATCTAAGGTGTTGATGGTGTAGGGTCGGGTGGGGTTGGTCGACGAAGGTAAGACATTGGCTTCCCCAACCACCTTCAATATGTCTGGAGCGTGACCGCCCCCTGCACCTTCGGTGTGAAAGGTGTGAATGGTGCGCCCTTTGAACGCTGCAATGGTGTCTTCCACAAAACCAGATTCATTCAAGGTGTCGGTATGGATGGCAACTTGGGTGTCCGTGTCTTCAGCCACCGACAGGCAATTGTCAATGGCTGAAGGGGTGGTTCCCCAATCTTCATGGAGTTTAAGTCCGATAGCGCCCGCATCGATTTGCTCTTTTAGCGGTTGGGGCAAGGACGCATTGCCTTTGCCGAGGAAGCCCAAATTCATGGGGAAAGCATCCGCGGCTTGAAGCATGCGCTCTAAATTCCAAGTCCCAGGTGTACAGGTGGTTGCGAAGGTGCCGGTGGCTGGCCCAGTTCCGCCACCAATCATCGTGGTGACACCGCTACAAAGTGCCTCCTCTATTTGCTGGGGCGCAATGAAGTGGATGTGCGTATCGATGGCGCCAGCAGTGACAATCATGCCCTCGCAGCTGATGATCTCTGTGCCAGGGCCAATGATGATATCAATGCCGGGCTGAGTGTCAGGGTTGCCCGCTTTTCCAATGGCAGCAATTCTTGAGTTTTTTAAACCAATATCTGCTTTGATGATACCCCAGTGATCAATGATCAGTGCGTTGGTCAAAACCGTGTCCATGGCACCCTCTTCTCGAGTGCGTTGAGACTGGGCCATGCCATCTCGGATGGTCTTACCACCTCCAAATTTAACTTCCTCTCCATAGCCGCCAGATCGCAGGGTCAGGTCTTGTTCTACTTCAACGATCAAATCGGTATCGGCCAAACGTACGCGGTCTCCCACAGTGGGGCCGAACATTTCAGCATAGGCGCGTTTATCAATAATAGCCATCAAAGCGCTCCTTGAACCATGCCGCGAAATCCATAAACCTTTCGGTCTCCTGAATAATCCACCAACTCGACGGTTCTCTCTTGCCCTGGTTCAAAGCGCACCGCATTGCCCGAGGCGATGTTCAGGCGCATACCTTTGGCCAAGTTTCTGTCAAACTTCAGCGCAGCGTTGGTTTCAGCAAAGTGATAGTGAGATCCAACTTGAATGGGTCTGTCTCCAGCATTTTGAACGACCAAAGTGCTTGTTCTTCGGTTGGGGTTGAGGACGTGATGTCCCTCGTCTATGAGTAATTCACCTGGCGTCATGATGGGTCTTGATGAAGTGAGGATGGGGGTGAAAAGGATCGATGTTGGGGTTCTTAGATGATGGGCTGGTGAACGGTCACCAATTTGGTTCCATCAGGAAAGGTCGCTTCGACTTGTATATCTGGAATCATCTCTGAAATGCCATCCATGACATCGGACTTGGACAAAATCGCTCGTCCTTCGCTCATGAGCTGAGCAACAGTTTTACCATCTCGGGCGCCTTCCATGATGGCGGCAGAGATGAAGGCCACGGCCTCAGGGTAATTCAGTTTGAGCCCGCGTGCCTTTCGCCTTTCGGCCAACAGCGCAGCTGTAAAAATCAAAAGTTTGTCCTTTTCACGGGGCGTCAGTTCCATGTGTCTTCCAAATCAGGTAGTCGATGGATTAATTATGACGCAACTTGTGTGCCTCAAGAACTGAGCTCAGATAAGATTTACGCCCTATAAAGGTGCCATTTATCCAAGGTATGCATTATTTGGGTGCATGAAGAACTGTTGTCTTGTCTGAACTGGGCGGTTTGGTGCGTCATTAGGGTTCAGAAGCCAGATCCATGTGGCACGCGGCTTGCGAATGGGAGATGTGAAAGCTAATTTCAACTTTCCTAACCTATCTATGAATTGGAGCAAATTAAATGTTCAACAGACGACATCATCTAAAGGCCTTGGCCAGTGCCACGGCGTTGGTCACGGGTTCATTGTTAATGACTTTGCCTGCAAGTGCAGCAGATACGATCAAGGTCGGTGTATTGCATAGCCTCTCCGGCACGATGGCAATTTCTGAAACGGTGTTGAAGGACACGGTGCTGATGGCCATTGATGAGATCAATGCCAAGGGTGGTGTTTTAGGTAAGAAATTAGAGCCTGTAGTTGTCGATCCTGCTTCAAACTGGCCTTTGTTTGCTGAAAAAACAAAGCAATTGTTGACGCAAGATAAAGTTTCAGTGATCTTTGGATGCTGGACCTCTGTTTCAAGAAAATCAGTTCTCCCTGTGGTTGAAGAGCTCAATGGCCTGCTGTTTTATCCCGTTCAATACGAAGGCGAAGAGCTCAGCAAGAATGTGTTTTACACAGGTGCAGCGCCCAATCAGCAGGCGATTCCTGCGGTTGATTACTTGATGAGCAAAGACGGCGGCGGCGCCAAGCGTTGGGTGTTGCTTGGGACGGACTATGTCTATCCACGTACAACCAATAAAATTTTACGTGCTTACTTGATGAGCAAGGGCGTGAAAGAGTCTGATATTGACGAAAAGTACACTCCCTTTGGTCATTCAGATTATCAAACCATTGTTGCTGATGTCAAGAAGTTTGCTACGGGTGGAAAGACTGCCGTGGTCTCCACCATCAATGGTGACTCCAATGTGCCTTTCTACAAAGAATTGGGCAACGCGGGTTTGAAAGCCAAGGACGTGCCAGTTGTAGCTTTCTCAGTGGGTGAGGAAGAGTTGCGTGGTGTAGACACCAAGCCTTTGGTGGGACACCTTGCTGCATGGAACTACTTCATGAGCATCAAAAATCCAACCAACGATGCGTTCATTAAAAAATGGAGCGACTATGCAAAAGCCAAGGGCATTGCTGGTCACAAAGACAAGCCTTTGACCAACGATCCAATGGAGGCCACCTACATTGGTATCCAAATGTGGAAACAAGCGGTAGAGAAAGCTAAGTCAACCGATGTGGACAAAGTCATTGCAGCCATGGCTGGACAAACATTTACAGCGCCTAGTGGCATCCAATCAAAGATGGATGAGAAAAACCATCATTTGCACAAGTCTGTGTTCATCGGTGAAGTCAAGGCCGATGGTCAATTCAATGTGGTCTGGAAGACACCCGGCCCCGTCAAAGCCAAGCCATGGAGCCCTTACATTGCAGGCAACGACAAAAAGCCTGACGAGCCAGTGAAGAAGTAAGGGATTGTACTTCGATCGGCATTAAAATGTGCACGATGACAGTTCAGGAGATTAAAAGTGGAGGCCCTAGGCCTCCACTTTTTTAAAATAAGACAAAAAATATGAAACGCATTGTTTTGCTTTTATGGCTCTGCATCATTGGGCATTCACCCGCTTGGTCCTTGAGCAAGCAGCAAGTGCAAGCGATGGTCACGGGAGACAACGATTCTAGGATTGAAGCTTTGCAAGTGGCTCTAAAAGATGCAGATGAAAAGACTGCGAATTTTTTAAAGGCATTGGCAGATGACGAGGTCATGGTTTCACCATCTTGGGTCGTGGTGGTCAAGGCTGGCCTTGCTTACGATCCTGTCACGGGTGAGGCCCAGACCATGCCCGCCGATCTTCAAGCGCTGACCAGCAACAACCGCATGCGTTCTGAGGTGGATTCGGCTTTGGCTGCCCTGCAGCTCCTGAGCAAAGAAGATGCCCAAAGGCTTGCTGCAGCCAAGGCCTTGTTGCTTGAGCCAGATGTGACAAAGATGGCTTTGCTGCTCAAGGCCCTGGGTAAAGAGGAAAATTCAAAAGTCAAAGAGTACTTGACCTTGGCCAAGGCGGCCATCTCGATTGCTAGTGAGGATGTGAAAGAGCGACTTGAGGCTGCTGCAGTGTTGGCATTGAGCAAAACACCACATACCTTGTTGCTTTTGAACCAGCAATTGAGCAAAGAGCAAGACAACACGGTCAAAGCGCAACTTCAAACTTCGATCAAAGACATCAAGGCTTCACTCGTTTGGGGCGAGAGAATCGGTACCTTTTTCACTGGTTTGAGTTTGGGGTCGATTTTGTTGTTGGTGGCCTTAGGCCTGGCCATCACCTACGGTCTGATGGGTGTGATCAACATGGCTCATGGAGAGTTGATGATGATCGGTGCCTATGCCACCTACTCTGTTCAAGTTGCCTTCAGGACCTATTGGCCCGAGGGTTTTGATTTCTATTTGTTGGCCGCATTGCCCGCTTCTTTTTTAGCAGCGGCTTTGGTAGGGGCCATGTTAGAGAAAGTGATCTTAAGGCACTTGTACGGTAGGCCCCTTGAGACGCTGCTCGCCACTTGGGGCATCAGTTTGGCTTTGATGCAAGGGGTTAGGACCCTGTATGGTGCACAAAATGTTGCTGTTGAAAATCCATCTTGGATGAGTGGTGGGCTTGAGTTGCTCTCCAATTTGACGCTGCCATGGAACCGGATGATCATCATTGTGTTTGCGCTCATGGTTTTGATTTCAATGGCCTTGTTGATTGGTCAAACAAGGTTGGGCCTGTTTGTGCGAGGCGTTACTCAAAACCGACCCATGGCTTCTTGCATGGGCATCAACACAGCGCGTATCGACACCTACGCCTTCTCTTTGGGTTCAGGCATTGCGGGCTTGGCAGGATGCGCGCTCAGTCAAATTGGCAATGTGGGACCAGATTTGGGGCAAGGCTACATTGTGGATGCTTTCATGGTGGTGGTCCTCGGGGGGGTGGGTCAACTGATGGGCACGGTCTACGCGGCACTGGGTTTAGGGGTGCTCAACAAGTTATTGGAGGGCTTGACAGGCGCGGTGCTTGCAAAAATAGCAGTTTTGGTTCTCATCATCATCTTCATTCAAAAACGTCCACAAGGTCTTTTTGCTTTGAAGGGAAGAAGTGCTGAGGCATAAGATGAGCGCACTTCATGTTCCAACTCAAAAGCCACTTTTAAGTGCGCCAGCATGGTCAGCATTTTTTCTTGTTGCGATTTTCATAGCTGTTTTGGCCCCCATCATGAATGTGTATTTGCCGCCCACACATTGGCTCCACATGAGTGATTTTCTGGTCTCGCTCATTGGCAAAATCATGTGCTATGCCATCTGTGCTTTGGCCATGGATTTGATTTGGGGATTCACAGGCATTTTGTCGCTGGGACATGGTCTGTTTTTCTCTCTCGGTGGCTATGTCATGGGCATGTATTTGATGAGGCAAATTGGCACCGATGGCAATTACAAATCAGAGTTGCCTGACTTCATGGTCTTTTTGAACTGGAAGTCCTTGCCCTGGCAATGGTATTTCAGTGATAGCTTTTTTGCGACCTTGGTGCTGATTGTTTTGGTGCCAGGTTTCATCGCTTTTGTTTTTGGTTATTTTGCATTCAGATCGAGGATCAAAGGGGTTTACTTTTCCATCATCACCCAAGCCATGACCTATGCGGCGATGCTTTTGTTCTTTAGAAATGAGACCGGTTTTGGAGGAAACAATGGCTTCACCGATTTCAAAAGAATTTTAGGCATTGCGATCGCTACGCCCAGTACACGCATGGTGCTCTTTGTCATCACAGGCGCTTTCTTGTTGGGTATTTTCTTGTTGTCACGTTGGCTGATGAACGGTAAATTTGGTCGTGTCTTGCAGGCGATCAGAGACGCTGAAAGTCGGGTCATGTTTTCTGGCTATTCTCCCTTATCGTACAAGCTATGTATTTGGGTTTTATCGGCTGTGATTTGTGCGGTTGCAGGTGCTTTGTATGTGCCTCAAGTGGGCATCATCAACCCCAGCGAAATGAGCCCAGCCAACTCTATTGAGATGGCCGTATGGGCCGCGGTTGGCGGGCGAGGCACATTGATCGGGCCTGTTGTTGGCGCATTTTTAGTCAACGGTTTTAAGAGTTGGTTGACGGTGACTGCTCCAGAGTTTTGGTTGTACTTCCTTGGTGCATTGTTCATTGGCGTCACCCTTTATTTGCCAAACGGCGTGGTGGGTATCTGGCGTCAATTGCGAGCCCATAAGGGGGAGTCAAAATGACCCCAGATTTATTGGAGGAAGGCTCAAAACGCTTTCAAGACCATCAGCTTCTTAAAGAGAAGGAGTCTGCCTCGGGGGGACGGGTTGCGAGTTATTCTAGGATTCACCAAGCTGGTGAGTTGGATGTTGCTCATGGTCGAATTTTGTACATGGAAGATGTCAATGTCAGTTTCGATGGTTTCAAGGCCATTGACAACCTGACATTTGACATGGGCTTGGGGGAGCTCAGGTGCATCATTGGACCCAATGGGGCTGGCAAGACCACGATGATGGACATCATCACGGGCAAGACCAAGCCACAAAGTGGGCGAGTCTTTTTTGGCAGTACGATCGATTTGCTTCGTTACTCAGAGCCTGAAATTGCTACTTTGGGCATTGGTAGAAAATTTCAAAAGCCTACGGTTTTTGAATACCTGAGTGTTTGGGAGAATTTAGAGCTTGCGCTTAAAACAGATAAAGGTGTTGGTGCATCCATTTTCTTCCAATTGACGCATGAACAAAAGGATCGTCTCTTTGAGGTGATTGAAACCATTCAACTTCAAGAGGACTTGAATCGGCAAGCAGGAAATTTAAGTCATGGTCAAAAGCAGTGGCTTGAAATCGGTATGCTGCTCATGCAGGATCCTAAATTGCTGCTTTTGGACGAGCCCGTTGCTGGAATGACGGATCAAGAGACGGAGAGAACAGCAGAGCTCTTTTTATCACTCAAGGGCAAGCACTCTTTGATGGTGGTGGAGCACGACATGAGTTTTATCAAAAGAATTTCAGATGTGGTCACCGTGCTTTGCGATGGACGTGTGTTGGCCCAGGGTACCCTCGATCAGGTGCAAGCCGATGACAGAGTGATTGAAGTCTATCTGGGACGCTAAAGATGCTACAAATCTCCAACGTTCATCAATATTACGGTGGCTCGCATATTTTGCGCGGTGTGAGTGTGAGTGCTAGTGCCGGCAAGATCACTGTCTTGCTGGGGCGCAACGGTGTGGGCAAATCGACCTTGCTCAAGTCCTTGATGGGCTTGGTTCCCATCAGAGAAGGCAGCATCAAGCTCAATGGTGTGGATCTCACCAAGGCAACTCCTTATGAGAGAGCCATTGCGGGGATTGGTTACGTGCCTCAAGGTCGTGAGATTTTTAATCGATTGACCGTCGAAGATAACTTGAAAATTGGTTTGGCCTCAAGACCCGGCAACACACCCATTCCCAATGAGTTGTTTGAGCTTTTTCCAATTTT
Organism: Betaproteobacteria bacterium; assembly: GCA_037134015.1. Lineage (GTDB taxonomy): Bacteria > Pseudomonadota > Gammaproteobacteria > Burkholderiales > Burkholderiaceae_C > Limnohabitans. The sequence continues at coordinate 2,378 of JBAXNB010000010.1, read as the reverse complement.
GCATCAAATGCGCCACAGGCGAGGAGGGGATTTGTCGGGCGGACAACAGCAACAGTTGGCCATCGCAAGAGCCTTGGCAAGTGGACCGAAATTGTTGGTCTTGGATGAGCCCACGGAGGGTATCCAGCCAAGCATCATCAAAGAAATTGGTCGGGTGATAAGACAGTTGGCCCGCAAGGGCGACATGGCTATTTTGTTGTGTGAGCAGTATTATGATTTTGCTGAAGAATTGGCCGACCACTATTTGGTGATGGAGCGCGGTCAAGTCCTGGTTGAAGGACCAGGATCTGACATGGCCACCAAGGGGATTCGACAATTGGTGTCCATCTAAGAGGACCCATGCTATTGGCAGATTTCAGGTCTGCCAAATTCGCGGCGTGTTGGTGGCCGTTTGCCAGACCTCGGTTCTCCAAGCCATTCTGATCTTTTGAAAAACCTGCATACAGGGTTCAACTTGATCGCTTAACGATCTCACCACAATCAAGTGTTCACTTGGGGAGCTTACCCCCATGTTGATCCCCTCTTTTTGTGAACGACAGAGCTCCCTTGCCAAATCAATGGCGCGGTCTTTGATGGCCTTGTCCAAGGGTGTCCCACTGGCCAGGACCATGCTGGCCACACAGCTTTTGCCATTGAGCCCAAGCGCACTGTTAAGAAGTCTTTGGTCGGATGCTTGGATCAGTCCTTTGTCAAGCCAATGATGGCTGATTTCAAGGTGTTGTGAAAATTGACCTGCTAAAAAAGCTTGATGGGCATGGGGCAGTCCAAGTGACAGGACATCCCATGCAATCAGCATGCTTTCTTCACCGAGTTCAAAGATGGTTTCGTTGGCGCCCAAGCAGCCGCTGTAAGCCAATGTCTCCATGGGGAGCCATTCAAGCCGAGCGTTTTTTGAAAGCACGGCGCGTGTTTTTTGCTTGGCCGTATGTTCTTTGGATGCAAAAAATCTTGCGGCCCCTGGCGTCGTGATGAGTGCATGGGCCCCTTGAGCGACTTGAATTTGAACATCCAGCAGATCTCCCCCCACCAGACCACTTGGGGGGTGTATCAGGATGTTGTGACAAATGCCCTTGCCCTCAGGGTAAAGACTTTTTAGCACCCTTAAGGGCCCCGAATGGGCGTGTCTTAAGACGGTGCAATGGTCTTCAAGGGCGTAATTCAAGTGAAGAGATGCAATGGAATGGGGCATAAAGGCTTTTTGTGAGACTCCACCTATAATTGTGAGTCCAATTCGTATTCTTTCACAATTTTTGAGTTTGATGACCTTTGTTCTTGTCTTGACTTGAACGGGGCTTCATTTCAATGGACCTTGAACCATGAACCTACATCGATTAATGCAAATGCATGCAAGCGGTGAAAAAATAGCAATGCTCACCGCATACGATTCAACCTTTGCCGCTTTGGCTGATCGCGCTGGGGTCGATAGTTTGCTTGTAGGGGACTCACTGGGCATGGTAAGCCAAGGACAAGACAGTACATTGAGCGTGACTTTGGCAGACATGGTCTACCACACACGTTCTGTGGTGAAGGGTGTACAGGCAAGCGAAAACAACGCATGGATCATTGCCGACATGCCCTTTGGGAGTTATCAAATCTCTAAAGATCAGGCCATGCAAAGTGCCTCGCAGTTGCTTCAAGCAGGGGCCCACATGGTCAAGTTGGAAGGCGGGGGCTGGACCAATGAAACGGTTCAATTCTTGAGCGAGCGAGGTGTCTTGGTCTGTGCTCACTTGGGCCTCACACCTCAAACGGTTTTTGCTCTCGGGGGCTACAAGGTGCAGGGGCGCGATGAGCAAGCAGCAGGCATCCTTCTCAAACACGCAACAGAACTTGAGCAAGCAGGCGCGTGCATGTTGGTTTTAGAAATGGTTCCCAAGGATTTGGCATCCAAAGTCACTCAAGCCCTCAAGTCTTGCGCCACCATTGGGATTGGTGCGGGCAATGTGACTTCTGGCCAAGTCTTGGTGATGCACGACATGTTGGGTGCTGGGATTGGGAAAATGCCCAAATTTGTCAGGAACTTTTTGCAAGACCACCACAGCATAGAAGATGCAATGCGAGCTTACGTGTTGGCGGTCAAAGAGGGATCATTTCCCGACAACGAGCGCCATGCTTGGTGAACCCCATCGTTTTTCACCATGTGAAGTGAATTGGGGTATATTCGAGCTATGGTCATCAAATCGATACTAAAATACTCTTTTTAGAGATATTTTGATTGCGTCCTTTGTTTCAAAAGGCACGGCACATCAAATCCTGTCCCAACACGGGATTTTTACCTATGGCGAATTTGTGTCCCTTGCTGTAGTCTAAAGTTAAACTTTATGAAAGAAAAACACCATGATTTCTAGAAGATCGATTGTTCAAGGTTTGGCCACGGC
>JBAXNB010000009.1:0-34681 GCA_037134015.1 Betaproteobacteria bacterium | reverse complement strand
CTGTTAATCCGAGACTTTAAAGTTTCTATTGGTTTTACATCAAACCACTATTGCTCTAGCCTTAAGCTCACTTCAGGCTTACAAATCCTACATACCGTAATTACCGAAATAAAGAGATATTCATGTTACTGACTGCCATCATTACTGAGGCTGAGGAAGGTGGTTATATTGCTCTAAACCCTGAAACAGGAACCACAACTCAAGGTGATACATACCAAGAGGCCGTTTCAAACTTAAAAGATGCGACAAGGTTATACCTTGAAGAGTTTCCAATAACCAATCGCTCACACCCAATTGTTACAACTTTTGAAGTTGAACATGCCTAAATTTCTAGGGCTCTCCGGGGCGGATATTGTGAAAGCGCTTCAAAAACTTGGGTTTATCATCTCACGCTAATCTTGAAGTCATATCGTAATGAGACGCAGCGATCAGGGCTGCGTTGTTCCTAACGATAAAGAGGTCAAGGTTGGAACAGTCAATGGAACTCTAAGACAAGCCAATCTCAGGGCTGAAGAATTCCAAAGTTCGAGTTCCTAAGGGGTCGTCGAATACCGGAAGCAAAATTTCAGATCATTCAACTTCAGCTCATTCAACACCCGACAAAACGCATCAAAAATGGTACACATGGAGTATGAAACCGATATTAAACGCAAGTTTCTTCAGATCAGATAATGACAACGAGCCTGTGCGCGAATGGCTTAAAGCTCTGTCTGCTACAGAGCGAAGAGTCATGGGGGAAGACATCAAAACAGTTCAATTCGGTTGGCCTCTGGGCATGCCTTTGGTCAGGCATCTAGAAGGTGGGATTTGGGAGATCAGGATCAAACTTGAAAACCGAATTGCTTGAATACTCTTTTGCCACGAGGGATCCAGCATGGTGATTCTTCATGGGTTTATCAAGAAGCGGCAAGCTACGCCAAAGCAAGACTTGGATCTTGCTAAAGACCGACTCAAAATCTTAAAAAGGAAATGATATGTCAAAGAAAAACATTGGGTCGAGTTTTGATGATTTTTTGCAAGAGGAATCCCTGCTTGAGTCCAGCACTGCTGTTGCGCTGAAAAGAGTTATTGCTTGGCAGATAGACCAAGAAATGAAAGCTCAGAAATTGACCAAAACTGAGCTTGCTAAACGCATGCACACAAGCCGCGCTGCATTAAATAGATTGCTTGATGAAAACGATGCAAGCCTAACCCTTACCACTCTCGCCAGTGCTGCTGCAGCACTGGGTAAAAAAGTCAACTTACAGCTTGCAACTGCATGATCAAAAACCAGCATTTCTCCAGTTGATTATCTTACTGTGCAGTTCAGGCACCAGCGCGGGAGTCGAACAAACAGGATTTCAAAGTTCAGCATCCGCTCGTGGAGTCGAACTTCCGCCCTCCACTATTCGAGCCCCAAGCGTGTCATTGAAGTTTTGGGGTCAAAATTCAGGGGTCAAAACCTAAAAAACTATGTTTTCACCTCGCCAGTTGCAATATGCAACTTTTGGACAATGACACGAAATATGACACGTCGGCTATTTTTACGCGTAAATCATTGATTTATGGTGCTTTTATGACGATACCGGCTTTCTACGAATTGCGCACCTGATCATTTGAGTACAAACCCAAGGTCTTTCACATGTTTCTTTAGATGTTCACGGCCACGAAGCACTTTGTCGCCTGAGACCCGACTCAAGGTGTGAAGGTCCCAGTCGCCCGGGGTCTTCATGTTTTGTTCGGTGTAAAAACGGTTCATGATCGCGTTGTATTCGCGGGTTGCTTGCTCGAAGGCTTTGGAGTCGTACTGGTCTTGATGGAGAACAGCTGACATGGGCAACCTGGGTTTGATGCTCGCGGGCTTTTCTGGATCAGGGTAACCCACACACATGCCAAAACACGCAAAGCTCGAAGATGGTAAACCCAACTCTTTGGCCACGATATCGGCCGAATTGCGAATACCGCCTATATAAACGACCCCAAGACCGGTAGCTTCTGCTGCAATTGTCGCGTTTTGAGCGGCCAAAGCGGCATCGATATTGGCCACCAAGAAGGACTCCAAATAGTCCAGACTCTCGTGGGGTACTTGGCGCTGCTCACCCAAGGCCCTGAGCCTGGCCAAATCGGCGATCCAAACCAAAAATAAGGGGCAGGTCTCAATGCTCTTTTGCCTTCCAGAGACGGCATTGAGGCGTGCTTTTCTCTCTGGAGAGGTCACATGCACAACACTCCAGGTCTGAAAATTCGACGAGTTGGAGGCAGACTGACCCGCTGCCACCATCATCTCAAGGGTGTGCGCGGGCACCGGACGGTCAGCAAAGGCACGCACCGAACGATGCGAGAGCAAAGTTTCAAAAGTTTGGTTTTGCAATGCATGAAGCTCTTGGGCACCAAGGCCCGACAGAGGGTGTTGACTGGTGCCATAACGGGCATGGAGGAGTTCTGCAATCGACATCGGTGGGATCAACTCAGTAAATTAAAACTCATGCCCTTGGATCAAAAGGACTGTACAGTCCTTTCAAAGCATTCGTAGATCAGGGCATTTTATAGCGCAATTTCAAGCACGTGGACTGCTCAGACTGAAGAAATAAAACTTCAATTTATAAAAGGCACCAAGTAAGCAACTGACTTAAATCGATCTTTGATTGACTCTTTGAGATAGCTCTAGAGCCGTTTCTTTGCGCTCACTGTAGCGGTCTACAAGGTAAGGCATGGCGTCTCGCGTTAAGAGAGTGAACTTGACCAGTTCCTCCATCACATCCACCACCCGATCATAATAGGCAGAGGGCTTCATTCGCCCATCAGCGTCGAACTCAAGAAACGCTTTGGCCACCGAACTTTGATTGGGAATGGTCAACATCCTCATCCATCGGCCCAATATGCGCATTTGATTGACTGCATTGAAGGACTGAGACCCACCACAGACTTGCATCAACGCCAATGTTTTACCCTGCGTGGGACGCACTGCACCTAGAGACAAAGGGATCCAATCGATTTGGCTCTTCAAGATCCCTGTCATTGCGCCATGGCGCTCTGGAGAGCACCAGACCATGCCCTCAGACCAAGCCGCCATCTCACGCAAGGCTTTGACCTTGGGATGATCCTCATCAACCGCATCGGGTTGGGGCAAATTCAATGGATCAAATACTTCGACCTCACACCCCATGGCCTCTAAGACAATGGCAGCCTCCAAGGTCAACAATTTGCTGTACGAGCGCTCACGCAGCGAACCATACAGCATCAAAATTCTCGGTCGGTGCTTGCATGCCCGCTCATGATTTAACAACAGTTGATCAGGCACATGAAAGCTATTGGCATCCATATTGGGCATCAGATCATGAAAATTATTGGGCATGGGAGTCTTCAAAGATGGGGGTTTTGCTGGCGCTGGGGCTTCAACAGAGCAGACAGCCATGCGCCGAGGAAAGCACCCGTGATTTGTGCCAAAACAAAGGGCGGCACATCAGCGGGTGAAATGCCAGCAAATGTGTTGCTCATCATGCGACCGAATGCGGCGGCTGGATTTGCAAAAGAGGTGCTTGCCGTGAACCAGTAAGCTGCGCCTATGTAGGAAGCCACGAGCGATGAGGCTTTGCCTTTGGGAGAGCTCAAGATGACAAACAGCAAGCCGGCGGTGGCAACTCCTTCAGCCAACCACTGCGATGGCCCTGTGCGCACTTTGGTGGACCATTGAAAGATCTCTAGACCAAACATGGCATGAGAAAGCCATGCACCCATGGCAGCACCGATCAATTGGCAAAGGATGTAAGACACGAGCAGTTCAAGGGTCAACTCTTTTCGAATGAAAAAAACCATTGACACCGCTGGATTGAAATGCGCTGAGCCGACAGGACCCAATGTTTCAATCAACACATAAAGGGCCAGGACGGTAGCGACGGTGTTGGCCAGCAAAGCAATACCTGTGTTTCCTCCAGACAAGCGCTCTGCCATGATGCCCGAGCCAATGACAGCGCACAGCAAGGCTGCCGTGCCCACCATTTCAGAAAAACACTTTTTCCATGGGATCATCGCTTCGCCAAATCCCTTGCCGAGGTCTCTAAGGACATTTTGTTCAAACTTGCCAAAGGCAGGTTGGTAAAGAGTTCAAGGCGCCATTTGATTTGATGCAAGGTTTGCCTGAAAGCCTCTAGCTTTTCTGCCTCACTGCCAATGGCCTCAGAGGGGTCCGCATAGCCCCAGTGTGCAGTTGCAGGCTGACCCGGCCAAAAGGGACAAACCTCACCCGCCGCGTTATCACAAACCGTGATCACCAAGTCCATGTGCGGTGCATTGGGAGCGGCAAAAACATCCCAACTCTTGCTGCTCAAACCTTCCACTGAAATACCAGCGTTTTGCAATGTAGCGATGGCCAAGGGGTTGGGCTCTTGGTTATCTTTGGGACTGCTTCCTGCCGAATAGGCTTTGAATTTGCCTCGCCCCATGTCGTTGAGCAAGGCCTCGGCCAAAATACTGCGCGCAGAGTTATGGGTACAAAGAAAAAGTACATTCAAGGGTCTTGGTTCAGTCATTGCGTGGTCCTTTTGAATTCAGCAAGTGGTGCATGTCTTTTGAGCCTGCACTTCGCAAGGCTCCCCTTGACAACAGTTTTGAGTGAGAAAGCTCAAAACGGTATTCATCCGCTCATAGTGTGCGCGGTAGATCAAATGGCGGCCCATTCGCTCTTGAGTGATCAATTCCGCCGCCATCAACTCCTTCAAGTGAAAGGACAATGTGTTGGCAGGCAGGCCCAGTTCTTCTACCAAAACAGCAGGGGTTAGTCCCTCTGGCCCTTTGACCACCAAAGACCGAAAAATTTGCAGTCGATGGGGCTGAGCCAAAGCAGAAAGCGCTTTGATGACGAGTTTTTCTTCCATAGTTCAATTGTACTGGAAATATACTATAGTATGTTCCCGCTCATTTTCATGACAGAGGATTTTGCTGCTGCCCCCTAAAAAAGCTTCATGAGAGAAAGTGCTGAGAGCCCTTCTTTGGTCTTCTGGATACCGCCCAAGACAAGGCACTGGCGAGCACAGGATCTTCTCGGTGAAACTTACAAATTCACGCAAGGTTTTAAACATCAGGTTCGTAAAATCGTTGAATGATCAGTGATAACAACCGTTTCAACTACCTCTCCATTGCGGAGATCAGGTTCAACCCCATCGACAATTTAAGTGACTTGGTCCACGCCATTCAGGTGGCCTTTGTCTTGGCCAATTATGCAGACAGCGCACACATCAAAAGCCAATCGCTTCAAGTCCAAGAGGTTGACGATCAAAAATTGCTGGTTCCCAGCATACAAAACTCGTATATTTTTTCGAACAAGAACAAAACTCGCCACTTCGTGCTGAACTCACAGTGCTTGACCTTCAAGACCTCAGACTACAAAGACTTTGACTCCTTCCTGAGCTACTTTTTAGAAGGTCTCTTCATTGTCAATAAAGTTCACCCCATCACGAACCTGAACCGATTGGGCTTGCGCTTTCTTGAAAGAGTTGTGCCAGCCAAGGGCAAAAGGATTCAAAGCTACATGGCCATGCCAGACCTCATGGTGTTTGAAAAACTGGGGGGCGACTCCACCCACACCCAGACAGAGGTTTACCATCAAATCAAAGACCAACATTTGGTCAATCGGGTCAAAGTCTGCAAAGTGGGTGGCTTGGAGTTGCCCAAAGACATCGATCCCTTGGACATGAAATTCAAAGCCCATTTGATGACCTATGCAGGCCCGAGCATCTACATTGACAACGATGGCTTTAGCGACAAAAAATACAAACTTTCATTCACCACGGTCAAGAAAGTCTTGAAAGACATCCACACAACCATCCAAATCGCTCACCAAGCATCCATCGGTCGATAGTTCTTCTTAAAATCCCCTGCCACTTAGATTCGACCTGTCAATCTGGGGCCAAAACGGTTGTTGATCAGGGAAGAGGATGGCGAAGGGATGTTGATGGGCAACTTGGCTGGAAGGCTTCCAGCCAAGTTGGCAATGCCCAATTTGGACGCCGCTGTCAACAAAGCGTTGGCCACCACCACCACCGAGGTCACACCCCCCACCACTTGGTAGGTGACTTCACTCTCCAACACTTCTCGAATGGCTGCATAAATGGGCTCGGAAGGATCTTGAACAAAGCTGCTTTCAGCATCCGTTTTTTGCGCCTGCGTGCTCTCGGATAGGGATGATGCTTGCTCAACCGATGTCGTGTTCTCACCCTTGGGTAAACCCAAGCTTGGGCCGTTGGAAGCGAGTCCGGGAGCAACACCAGCAGTGGTACCTGGAGCTATACCAGGCGCTATACCAGGAGCTATTCCAGGCGCGAAACCGGAGGCCAAGCTGGAAGGCTGTGCCAAGGATGGGCTCCGATTGGGAGAAGTTCCTCGTAGTTGTGGAGTGACTTTTGCACCAGGTTTGCCCAAAGTAGCAACTTGCAATGTTTTTTGATCGGGCTCAGCCAACACTTTTGCTGCAACATCGTTCTTGGCTTGAGTGGGTGCAGCCATGACATCTTGAGTGGCTTGGCTCGTGGGCGGCTGATCTGACCTTGCGGTCTTGCTGTCTTGCGCCATGGCACGTTCGTTGTTGATGGTCTCTGGCGTCTTGGCCAAAGTGATGTCTTTGTTGACCACGGGTTTCACAGCTGAGACATTCATCTCCCTTGGGTAAATCGCACCGCTTGAGAAGCCAGTTTTCACCTGGTAGTTGCCCACCACTTGGGTGAAGTTGTAGTTAGCGGCGTCCGTACCTGCCAAGGACGCAATTTTCTGACTTCCTACAAAATTACCCACGGTGTTGCCTGTTTTGCTCCCTATGGGGTCTCCTGGAATGACAACCGCAACCTCTGCGCTCCCTATCGCATCTTTGGCAACGACATTGCTCAAACTCACAGCACCAGGCACCAAGCTAGCACCAGAGGTTGAACTGCTGCTGGCAATTGAGCCCGACAAGGACAAAGGATTCACCACATAATTCGCTGCCATGCTGGTCACCGGTCTGACTTTGTAGTTGCTGGCATCCGCACCAGCTAAAGCATTCACAGCCTGTTTGTATGCACCAACGACCACATTGTTGCTTGAGCTGAACACGGCATCGGCCAATTCAACCACACCTGTGACTTTGTCAGCCCCTATCAAGCCAGTCAGTGTCGCCTCCCCTGTCTTGATGGGCTCCGCGTACGTGGACGAGGCGGAAGCAATTTGAGTCACCGTCAAGGATGCTGGACTGATGGTGGCCGCAACCTTCTGACCCGGACTCAAGCTGTAGTTCACCGACCGACCTCCATTGTTGCCGTCCTCTAAAGCCACAGATTGAACGGTCAGCAAATTGGCAGTTGCCACGTCCTTGGTGTTGAAGGTGCCTTTACCAGTTGCGACCAAAGTTTCTGAACCCACCAAACCAGCCGTGATGTTCAGTGAGGCATTTGTTATGGGGCTACCGTCATAGACTTTGTTCGGCACCGACACAGAGGCAGTCAACACGGCAGGTATGATCTTGGCAGCAACGGTCTGTCCGGCGCTCAAACTGTAATTGCTGCCCAGACCTCCGTTTGAACCGTTGGACAAGCTCACTGAATTGACCGTGACCTTGGAGGCCGAATCAACATCCTTGCTGTTGTAAGAAGCCGTTGCCGTGATGTTTAATTTTTCCGAGCCCATCAATCCGGTTAAAACATTCATGATTGGGGTCGCGCTGACAGATCCGTCATAGATCTTATCGGGCACAGAAACACTTGCAGTCAATGGCGCTGGCGTGATTTTTGATGCGACGCTTTGCCCTGGATCCAGGCTGTAATTGCTAGCCAACCCCCCATTGGCACCATCTGCCAAATTGATGGATTGCACAGTCAATTGATTGGCACTTGCAACATCCTTGCTGTTGAAGTTGACATTCCCCGTCACATTCAGACCCTCAGAACCGATCAAGCCAGAGACGATGCTCAAGGATGAAGTAGCCGCGGTCGTGCCGTTATAAACTTTGTTGGCTGGAGACACACTTGCCGTTAAAGGGGCTGGCGTGATCTTGGCCGCCGCAGTTTGGCCAGGATCGAGCTTGTAATTGGTGGCCAAGCCACCATTAGTTCCATCCAACAGCGTGGTTTGATTGACGGTCACCACATTGGCGGACGCCACATCTTTCGAATTGAAGGCGGCCAAGCCATTCACCGTCACCGTCTCCGCGCCAATCAGGCCTGAAGTGATGCGCAACGATGAAGTTGCAGCAGTTGTGCCGTCATAGACTTTGCTTGAAGCCGTGAGACTGGCCACCAAAGGAGCGGGTAAAATCTTTGCTGCCATGTTTTGACCCACATCGAGACTGTAGTTGCTGGCCAAGCCACCGTTGTTACCGTCGCTTAAGTTGATGGCTTGGAGGGTCAGTGTGTTGGAGGCGGCCACATCCTTGCTGTTGAAGGTCGCCGTACCACTGACACCCAAGGTTTCAGTTCCAACCAGGCCCGCGGTGATCGTGACCGTTGGGGTGAACAAAGCTGTGCCATCGTAAACTTTTTGCGGTGCAGCCACGCTTGCAGTCAAGGCTTTTGGCGTGACGGTGGCATTTCCATTTTGTCCAGGCTGCAAGACATAGTTGCTTGCAAGCCCTCCATTGTCGCCATCGATCAAGGTCGTCGAGATGATCCTTAAGGCAGTTGCATCGAGGACGTTTTTATTATCTAAAAAGCCGCTTCCCGTGGCGCTCACGGTTTCATTGCCAATCAGCCCCGAGGTGATCACCAGCCTAGGGCTTGCATTGGTCGTTCCATCATAAACTTTGGTGAAATCTGCTGCATCAGCAGTCAGTGGTGCGGGGTTGATTTTTGCAACGACGCCCGTGATGGCTGAGGCACTGTAATTACCGGCATCAGCACCTGAGAGCTGAAGGCTTGAAATGTTCACAGGAATGTTGTTGCCCGCATTTTTGGTGGTGAACTGTGCACTTGGAACGCCAGTGATCGTCACATCATCGCCAACCAAGGGATTGGCCACCGCATTGCCAGATACTGTGGCATTCGTTGTACCGTCGTAAAACTTGTCACTGACGGTCAGTCCCGTGACCGACAAAGGCGCTGGCGTGATCGTGCCAGTCAAGCCAGTGGGTTGAATCAAATTGTAGTTAGAAGCTCTAGAAGTTCCGGCATCAGCAATCGTCTGATTTGCTGTAACGGCCTTGCCTACGCCGGCATTTTTGTCCACAAAGCTGCCAGTTTGGCTCAAGGTCAAGCTCTCCCCACCTTGTAAGCCCTGAAGAACACCACCGGTGATCGTAGCCGTTGTGCTTCTGTCGTAAACCTTGGTGACCACAGAGGAACCTGTGACTGTCAAATCTCTTTTGGTGATGTTGGCAGTCAGGCCAATGTCGGTTGAAAGCACATAGTTTGCACCATCGGCAGCGCCTGCGTCGATGCTCAATCCGCTGATCAACACCGCCTTCCCAACTCCCACGTTTTTGTCCGCAAAAGTGCCTGTGGCAGTTCCGCTGAAGGTGACCACATCAAGCGCCAATGGGTTGACAGTGGGCTGACCCGTGATGCTTGCATCTGTCAAAGCGTTGTAGACTTTGTCTGCCGCTGTCAGCCCCGAGACCACCAAGTTCGCTGGCGTGATGTTGGCGCTGAGCGTGGGTTGCGTCAGCACATAATTGCTCGCCTCTGCTCCCGACAAGGTGTTGCTGGGCGTGATGGGTTTTGCGATGCCAGCGTTCTTGGTCGTAAAACTTCCCGCTTGACTCAAAGACACGGTGTCACCAGCAAAAACGCCGCTCAAACTCCCACCACTCAGCACTGCATTGGTCGTCGCGTCATACACCTTGTTCGCCGCTGTTTGACCTGAAACGGTCAAACTCGCTGGTGCAATGTTTGCGCTGTAACCCGTCAAGCCCGTTGCGTTGTAGTTACCCGCATCTGCCCCCGTCAGCAAAGCCGTCACCGCTTTGCCCACCCCCACAGATTTGTTGTTGAAGGTACCGGTGTTCACATTGACCACATCGCCTGCGATCAATCCATTGAGAACAGCACCACTCAAAGTCGCCGCCGTCGTTGCATCGTAGACTTTGTTGTTTGCAACGGCGCTTGAGACGCTCAGACTTGCAGGTGTGATGTCACCATACACGCCATGCAAACCCGTAACTTGGTAATTGGGTGCATCAGCACCCGACAAGGTAAAGCCTGTCACATCGATGAATTTATTGGTTCCTACATTTTTATTGGCATAGCTCCCCACAGGCGTGCCATTGATCGTCACTTGTCCCCCTCCTAAAGGCTGGGCCACTGCGTTGCCACTCAGAACAGCCGTGGTCGTTCCGTCATAGACCTTGGACGAGGCTGCCAAGCCCTGAACATTCAACACCGCAGGTGTGATGTTGGCTGTGAGCGCATAACTGGGCTGAGTCACCTGATAATTACCCGCCTGATCCCCCGTCAAAGCGTTTGCAGCTGTGATGGATTTGGCCGTGCCCACACCAGGTGACGCAAAGTTTCCTGCTTGTACCAAAGTGACCGAATCCCCGGCCAAAACACCCGTCAACACCCCACCCGACAAGGCGGCCACAGTGCTTGCATCAAACACCTTGTTCACACCAGTTTGACCATTCACACCCAGAGACTTGGGTGTGATGGCCGCAGTCAATCCGGTAGGTTGGGTGATGGTGTAGTTGCTCGATGCCAAGCCACTCAGGGTGTCGGACAAATTCACAGCCACGGCAGGACCCACATTGGGATTTGCAAAAGCACCCGACTGGTTCAGGCTCACATTGTTGATGTCTGCAGCCAAAACACCCTGCAAACTACCATTGCTCACCGTCGCTTGCGTGGTGCGGTCATACACTTTAGAGGCGACCGAGGAGTTGATCACCGTCAAAGCAATCGGACTGACGTTGGCATTGGAACTGACATAACTGAATTGATAATTGGCGGGATTTCCATTGGCCAGGGTTGCCGAACTGGGGGTCACGGTGTAGCTTCCGGCTTGTGCAATGCCTGACTTGTTCGCCACTTGGGTGACTGAACCCAGCGTGTCTCCAAGAACGAGGTCGGTGTAGGTGAACGTTGCTTGGCCCGCCAAGCTTGCATAAGTGGTCACACCATCATAAGTCGCTGCTGTGGTTTGACTTGTCACCGAAATGGGTTTGGGTGAAATCACGAAATTTGCATTTCTAATGACCGGTGTGCTGTAGTTGGTTTGCGCAGAACCCGACAAAGTCACCGATAAATTAGAAGGATACGTTCCCGCATTCGTACCCGTTGCAACGCCCGTGACCGAAATCAAATTGGTGTCTGCGTTGACCATGGCACTGCTTGTGTAAGTGCCCGTGTAAGCTTGTCCAGAATAGATGTTGCCACTCGTGCTGGCCACACCAGAGACCGTCAAGGCGATGGGGTTCAGGGTGACCGAGTTGGATGAGGTCGAATTGGGCGTTGCATTGTAGGCCGATGTGATGGAATAGTTGGCAAAATTGGCGTTTCCCGTGTTGGCCGTGATGGCTTGTACGAATTTATTGGCTGTGGCGACATTGGCGTCACTCACGGTCACTTGGGTGGGCACCATGGTTTCACCGTTTTTTAGGCCCGTCACCGAGTAACTGCTCGGCACAACTGAGGTCGTGCCACTGTAAGTACCAGTGACCGACAGACCCAAAGGTGCCTTGTTCACCGTCCAGTCAGTGGCCGATCCGCTCATGATGGTGTAGTTTCCAAGCCGTATGCCACTGGCATAGGTCAAACTGTAGACCCCAGCGTTGGTTGAACTGGTGATGCTTTGATTTCCGATGAAGTTACCCCCTTGTGACAGGGTCCATACAGGCGTTCCGGTGGCAACCGGCGTTGTGATGGCATTGCCAAAGGAATTGGTGATGGAGTAGTTCAGGATTGGCGTCTCTCCATAATTGTTCGAGCCTGCGATCAAGGCGATGCTGGCGAGCGTGTTGTTTTGCTTTAAAAATGGGAGCTGGTTGTTGAAATAGGAAAGCGTTTGCCAAACGTTCGAATCCCATGAGGTGAAGTTGGCAAAGGACTGCATTTGAAGCGTAGACAATCCAGAAACGCCAGATGTTGCAACCGTCTTGTCGCCGACCCCACCGGAGACCAAGGACAATCCAGCGTTGTTGGTTGCGTTCCAAAAGTTGTTTTGAAGCGTGGTGGTCGCACCAATTGCTCCAATGAAGCCGCCCAAATGCGTGGATCCGCTGACGCCACCAGTCTCATAAGATGAAGAAATACTTCCTCGAGTGGCCGAGGAAAACTGACCGATGAAGCCACCTAAATAATTTCCAGTTGCACCTTGCACGTTACCAGTGGAGTAGCTGTTGGTGATATTGATGGAACTACCTGCTGAGGACGTGGGCACCATCCCAACAAAGCCTCCAGCGTAAATGCTGCCCGTGTTGCTGACTTGAACAGAACCTGTGGAATAACTCCTATCGATACTGGCAGCACCTGAACTGGGGTTGACTTGACCAATGAAGCCACCAAAACCACCCGCTGTGTTCCCAGGTGCTGAGACCGAACCATTTGAATAACTCAAACTGACACTCACATCACTGCCAGCAGCGCCACCCAGGTTGTAACCCACCAGTCCCCCAAAGTTGTATGCGGTGCTTGAAGTGGAGCTGACATTTCCAAAGGCATAACTTTGAGTGATCGTAGAGTTTCCATTGCCAAAGTTGTATCCGATCAAACCACCCACATGAACGCCGCTTGAGACAACGTTACCCAAAGCATAACTTTGGGCAATGGCTGCTGTGTTTCCACTTCCTCCCGAATAGTTTTGACCGATCAATCCGCCAACATAACTGATGGCCGTGTAGGTATCCGTCACATTACCCGTTGCGTAACTGCTGGTGATGTTTGTGGACGATGAAGTGCCTGAAATGTTGGCCGAATTGACGCCCACCAAGCCGCCGACGTTGCTACTCGATCCTGTCACATTACCACTCGCATAACTGGTGGTGGTATTTGCATTGCCACCATAATTGGCCACGTTTGATCCAACAAGTCCGCCCACACTGGACGTGCCTCTGACATTGCCCGATGCATAATTGTTACTCGACAAAGCCCTGCTACCGTTGGCATTGGCAAGGTTGTTGCCCACCAAACCGCCTACTGCACTGGATGACCCAATGACCGCGGCAGTCGAGTAAGAATCTGAGATCGATACATTCGCATTGTTCGCATTGGCATAACTGTAGCCCACCAGTCCACCCACATTAGAGGTCCCTTGGACAGTGATGGCCGTCGTTGGGTTGGATGAATAACTGTTGCTGATGGTGGCAGAAGCGCCGACAGCATTGGCCTGGTTGCTACCTATCAGTCCACCCACACTTGCGGCGGTCCCGGAGACATTTCCATTGGCATACGAAGTGCTGATATTGGCGGCTCCATTCGTTGCGCTGGCGGAGTTGAATCCAATCAAGCCCCCAATTTGAGTTGTGCCCGAGACATTGCCTGTGGCATAACTGGTGGAAACATTTAAGTTGCCAGAGGTCGAGGAATCCGCGGGAAGATTGGATACATTTTGCCCCACCAACCCACCTACGTTTCCAGCGCCAGAGCTCGCTACATTGCCAGTGGCGTAGCTGTTCGTGACAGTTGCCTTGCCGGTCGATTGATTGCTACCAATCAACCCTCCTAAGACTCCACCCACTGCACTTAAATTGCCTGTGGCGTAGCTGTTGCTCACTGAGATGTCCCCAAGCGTTGAATTGATGCCAGAGTTGTTACCGATCAAACCACCCCAACCAGACTGGCTGGAACTCGCTACAATGCCGTCCACCACACTCACGTTGCCTGTGGAGTAGCTACTGCTCACCGTGGATTTTGAAGCAAGGCTGTTCCCCGCCGTTGTGTTGCTTCCAATCAAACCAGCCGCGTTGGAATTGTTGCTTTTCACATTGCCTGTGGCGTAGCTCAAACTGACCGATGTATCACCTGCAGCGGTGGCATTGTTGTTACCAATCAAGCCCCCGGTGCCTGCAGCACCATTGACAGAACCTCTGGCGTAACTTTGCGTGACTGTTGAAGTCGCATTGGCGCCAGAGGCAGAATTGCCACCAATCAACCCACCAATACTTTGTGAGTTGCCGTTGGTCGTGCCGTTTGAATACGTATTGACAGCACCGGTTGCATAACTTCCCGTGATACTGCTCGAGCTACCTGCTGACAAGGCCTGATTGGTGCCCACAAGCCCCCCAACCGCACTGGCTGCTGCATTCACATCGCCCGTTGTATAGCTGTTGCTGATGCTTGCGTCTGTTCCCGTGCCCTGCGCTCGGTTCAATCCTACAAGACCGCCAAAAGAATAGCTTTGTCCACCATTGACCGTGGGTCCAAAAATTGTCCCGGTAGCGTAACTGTTAGAGATAGAAACAAAACTGTTGCTGGCTCCAGTGTGGTTGTACCCAACCAAGCCACCCGTGCCCGCGTTGACAAAGCCAGTCACATTGCCGGTTGCAAAACTGTTGGTGATTTTGGCAGATCCACCCACACCGGAAGTCTTGTTCTCCCCGATCAAACCACCTCCAAGTGTCCCCGCTCCACCCCCGGAAGTAACTGAAACAGTAGAAAAGCTGTTCAAGATATCGCTGGGCAACAAGTTACTGCTGGAAGCATTGATGCCGATCAGGCCACCTAATAAACTTGCCCCATTGATCGATCCAGTTGAAAAACTGTTGGTGATAGGTCCTGAGTTGGTGCCGACCAATCCGCCGAGTGTTCCAGCGAGGGAATAAATGGATGCGTTGGCGAAGCTGTTTAAAATCGTGCCTGAATTGGTATTGACCAAACCACCAGTTCCAGTGGCCGCACTGTTGGTGGACATGTTGACACCCACATCACGAATCAATCCCGTTGAATTGTTAAATAAGCCAATGGCACCTGTGCCTGTCAAGTTGCCAACGGTATGGCCCAAGCCTTCAAACTTGCCCGAGAAGGTTCCCGTGATGGGGGCCGCCGTGAAAGAACGGTTAAAGTCGTAGTTCTGCCCTAAAGCAAAATTCCCACTCGCACTGGTGATGCTGCCCGTTGCATTGGATGCAGCAACATACGTACTGGGGTTGGAGATCACAGCGTATGAAACAACAGAGCCTGTCCCAAGCTGTGTTGTGAAAAGTCCTGCACCTGTACCTGCAAAATTGATCGACCCAGAGAAAGATGTTTTATTTAAACCAAAGCTGCCAAAGTTATAGTCCCCAGTCGCAACGCCCGTGCCGTAAACCAAGCTCACCGACCCACCCGTGGGCACATTGATTGCACTGTTGATGTTGATGTTGTTGGAGGCCGACAAGGTGAGTTTCTTGGCCCCGCTCCAACTCACCGCTTCATTGATGTTGACATTGCCACTGGTGCCCGTCCCACCTGCACTGCTCAAGATCGTCACATTGTTGGCGTTCAAATTGGCCCCCAAGGTGGCACCGGTCATGTCACTGCCAGCTGCACTTCCAACCGTGAAGTCAGTCGGATCAATGATCCAACTGCCACCTGTGCCTTGAGGAGCGTTGGTGGTGATGTGGGTGGCTTGTGCGACATGCACATGCGATCCGGAAGTTTCTATTCTTCCGCCCTCTCCCCCTGAATTGCCCGCCTGCGCACTTAAAGTCCCATCCACATGCGTGGTGCTCTCTGGGACTTGTAGGTCAGACATCAACAAGATCTGCCCGCCACTGCCTGTTCCTGTAGGCAAGGCATCCGCGGTGATCGTTCCAGAGTTGCTGACACCATGACTGGCAACGAGTTTGATCACCCCCCCGTCGTTGACCAAGCCATTGGCCTGGATGGTGCCGGTGTTTTTAACCACCCCGCCCTGAATGGCGTTTGCCGCCTGCGCCGACAAGATGACCAGTCCCCCAGGCGCCATCACGGCATTGCCATTTTCTACATAAGCGGCAACCGTAGATGGAGAAACCAACACATTGGTCAAAGCATGGTTGGCCTCAAACTGCAACTGGAAGGTCTCACCGGCTGCCAACACAATCGAGCCCCCTCTCGCCACCACCACCCCCTCGTTTCTCACCTCTGGTGCCAAAAGCGCAATATAGCCCCCAAGCTTGGAGGTGATGCTGCCTTGGTTGAGAACCTTGCCAGTGGATCCTGTGCGACCAAAGGTGTAGTTGCCTGACATCAAATCGGCATCACTGATGTGGTGCGTGGTTGCAAGGAAACTGCCTACATCAACGCTCGAGCCAGGCGCGAAGTAAACCCCATTGGGGTTTTGCAAGAAGACCGAACCATTGCCGTTGATTTTTCCAAATATTTGACTCGGGTTGCTGCTTTGAACCCGGTTCAAAATGACGCTTTGTGCGTTGGGTTGCTCAAAATTGACCGTGGCCTGTGAACCCACATCAAAGCTTTGCCAATTCACTGCAGCGTTTGAGGAAGATTGCTTGACGGTGAGCACGGTCCCAGCCTGGGTGACCAGAGCTGCACCGGCTGAGACTTGAGCGCCAGTGGGCAACTGCACAGCAGTTGGCGCAGACACATTGGCTGTCAAGGGGGCGGCATAAGTTGCAAACGTAAAACCAATGCAAATCAAGGCCGCCACCAAAGGCTTGATAAAGAAAAGTTGAGCCGAGCGCTGGACTTGCGCAATCCGCTCTAAGAGCCGCTCACCGCCAGACGAACCATGGCCTTTGGCGCTCTCAGGCACAGCGACAAACGTCGCTGTGACCTCGTTCCAAATGACTTTGAAGGCCTTGTTCATGGCGGCTTGGTTGACAAACTTTAAAAGGGAACGGTGGCGTTCAACCAAACGCGGTTCTTCACCATCGACCCATCTTGATCGTTGCCCGTCGTTGTGGGATTGGGATTGTTGCCGATGCGTCTGGCCACAGTGGCTTTGATGCTTGAGCCCCCTGCAGTGCCATAGGCATAAGAAAAACCATAACCCTTCAAAGCGTACTTGTTCAACACAGAGGCACCAGCGTAGTCGTTGTTGGGGTTGGTCAGCACACGCCCATGGTCATAAAATCCAGAGAACAGGCTGGACGGGCCCAATCGGCTTCGCAGTTCGACACTCGCCAACTGACCCAAAGCACCTCCAGCCTCGTTGCTTGGATAAGCCCTGACGCCGTTGATGCCACCGAGGTAGAACTTTTCAGAGGAGTCTAAATTCTTGCTGGCCCACTGACCATTCAAAGACGAGTAAAAAGAAAAGCCTTGAACAATTTCTTGATCCCTTGAGACGGTGTACTTGAATTTATTGAATCTCCCAGACGTCTTGACGGTGTTGGCATCGCTCACGCGATTGGCCGATTGACTCAAGTCCAGTTGCCCGCCAACCCAGCCCATGTTGAAGCTGCTTCTCGTTTGACTCATGGGTGATGACAAGGTAGTTCCGTTCAATCCCAAATTCACCAATCGACTGACATAATCAGAAGCCACGGTATTTTGCGATTGATTCACAAAGTGTTTTCCATCAAGCCCAAGCACAGCCGTTAACGTCGAAAGCCTAGACAAGACCAAGGGATAGGTGGTCTCTAGGCCTAGAGTATCTGCAGTGCCCTTGGCCAACAAGGCCGCATAGTCTTGGGTCACCAGGTGATAATTCAGATGCGAAAGATTCAAACCAAATTTTGAGCCGGCGTATCCTATGGGCATGTATTCAGACAACCGAACAAACTGCGTGCCGGAACTGCTCAAGGTGTTGATGGCCAATTGGTCCCCTAGGCCCAACGGACTGTTGATGGCCAAACTGGTGGCCAAACGGTTTTGACCCGTGGACCTTGACCCCGTGTTGTCACTCGAAGCGTCCAAGGTGACCAACGCCGTCTCTTTGAGCGTCACCATCAAATTGGTTTGCCCAGGGGAATCTCCTTCAACAAGACTGCCCTGAATTTGCACACCTGACAAATCGGCCAACAAGGCCAAGGCCTTGTCGATTTGAAAGGTGTTGAGTTTTTCTCCAGTCTTTTGAGCGGCGTTGATGGTCCTCACAATTCGGTCGATGTCCAGCCGTTTGGAGGCAAAGGGCTCCACCACGACTTTCCCAAAATTCGCCTCCACGATCTCCATGGTGACCACACCATCCTTGATGTCTTGTGGTGGCAAACTCGTGCGCACCACAAAGCCCATGGACCTGTAAAGTTCAGCAACTGCACCTGAGGCCAACTCCAGCTCAAAAAATTCAAGCGAGCGATCGGTGAAGCCTTCGGTGATTTTTTTGAGTTGAAGTTCATCAAGGATCGTATTGCCGACAAACTTGAACGCCTTGACCGTCACCTTGGGGCCATCCAAGCGTTTCTTCGTCTGAGGACTGGGCAATTCGGTGGCTTGAATTTCTTTGGGAATAAAAATTTCGCGATCGCGATTGATTTGTTGCTGAAGTGTGCCAGCGTTGGGAATGTTTTGTGCAAATGAGGGGGTGCTCAGCCATGCAGCCATGCACACAAAAAGAGATAGGTCCAGGATGGCCAGAGCTTGTTGAAAGGAGAAGCGAGCACGCATATGGTTGGAGGTAATAAGTTTCCCAAACTTATTTATATCACTGCAAGCAAGACAAAGCTTTCATAAAAATGCAAGGATTCCAGAGGGATTCAAGTAAGATCAAACCCATGAAGGACAAGATAAAAATTAAATTTATTTTAAGTTTGTTGGTTCTAGCACTACTTTGCTTGGGATGTGTCAGTGCTCGCGCACAAGAATTGACGAAAGAAAAGTTTAAATTCACTCAATCCATGTTGGTGGATTCGAGTCAACACATGACGTTTGAAGAAGTTTTGAACGCCACCTTCACGCCCATCCAGCAAAGCAGTAAATTGCCCACCGCCAACAACAGTGTCTGGTTAGAAATTCAACCCAAGCAAACGGATGAAATGCTTGAAGATCTCTATTTAAAAGTGTTGCCGGTTCTGCTAACGAAAATAACACTTTATCAATCCACCGAGAAAGACGCCAACGTCTGGGACATCACCACTGTTGAGGCAAACGATTTGAATGCGCCCGTTAAATTGGGGCGAATGGTGCCAGATAGAAAAATTTTCCTGCATGTGAGTTCGAACATTGATTTTCGCATGTACCTGTCAATTGACAACCAAGATTCGATGACCAATTTTCAACGTCGAATTGATATGTTTTTTGCCATGGCGCTCACCATGATGCTGATCATTGGAATTTTGTCCATCTACCATCTCGTGTCCCACTTCAATTGGGTGAGCGTTGGCGCACTGATGTTGTCCATCACGGCTGCTTGCTGCTGGGTATGCCTGATGGGGTTTTTACCTTTGATCTTTGGCATCAATCAAAATATTGCGCAAGAGATCCTACCCGTTTTCTTGTGTTCAACGATATTTATTTTCACATCGTTTTGGTTTGTCATCGCTGACCAACTTTTTAAAGATGGTCGGCGCATCAAGTTGGGTTGGGGAGTGGTCATCGTCGTTGGCCTTAACCTGTTGTATTCTTTTTATGATGGCTCCACTGCGGTTGATTACTTGGCCTATGTTTTTCAAATTGGCAGATGGGCTTTATTTGTGATTTTGATTTTGCAAGCGATGGAGTCCAGAAATCAATTGACATTGATGTCAGAAAAAATAACCTTTCTTTTGTTGATTCTCCCCATTTTTCGGCCAACCGGCTTACTTTTTGAGTACATGGGTGTATTTTTTACCGTCGAAAATACCGAATTCATCAGACTTATATCTCTAAGAATCATAGGACCTTTTACTTTCTTTATGATGACCTTCTGGTCTTACAACAAATTCACCAACACCAGAATTTCTTCACTGAGCGGCAAACTCAATGACGCGAATTTAAACCTAGAGAAGGAGACGCTTCGTCTGGATCAACAGAGAAAATTTACGGCCATGATCGCCCATGAGCTCAAGAATCCTTTGATGGCCAGTCAAATGGCATTAAGCGTGATACAAAACCGCTTACTACCAGACGACCCCACCCAACTAAGAGCTCAATCCATCGGGCGCTCACTACAAGAAATTGATGACATCATTGAACGCTGCTCTGAGATCGATAAATACGAGCAAGGCTATATGCCCCTCACCTTTGAGAAAATACGCATCAAGGACTTGCTCGCTTCCATCAAGGCCTCTCAAGCCAGCGAAAGAATCTACGCCATCACCCGATCCATCCATTCTGACTTTGAGTTTCGCACGGACACACATTACTTGAAAATCATCTTGAACAATTTATTGACCAATGCTTTGAAGTACTCTGTCAATGAAACGCTGATTGAATTCAAGGTTGAGAGATTAACCATCGAAGCTCATGAACTGCTTTTGTTCACGGTCTCCAACGAACTCTTACCTGGTGCTGCGCCTGATCCATTGCGAGTTTTTGAACGCTATTACAGGGCAGAGAGTGCAAAAAAACAATCTGGTGCTGGCCTGGGTCTTTGGTTGTCTCAGTCCATGGCGCAAGCCTTGGGCAGTCGAATTACTTTGACCATTGAAAAAAATATCATTCAATTCCAATTTTCACTTTTGGTTTAAGCATGACTGTCGACCACCACCAACACCATCTGTCCAACGAGCCCAAGCCCGCTCTAGGCACTGTGCTCCTTGTTGAAGACAACATGCGAGTCAGTGAAGAGTTGTCCTTGGTCTTGGAGTCAGCTGGCTATGCCACCAAGTGTGCGTACGACGGCGAGCACATGAGAGCCATGCTTTCGAGTTTCACCCCCAACATCGTCATGTTGGATCTGAACTTACCCAGCGAAGATGGCATCAGCCTGTGCAAATGGTTGAGAAATGTTTACCCCCACCTTGGTATTGTCATGCTCACGGCCAGGGTCATGGGCAGCGAGCGTACGGAAGGGTACCAAGCTGGGGCAGATGTGTATTTGACCAAGCCCACGCGTCCTGAAGAAATTTTGGCGGTGATCCGTAACCTTTTGCGAAGAACTTCTGGTGCTTCTCTCACCAAAGACCCTGCCTTGGCTTGTTGGACACTCCATTTGAAAAGCATGTACCTTGTAGCACCTGAAGCCGATGTGTTGAGCCTGACCCCAAAAGAGACCACCACACTAAAGACTTTAGCGCAAAGCTCAACACACTGCACCTATGAAGATTTGATCGATAGATTGGGCGGTGAAACGGTGCGCTCTTCGTTTGACAAAGTCCGCCTAGAAGTTTTGATCAGTCGCTTGCGCTCTAAACTGTTCAACTTCAAAGGCCAAGCTTTTGAGATTAAAACGGTTCACGGATCGGGATATCGTTTATCGACACCCTTGAAAGTCAAATCCAACTAGGAAGTGCGTCGTTCTTGCCCTGCTTCATCTGTGACCAGGCTACCTCACTGAAAACAGATGCACTTGCGGTCTTTTCTCAAGATGGGAAACAGTCATCTCAAAAAAGACAAAGAAGACGCATGAAACCAAGGAAGTCTTGCCTTTTGGTCTTTAACTCAACACCACGATGCCATCGCCCGCCACCACACCCAAGCCTTTTGGCAAAACGAACAGCGGGTTGATCTCGACCTCCAAGAGATGCTCACTGAGAGATTGAACCATTTCAGAGAAGGTAACAAGGGCTTTGACCAAGGCGTCCACATCACATATTGGCTTGCCGCGGTAGCCGTTGAGCAAAGGCCAAGTTTTCAGCTCTTTGACCATTTCAAGTGCCTCAACTGAGGTCAACCCACCCATTAAGGGCAGCATCCTCATGCAGGTGTCTTGCAGCAACTCAGCAGCAACGCCTCCCATGCCTAATAAAATCGCTGTACCCAAGGGGTCTTTGTACATGCCCATCATCATCTCTGTCCCACCACGCACCATGTCTTGAACGAGAAACTGCTCTGGGGGTTTTCCAGTCACCTTTTGCACATCCAACTTCATTTGCTCCAACCGTGGACCTACCGTCAGTGGATCCAAACCAACGGCCACGCCGCCCACTTCACTTTTATGAAGCACTTCACTCGACAAGATCTTCAAAACAACGGGTCCCTTCATTTTCGCAGCCACGCAAGCAGCTTGACTTGCATCGCTGACCACAAACTCGCGCGTACAAGAAAGACCAAACTGCTCGAACAAACGCTTGGATTCAAATTCATTCAAATTTCCAGTCCCAGACACGTTGACAAGGGTGAGCTTGGAGGGCCTCACCACCGGCGCACGCCAAGTCTGAACGTGGAACATGCCCAACAACGAAGCAGCTATACTTTCTGCCGCTGAAAAGGACGGCACGCCATAACTTGTGAGCAATTGTCCCGCCTGGGGTGCATGTGGACTGATGTAGGCCAACACAGGTTTTTCCGACAAGGGCAAGCAGTCCTTGATGGCACCTGCCATCAATTCTGGCCTGGCAATGCTAGAAGAACCAACCACGATCACAAGCGCATCGTAACTGGGACTTTGCAACAATAGGTTGATAGCACCCCTGAGCAAATCAGGTTGAAGGCCTGCGAGTGTGACATCGATGGGGTTGCGATCCAAGACGGCTTCTTCACCCGTTTGTAAAGCTCTGAGTGCCTGCGCGGTCAAGTCATCGGGAGGTGGTGTTTCAAAGCCACTGACACCTAGCGCGTCAGAGATCAAGGTGCCAGCACCTCCTGTGGAGGTCAAAATAGCCACCCGTTTTCCAAGCAACTTTTTTTGGTTTGACAAGGACATGGAGATGTCCAGCAAGTCACTGAAGCTCTGCGCCCTGATCACCCCAGTGTGCTTGAAAAGTGCGTCGTACATGCGATCAGAACCCGCCAAGGCACCCGTATGGGACACGGCCGCTTGTGCACCAGCTGGTGACCTTCCAACTTTAAAGGCCACCAGCGGCTTACCCAAGGACGCCGCACGAAGAGCAGCAGCTCGAAATTTGTCCGCATGCCTGATCGCCTCGATGTACAAGGCAATGACCTCAGTGCTTGGATCGTCCACCAAGTGATCGATAAAGTCAGACAACTCGAGATCAACCTCATTGCTGGTTGAAATCAGTTTTGACAGTCCAATGCCATTGGCTGTGGCTCTAGATAAAAGGGAGCCCAAGATGCCCCCGCTTTGAGAAACCACCCCAATGTTGCCCGCTTTCAAATGCTCCATCTCCAAAGCACCTGAAGCGGATAAAACGATATTTTCAGTTAAATTGACCAAGCCGATGGTGTTGGGCCCTAAAAGTCTCATCTTGCCTGCGGCCTTCAGCAGTTGCGCCTGTCGAACTAGGCCCTTCTCGCCCGTCTCAGAGTAGCCACTGGCCAAAATGATGGCAGCGGCCACGCCTAAGTCTGACAACTCTTTCACGGCCAAATGTGCACGCTCGGCACCCAACAAAACGATGGCCACTTCAGGCACTTCAGGTAGAGCGGAAATACTGGCGTAGCACTTGATCCCATTGATTTCAGTGAGCTTGGGGTTCACCGGAAAAATGCGCCCCGCATAGCCGTTCTTTTGTAAATAGGCGATGGGGCGACCTGCGGTTTTCTTGGGATCACTTGAAGCGCCGATCACGGCGACACTGGCAGGGCTGAGAAGTTGTCGAACGGAAGACATGTTCACTTGGGCGTAGATTTGGAGAGAAACGCCATCACCGACTCGCGGTGCTCGGTGCTTGAGTAACAAATACCTTGGGCTTGACTGCCTTGCTCAAAGATTTGATGAGAGGACAATTCGAAAGATTGATTCAAAATGGTTTTGCTCAAGGCCAAGGCCGTGGATGAACCCGTGCTCATTTGCTCGGCCCAGGCTTGCGCATCCGACAAAAGATTGGCCGACGTGCTCAACCGGTCAACGATACCAAGCGCCAAAGCCTCGTTGACGTCGACCTTTCTACCAGAAAAAATCAACTCTTTGGCCCTGGCCAGACCCACACGTCTGGGCAGAAAGTACATGCCCCCTCCGTCTGGGACAATGGCTCGGTGGATGTAAGACCAAGTGAAGTTGGCATGCTCACTGGCCAACACAAAATCACAGGCCAAGGCAGTGTCAGCGCCCAAACCCGATGCCGCCCCGTTGACCGCAGCGATCACGGGCTTTGGCAAGGTGTGCAAGAGGGACTGTGTGTAGTGCACGCGTTGCTGCCTGTGCCAACCGTTGAAGGCGATTTCACCAGTCGGTGAACTCATTCTCCTCTCCATGCCCGCTATATCTCCGCCAGCACAAAAGCCTTTGCCCTTGCCCGTTAAAACCATGGCCTTGATCTTTTTATCAGCTGCCACATGCTCAAAAACAGCAATGAGCTCCAACCTCATGCTGTCGCTGATGGCGTTGCGTTTGTCGGGCCTGTTGAGGGTGACCGTTGCGATATGGTCTTGAAGTGAAAATTCAATGAGTTCGAAATTTTGCATGGACTGCTCCTTATTCTGCTTTGATATTGGCGGCTTTAACAACGGCTCTCCAACGCACCTCTTCGGCTTTGACGTAGCGATCAAAGGCCTCTGGCGTTCCGGCGCTCACGATCAAACCTTCTTTTTCTATTTTTTGTTTAAAGGTCTCTGATTGAGCTGCTTTTTTGGCGGCCAAATTCAACCTTTGTACAATCGCCTCTGGCGTGCCCGCTGGCACGAACAAGCCATACCAACTCTCGGCCACATAGCTAGGCAGACCAGATTCAGCAACGGTGGGCACTTTGGACAAAAGGGCTGTGGGTGAACGCTCTGAGGTGGTCACGGCCAAAGCACGCAGTTTGCCGGTGGTGATGAACCCCCCTACCGCCGAGGCCGTTGCAAACATCATGTCAACTTGCCCACCCAAGAGATCTGTCAAGGCAGGCCCCGCACCCTTGTAAGGGATGTGAGTGACCTCTGTTTTTGCCAAGAAATTGAACAACTCACCCGCCAAGTGGGCCGATGTTCCCGCACCTTGAGAGGCATAGGACAATTTACCCGGGTTGGACTTGGCCGCATTCATCACATCTTGAAAGCTCTTGAAGGGACTGCTCTCCGTCACCACCAACACATTGGGCGAGCGACCAATCAAGATCACTGGGGCAAACGCCGTCTCTTGTGCATAGGGCAACTTGGCTTGAAGGCTTGGATTGACAGCGTGAGCCAAAGTGGCCATCACCATGGCGTACCCATCTGGGGCACTTTTGGCCAAAGCGTCGGTCCCAATGAGGGTGCTGGCTCCTGGTTTGTTTTCAATGAGGACGGGCTGCCCCAAGTCCAAAGACATCAAACTGCCCAAAGTCCTTGAGATAAGATCTGTCCCCCCACCTGGTGAGAAAGGCACAATGATTCGTATGGGTTTTTCAGGAAAGACCGCCCCAAGGGCGACTGTTTGGAACACGCACAAAAAAGCCCAAGACATGACTTGAGAGATTGAAAAATATTGAACCATAAGAGAGCTCCTGTAGGGTGCTAGTCTAACCAACTTGGCTTGCAATCACAGCCTATAATTTCACTGGTGGAATATTTGTTCGCTAAAATATATTCACCCATGAACGAGCTGCAAACTCATATGCCTAAAAAAAACCACCGTTATTACGACTTTATCGTTGTGGCCTTCGTCACGGTTTTGCTTTGCTCCAATCTCATTGGTGCGGGCAAAGTAGCGACCATCCATTTACCCTGGCTGGGTGAAGTCGTCTTTGGAGCAGGCATACTTTTCTTTCCCATCTCCTATTTTTTTGGAGACATCCTCACCGAAGTGTACGGTTATGCCCACGACAGACGAGCCGTTTGGTGTGGCTTTGCCGCCCTCCGTTTTGCCGCCCTCATGTCCAGCATCGTGGTGGCCCTTGAACCTGCAAAAGGCGATTACAACACCGCCTTGCAAAGTGGCCTAGAGATTGTCTTTGGAAACACTTGGAGAATCGTGGCGGGTTCCATGTTGGCATTTTGGGCCGGTAGCCTTGTCAATGCCTTTGTGCTTGCGAAGCTTAAAATTTGGACCCAAGGCCGACACCTATGGATGAGAACCATCGGATCGACCGCAGTCGGTGAATTGGTCGATTCAAGTCTCTTTTATTTCATTGCTTTTTATGGCATTTGGCCCCTGGAACAAGTGCTCCAGGTCGCCATGGTTCAATACATCTTAAAAACTTCTTGGGAAATTTTGGCCACCCCCTTGACCTATGTGGTGGTTAATTTTCTAAAGCGCCAAGAAAACGAGGATCACTTCGACACCCAGACCAACTTCACACCGTTCAAGACATCTGTCTAGGCATGGAGCACAGCAAAGCATCAGAGGTCATCTTGATCTGGTTAGGCACTTTGACGCCAATCAATGACCATCTTTAAACACAAGGGGTCCCCAAAAGCCGTCTCATAGGCCTGCTGGGCTCGTTCTGGCCTCTCGGTGTGAGTGATCAGACCCTCTAGAGACAAAGACCCGTCGTGAAACATGGCAGCTACAGCTGCCAAATCATGCTTTTTCCACTGCGCCGCGACACGAATCGTGGCCTCTCTCATGAAAGCAGAGGCATAGGCAAAGGACAGGTCTTGCTTGTAAAAACCTGCCAAGACCACTTCTCCACCGGGGCGCATCCTTGGGATGACGATGTTCAAAATACCACTGTCTCCACTGACATCGCAAATACAGCTGTAATCTTTTCGCTTGTCTTGATCAGGGTGAACGACGCTGTATCCTTGGGCTCCGGTTTGCCTCAGGGCTTGGGTCTCCCAAACAACGGGCGGGGGCTTTCCGGCGGCGACCACCATGCGAGCCAACAAGCGGCCCATGATGCCGTGACCAATGATCAAATCGGGGTAGACAAGAGGCAAGCCCTCTCTGCCCACGGTAAAGACGTGATGAGCTGTCGCAGCCAAGGCCAACAAAACACCTTTGTCGGCCAATTCAGGGCTCAGTTTGAC
Source organism: Betaproteobacteria bacterium (assembly GCA_037134015.1). Classification (GTDB taxonomy): domain Bacteria; phylum Pseudomonadota; class Gammaproteobacteria; order Burkholderiales; family Burkholderiaceae_C; genus Limnohabitans. The sequence continues at coordinate 8,033 of JBAXNB010000009.1, read as the reverse complement.
CGCACGCTCAAAGGGAGCCACGAGCCTAGATCCTGTGCCGCCGAATAAATTTTGAACACCTTGGAAGGCGTACGAACCGGGTAAAAAAACCAAGTCCCCCACATGGAAGGTTTTGACCTCAGGGCCTACGTTGACCACCACACCCACGGCTTCGTACCCTGGCACCAAGGGATAGGACAGTCCTGGAAAGGGGGGCATGCTTCCATCCCAGAGCAAGCGCTCTGTTCCCGTGCTGATACCGCTAAAGGAGACCGCAACCTCCAAGTCGCCTGGCCCCATAGGGACCAGGTCCAATGGGCGAAGAGACAAAGACTTGGGCGCGTCAAAAACAATGGCTTGTGCTTTCATGCGCGAATTTTTGATCGAATTTGACACCTCGTCAATCGAAGTATCCCTTAAAAATAGGTGGGGCTTGGGGTGCAAAAGCCCTCACCGAAAACTAAACCGTTTCTGGCTCTTTGGCAAGCACTGGAGCGGGCGTTCGAATCAAATAATCAAAAGCGCTGAGTGCAGCTTTGGAGCCCTCGCCCGCCGCTATGACGATTTGCTTGAACGGGACAGTCGTCACGTCTCCAGCTGCAAAAAGCCCCGCGACATTGGTGTGGCAACGGTCATCGATTTTGATTTCGCCAAATGGACTGAGCTCGACCGTGCCTTTCAAAAACTCCGTGTTGGGCACCAAACCAATTTGAACAAACACACCCTCGATGGCCAAGGTGAGCTCTTCATTGGAAGAGCGATCTTTGTACTTCAAGCCATTGACCCTTTGTCCGTCTCCAGTGATCTCTGTGGTTTGTGCATTCACATGGATGCTCACGTTGCTAAGACTTCGAAGTTTGGTCACCAAGACGGCATCGGCTTTCAAAGCGCTAGCAAACTCAAACAACGTCACATGGCCAACCACACCCGCCAAATCGATCGCAGCCTCAACGCCTGAGTTACCGCCACCCATGACCGCGACACGTTTGCCTTTGAACAAAGGTCCATCGCAATGCGGGCAATAGGCCACGCCCTTGTTTTTGTACTCCTGCTCACCAGGAACGTTGATGTTTCTCCAACGTGCACCCGTGGAGACGATCACACTTCTTGCGCTCAAGATGCCCCCATTGACCATTTCAACTTGAAGCATGCCCCCGATGTCAGAGGCTGGCGTGATTTTTTTCGTTTTTTGCAAGTCCATGATGTCCACTTCGTAGTGCTTGACCTGCTGCTCAAGCGCAGAGGCGAATTTTGGACCATCGGTCTCCAAGACAGAGATGTAATTTTCAATGCCCATGGTGTCGTTGACTTGTCCGCCAAAGCGCTCAGCGACCAGACCCACTCGAATGCCTTTTCTTGCAGCGTAAACCGCTGCAGCAGCACCAGCAGGCCCACCCCCCACAATGAGCACATCATAGGGATCTTTTGCGTTCAACTTCTGCGCATCACGCTCGGCAGACTTGTGATCCAGTTTGCCTACAATTTCCTCCAAACTCATGCGACCGGAGCCAAAAACATGATCGTTGATGTAGACCATCGGCACGGCCATCACCTGCCTGCTCTCAACCTCGGCTTGGTTCAAGGAGCCGTCGATCACTGTGGTTTGAATCTTGGGGTTGTAAATGGCCATCAAGGTTGCCGCTTGCACAACGTCTGGACAATTGTGGCAAGACAAGGACATGTAGACCTCCATCTTCATCGGCTCGTCCAAGGCTTTGATCTGTTCGAGAACTTCTGCATCCACTTTGGGGGGATGTCCACCCGTCCATAAAAGAGCCAACACCAAGGAGGTGAATTCATGACCGAGTGGAATGGCAGCAAACCGCACGCCGCTGGTTTCCCCCTCTTTTGCAACGACAAAGGAGGGCTTACGAGCATCCAAGCCAGAATCGTCAAAATGGACCTTGTCAGACAATTCTGTGATTTCTTGTAAAAGCTCCCGCAGTTCTACACTTTTTTCACTCTCGTCCAATGAAGCGATCAAACGGATCGGCGTTCTGAGGTTCTGCAGATACGCTTGTAGCTGTGTTTTCATTTGAGTTTCAAGCATGGGATCTCCTTAAGGGACAAAAAAGCAATCAAAACTTCAAAGCTTTTAAAGTGATGACAGGTAACAAATTTCTGACAAAAGGGGCGCACAACACACCCCTTTGAGCAGAAGAACTGTTTAGATCTTGCCGACCAAATCGAGCGATGGCGTCAAAGTCTTGGCACCTTCGTTCCACTTAGCAGGACAAACTTGACCAGGATTGTTGGCAACATATTGGGCTGCCTTTAATTTGCGCAAAGTTTCTTTCACGTCACGTGCAATGGCGTTGTCATGAACTTCAAGCGTCTTGATCACACCTTGGGGATTGATGATGAAGGTGCCACGCAAAGCCAGACCCTCTTCTTCAATGTGCACACCAAAAGCTCTTGTCAACTGGTGTGTGGGGTCACCAACGAGTGGGAACTTCGCTTTGCCAACGGCAGGAGAGGTTTCGTGCCACACTTTGTGTGAGAAATGCGTGTCGGTGGTGACAATGTAGACTTCAGCACCGGCTTTTTGAAATTCTGCATAGTTGTCTGCAGCATCTTCAACTTCTGTTGGGCAGTTGAAGGTGAAAGCGGCTGGCATGAAAATCAAGACAGACCATTTGCCTTTGAGGGCTTCGTTGCTCACTTCAACGAATTTACCGTTGTGAAAAGCCTGGGCTTTAAAGGGTTGTACTTGCGTATTGATCAGGGACATGGGGTTTCCTTTTGGTTGATAAATAAAAACTATGGAATGAGATAAACTCATTGACTGTGATTATAGAAAGAAATTGCGATGGCCTTCATTGATTCTCTCAATGAGGGTCATTGGAAATAGCTACTGGGGCACAAGTTCAACCCTCGAGGAGCAAGCATGGATGTGCGCGCCTTGAAAAAATCAATTTGGTTGATCTTGATCCATTTGCTCAAAAGAAATGCAGGAGCTGCTTTGTGCCTTGATGGGCAACCTTGGGTCCAACACCGTTTAGAATTTTGAAGTGTTCTCTTTAGGACCGCTATAGGACCGCTCTAGGATCGTCATGGTTTTGTTGCCATTCATACCTACAATGGATGCATGAATAAATTCATCAATGCTCTCTTTTTCCAGCTGGGCTGGTTTGCCTGCGTGCTAAGCGTCTCCAAAAACTTAGAGTGGCCTGCCATGGTGTTGTGCCTCCTGTTGGTGTTCATGCATCTCTACGCCAATCCCCTTCGCAGCAAAGACCTTCAATTGATGCTCCTTGGTTTACCGATTGGAATTGCTGCTGACACATGTGTTCAAGCTTTCAACATCATGGGCTTTTACGGCTGGGCCATCCACTTCATGAGTCCATTTTGGTTATGGATGGTTTGGGTCTTGTTCTTGTTGACCCTGAACCACTCCTTGTCCTTTCTCAAGCACATCCCCTTGGCCTTGACGGCGCTCTTGGGCCTCATTTTCGGAACGCTCTCCTACATCGCTGGCGCAAAACTGGGAGCGGCAAGCTTTGATGGTGATCCCGTGAACCTTCTCCTCATTGCTTTGCAATGGTCCATCTTGCTGCCGATTTTGGTAGTGATCAGCAAGTGGCGCGGCAGAGTACTAATGTATTAAATACAACTGAACTCGCAGTATCTAGAGCGCTAAATCGGGCAGATCCATGCTTTTTTAAGAAAACGGGTCAAAAACCATGAATAATTCAGGAGAAACCACAAGGGTTTCACTATCTGAAAACAGACCTAGGATTCAGTCTTTCATAGCATTTAACTTCAGATATGGCGCAACTTAAAAACAATGGCACTGAAAAAAGTGGGGCGTTCCGCAGGTTTTTCAATTGGTTGGGGCATTTGTTTCAATTCAAATCCTCACCAGGACCCTTGAACTCCTTTGACGTTGAGGACTTGATTGCGCATTTCAAGATCACCCAAGAAGCCAAGCGCCTTGCAAATTTGGGCCTTCCGGCCTACCACACCAAAGAGCTGACAAGCATTGAAAACGACATTCTCAAACACATCAATGCAAGTCGCGATCAGCTACAAGGCGACTTCACCGACGCGACTCAAACCCTAGAGACCCAGTTCGCGGACTTTGAGCGCACTTACCTGCACATCAAAGCTGAAACTCTTTCTTCAGAATTTGACAGGAAAGCTCGTCAAATCATGGACACACAGGGCGCTTGGTTGAAGAAACTTGCAGAAGATGCTTTGTCAAAAATTGCCGAACTCAATCGCTTCAAAACTGACAACCACATCCAACGACTGGCCAACTACCCCGATCAAAGCCGAGTGACCTACCAATACGCCTTGCTGGTGTTTCTGATCGCTCTTGAAGGCATTGTGAATTCGGGCTTTTTCGCCCAAGGACTGAATTCTGGAATTTTAGGTGGATTCACCTACGCGGCCCTCTTGGCCAGCATCAACGTCATTGGCAGTTTCTTTTTAGGGAAATTTTTAATCCGATGGCTCTTTCATAGCAAAATCTTTGGCAAGCTCTTGGGGCTTTTGGGTTTGCTGATTTGGGCATGCTTTGTGGTCCTCATGTCCGTTGCCATTTCACACTTGCGAGAGTCGATCATTCAAGGTGTTCCTAACCCCTCAGAAGCAGCACTCACCAGCATCCAAGAGCATGCTTTCTACATCAAAGATTTGATTTCATGGTTTTTGATGTTGATCACCGCAGGCTTTGGGTTGGGGGCCATGCTTGATGGCATTTTCATTGATGACCGTTATCCTGGCTATGGAAAAATTTCCCGTCGAACTGAACTATCAAAGGACATCTTCGAGTCTGAATTTGAGGACATTCAACTTGAGCTGGAAGACTTGAAGCAAGAGAAGTTGTCCTTCATTGAAAACCATCTCAGCAAAGTTCGAGAGTTGATGTTTTCGATGCAAAAGAACATAGAAGAGAAAAAACGCCTGTATCAAAAACTAGAAAAAAATCTCAACGAAAGTGAAATTGCGCTTTTTGCACTCTTAAGGAAATTCCGATACGACAACGAAACGTCTCGTGACGACGGCTTAAAGCCAGCGTACTTCAACACCATGCCGTCCTTGTCGCCCATCAGAATTCCCAAATTCGACTTGACCAAAGAAAACGGGGTCGTCAAAAACATCCAAGACCATTTGGAGTTCTCAGAAACCAACATTGCCGATCTGAGACAAGAGGTCTACACAGTTTTTGATGCTTACCTCACTCAAATCAATCACCTCAAATATTATTAACCGCTAGCTTTCAAATGCCAAGACAAAGTAAAGTTACAAAGAAAAATGCCAGATTCAACATGGTCAAAACTGGTTTTTTTGTCCTCATGAACCTTGGTATTCTTGCCGGTGTTTTTTGGTGGTTCAGCAACAAAGCGCAAGGTGTGAACGCGCACAATTTATGTCCACTTGATGGCGCCAAAGGCCAATATGCAATCTTGATCGATCGAACTGAGGCCTTCAACGAGGCACAAAAGATTTCATTGAAAAACGCTGTCAATGAGCTTGTGAAAAAGTTACCTGAGGGCCATCTCTTGTCGGTCTACATTTTAGGAGATGACTTCAAGAAAGAAACACAAGCCCTCTTCTCACTGTGCAACCCAGGAGACGGCAAAGGAAAAAGCATCTGGATTGAAAACCCCCAGCTGTTGGCACAAGCCTACCATGACAAGTTTTACACACCCCTACAAAACTTATTGTCCCAGCAACTGAACTTTGAGTCGGCCAAAGAGTCCCCTATCCTTGAGATGCTTCAATTGGTGAACTTGAACTCACTTCATGACCCCAATGTGAAAGGAGAGCAAAAACTTTATGTCATCTCGGACTTGATGCAAAACAGCAAGTCATTGGACTTGTACAAAAACAAGCCTGACTTTTTGAGCTTTGAGTCCAGCTATCTTTTTAAAAAGTTATGGGTTGATTTTTCAAGCATTGATGTGCAGGTGTATTTGCTCAACAACCACCCCAAAAATCTGAACTCTAACTTTGTTAACTTTTGGAAAGCGTATTTTGAGAGCACAAAAGCTGAAAGTTTTCAGGTTCTTGCGCTCCCTGGCTGAGGTTCACTCTCAAGCGGGCAGACCCGTATCGGTGAAAACGTCCTCAAAAAGAACCGAACTGAGGTAGCGCTCACCTGAGTCTGGCAAGACCACGACAATGGTTTTACCAGCATGCTCGGGTTTTTTGGCCCATCTTACAGCGCCTGCAGCTGCAGCACCGCAAGAAATTCCAACCAAAATCCCCTCCTCATGAGCCAATCTGCGCGCAAACGCGACGGCTTCTTCATTGCTGACTTGCTCGATCGCATCGACCAAAGACATGTCCAAAACATCGGGCACAAATCCAGCTCCAATGCCTTGAATTTTGTGGGGGGCGGGTTTGATCTCCAAGCCGTTACGGCTTTGGGTCAGCACAGGACTGGCCGTGGGTTCAACAGCCACCGTGATGATGGCTTTGCCCATGGTCTTCTTGATATAACGAGACACGCCCGTGATGGTGCCACCCGTTCCCACACCGGAGACAAAAATATCAATCTCGCCATCCGTATCGTTCCAAATTTCAGGACCCGTGGTGGTCTCATGGATAGCGGGATTGGCTGGGTTTTTGAACTGCTGAAGCAAGACATACTTGGGGTCACTGGCAGCAATCTCCTCGGCCTTGGCGATGGCGCCCTTCATGCCCTTGGCACCCTCTGTCAAAACCAACTTCGCACCGTAAGCCAACAACAATTTGCGACGCTCAATGCTCATGGTATCGGGCATGGTCAAGGTGATGGGAATGCCTTTGGAGGCGGCCACAAAGGCCAAGGCAATACCCGTGTTGCCACTGGTGGGTTCCACAAGCTCTTTACCAGTGCCAAGAAGACCCTTTTGTTCTGCATCCCAAATCATGGAGGCACCGATGCGGCACTTGACCGAGTAAGCCGGGTTGCGACCTTCAATTTTCGCCAAAACGGTGGCCAAGGCACCGTCGGTGACGCGGTTGAGTTTGACCAAGGGCGTACGACCAATGGTGAGGGAGTTATCAGCAAACACGTTTTTCATGGCGACCTCTTGCAAAGACTTGAATTTTAAGATTCTACTCTCAGTTCTTCACTGTTCTAACTCAGGAAAGCATCCCTTAGTCACTGAAAAAAATGGTTCTGCTGAGCACTTTTGAGATCAAGGAGCGAGGATTAACTTTTTTCCTCTCTGTTGAACCATCGCTGCTTGACAACTTTGTGCCATCGACTTTGATGTCAATCCCATCAAAAAGCACAAGCCTTTTCTCAAAGTCTCTCAAGTTTTTTGCGCACTCATCAAAATCGATGTGCAACTCCTCAAAAACCACATAGTTCATCTCTTCAATGAAGCCAGGAAGCGCAAGCATGTCCTCTGTGCTGCTTTGCGTCAAAAACATCCGCCAATTGCCATGGGGTTTTTCAATCCTTACACAGCAATAAACACCCAAGGACTCGATCCCATAAGAGGTCCTGTTGTATTTGAGGTATCCCATCAAACGGTGGTCCTGATCTCTGAGAATCGAAAGACTGATAGGGTGGATGTGCTGATAGGGAGAGACTTCCAATGCATGTGTTTCAAATGAAGGTTTCATAGGACGTTGAGATGTTTGATTGGGGTGCCTAAAAGAAGGACTTTGAAAGGAAAACAATAAAGGTAGTACTAAAATATATACTTTACAGTATAAATAGGTACTTAATGTCAGTATTTTTAAAAAATTTAACTAAAAAAGAATACAAAATAAGTGTTTTTATCCAACACAAGCCTTCATCAGGTGCCAACTCATCCCTTGAAAGCATTTTTCGCTAATGTGAAAACACACCTTTAAAGACGTGTTAATAGAGATCAAAGCTCAACTGCTCGCCCAAGGGCTCGACCCCAAGCCCACATCAACGGGTGAGTTGAACAAATTCATCTCAGAAGGCAAGTACAAATGGGCCAAGGTGGTGAAAGACAGCAACGCTAAAAATTAAGCGTTTTGCCTCCAAGACCCTTGGCACTTGGGGCATTTGATCTCCATCTTTTCAAATAGAGATACCCTGCATTTTTGTTGGCACAGTGGGCAAGAGGTGACCATTTTCC
>JBAXNB010000008.1:0-37886 GCA_037134015.1 Betaproteobacteria bacterium | reverse complement strand
ACCCGGTCACCATTGAGGTGGCTAGGCCCAACGAGACCGCATCCACCGTCAAGCAGCATTTCTACAGCGTTGTTGATGATGACAAGAGGCGGGCCCTCAAACAATTGATTCTCAAAAATGGGATCACGCAAGCTTTTGTCTTTGTCAACAGCAAGTTGGGTTGTGCGCGTTTGGCGCGCTCTTTGGAGCGAGACGGACTCAAAACCAGTGCCTTGCATGGTGACAAAAGCCAAGATGAACGCCTCAAGGCGTTGGAGGCCTTTAAAAGCGGCGAAGTGGATCTGTTGATTTGCACCGACGTTGCCGCTAGAGGTTTGGACATCAAGGATGTGCCTGCTGTGTTTAACTTTGACGTCCCCTACAACGCAGAAGATTACGTTCACCGCATTGGACGCACTGGGAGAGCTGGTGCATCGGGTCTTGCCATCAGTTTTGTTTCTGCAACCGATAGCAAGAACCTTGCAGACATTGAAAAAATGATCAAAACAAAAGTTGAATTGGAAACGATTGAATTCAATGATGGTTTTTCATCTAGACCTAGAGAGTCCACAGGTGACTCAAGGGGCTACAGAGACGGTGCAGAAGGCCGACCTAGGGGAGGCAGTTCACGCGAGAACTTTGAGCGCGCTCATTCGACATCCGCTGCCCCCGCCTGGGGTCAGCGTTCCTATGAAAGAAAGACGGCTCCAGTCGATCCTTTCTTTGACAAGCCCTATGAGGCAAGTCCTTCAAAAGAAGAGCAGTTGCCGTCTTGGGAGTCCACTGCCAAGACCACCTCCAGGTCCATCTCAGCCAACATCAAGCCCAAGAGAAAAGTAGCCGCTTTGTTCAAGACAGAAATTGTGTCACCTTCTTGAGCTCAAGTTTTTAGCTAGGTCGACTTCATTCGACAAACGGTGCAGCTTCTTCCAGTGTGGCTTGGGTGAACCAAGTCCCCTTGCCGCTAGCTGAAGTCAAGGGCAGTTTCAAGGCACTCAAGCCCTTTCCCCAGACACAACCCGTATCCAAACACACAACATGGTTCTTTTCAGTCCCGCCTGCGGTGGACCAGTGTCCAAATCCAATGTGTTGCTGCTCGGTCTTGCGTCCCCTTATTTCAAACCAAGGTAAAAAGCCCTCAGGTCCTTGCGTGAGCGAGGACTTGGCATTGAAGTTGAGTTGCCCCTCAGGACTGCAAAACCGCATTCGGGTGAGAACGTTGACGATGAGCCTGAGTCGATCCATTCCCGCTAAGTCATCGCTCCAAGTGCTTGGCTCGTTGCCATACATTTGAATTAAGAATTCTTCGTAATCGGGTGCGATAAGGATGTCGTGAACTTCACGAGCAAACTCAAGAGTCTGCTCGGTGCTCCACATCGGATGAACACCTGCATGAACCAGCAAGTAATCAGATGCTACCAGTGCCAAAGGCTGTTGTCTTAGCCAAAGGGTGAGATCCGCGCGATCGTTGGCATTCAAGATGTCTTGAATGGTGTCCCCCTTTTTGGGTGACTTGATACCTTTTTCCACCGATAAGAAGTGCAGATCATGGTTACCTAAGATAGACTTCGCACTGGAGCCCAAGGCCATGAGACGCCTTAGAACGCCCACATTGTCAGGGCCGCGATTGATCAAGTCGCCCAGCAAGTAGATGGTGTCCGTGCTGGGTGAGAAATCGATGGTTTGCAATAGCTTGCCCAGTGTCAGGTTGCAGCCCTGGATATCGCCGATCAGATAATTTGCCATCTTGAGTGTTTGCCTAGGGGGTTTTGTCTTGTGCGCTCAAAAGTTGAATCTAAAAGGTGTTTTAAATGAACTTACTGATCATCATCATACTCACTCTTGTCAATGGACTGTTTGCCATGTCCGAAATGGCCCTGGCCTCCAGTAGAAAACCGCGCTTAAAGGTGTGGCTAGATGCAGGGGATGGTGGCGCAAAATCAGCGCTTGAATTGATGGAAAACCCAACACGTTTTTTATCAACAGTTCAAATTGGGATCACCGTCATTGGCATCTTGAATGGTATTTTAGGTGACGCTGCATACAGCCACGAGGTCTCCTATTGGCTTGAAGGCCAAGGGGTGACTCAACATGTGGCAGAAGTGGCAGCCACAGCTTTGGTGGTGTTTTTAATCACGTTCATGACCTTGATTTTTGGAGAACTTGTTCCCAAGAGGATAGGTCAACTGTATCCAGAAACCGTCGCTAGATGGACTTCACCGATGATGGTTGGTTTGGCCTTTATTGCAAGACCGCTTGTAGCTTCACTGACCTGGACCACGTTTGCTATTTTGCGCTTGTTGAACATCAGAACGCAAAAGGACTTGAGTGTGACCCAAGAAGAAATCAGTGCCAGTTTGGACGAAGGGGTGCTTTCTGGTTTGATTGAAAAACAAGAGCACGAGATGGTAAAAAATGTGTTTGATTTAGATGACCGTCCGTTGAAATCGATGATGGTGCCAAGATCAGATATTGTCTGGCTTCAGGCCGATATGGGTGTTCAAGAGGCACTGCTCAAATTGAAGCCCCTGACGCCGCATTCTTGGTACCCAGTTTGTAAGGGTGATTTGAACCAGGTTGTGGGCGTGGTGAGCCTGGGTCAATTGGTTCATTTGTCCAGTTTTTCCCAGCCCTTGTCAGAATTGATGGTGCCAGCCTCCTTTGTGCCGGAGACTTTGAGTGGACTGGATTTGTTGGAGCAGTTCAAGCGACCAGATACATGGTCGCATTCACAACTCTCAACGGCCTCTCGAATCGTGTTGGTGGTCGATGAGTACGGCGATGTGCAGGGGCTTTTAACGCCCAGGGATTTACTGGAGGCGATCACGGGTGCGTGGATGAATGCGATTGAGCAAACGCAAGAGGGTTCAAAGCCTCGCTCAGATGGCTCTGTGGTTCTGGATGGTTTGATTTCCTTAAAAGAGATCAAAGACAGGCTCCAGATCCATGACTTTTTACCTCAGGAAAATTTGGGTCACTACAACACCTTGGCTGGCTTGATTTTGTTTTTAAAAGGTCAACTCGCACAAGTCGGTGACGAGTTCGTTTGCTCAGGCTGGGTGCTTAAAGTGGAGTCACTGGATGGAAGGCGCATCGATCGAGTACGAGCAACTCCAGTATGAGGGAGCACTCAACCGAGTAGAGATAAAGCGGATCCTTTGGCCAAATGCTTCAAGAGGCGTCTTTGGAGACAAAGGCTATTTTTTGAAAAGATCTTTTGCGCTTAAAAAATCTGCTGGTTTAGCCATCTTTTTTGCAAAGTCCGCTTTGATTTCTTTTAGAACGTGAGACTTGACGGTTTCTTGCATGGCTTGCATGCGAAGTTGGATGTAGTTTTCTCGTCTCTTGGAGGCGTCACCTTCAGACAGCATGGCAGCTTTGTTCCAAAGCACGTCATTGATTTGATTCAAACTCAATTCTTTTTCAATGGCTTGGAGCATGAGGTCTTGATCATTGACAGACATGGCATCTCTTTCTTCAAAGGGGCAGGGCTAAGTTGATGTTTTTGACCCGGGCTCATCAAAGAGCTCACAGTTCATATAATAGCTGATCTGGGCCACCAAGCTCGGATTCGTCCTGGTGACAGGGATTTGTTTTAAAGAGGGAGTCGTCGATGAGTTCAACCACCATGATACAAATGCTGGTCATGCCAGGTCCAAGCGGAGGCCGATATCAAGCCACTGAGATGGCCCTTCCTGTGCCTGCTCCCCATGAGGTGTTGGTCCAAGTCAAAGCCTCGTCGGTCAATCGAGGCGAGACCCAAAGCGTCTTGAAGCACAAGGACCCCTTGGCCAAGCCTTTGGTGACAGGTATTGAATTCGCTGGCGTGATCTGTGCCTTGGGCAAGGATGTTAAAGCTTGGCACATTGGGGATGAAGTGATGACGCGCTCGCCTGCTGGGTTTGCCCAGTTTGCGCTGGCCTCAGAGAAGTCCTTGATGAAAAAACCAAGCACCATCTCTTGGCTTGAAGCGGGCTGCATTCCCAATGTCTTCATCACTGCACACGATGCCTTGGTCACAGCTGGAAAGATCAAAACAGCTAACAGTGTATTGGTGACAGCTGGCTCCTCGGGCGTGGGTGTTACAGGTCTTCAAATGGCGCGTTATTTGGGTGTTGAACATGTTTTTGCAACGACCCGTTCTGCGCATAAAATATCCTCCCTCAAGGCCTTGGGTGCAAGTGCTGTTCTCAACACCGAGGACCCAACTTGGGTGGATCAACTCCTTGAATTGACCCAGGGCCGAGGTGTGGATCTGATCATGGATCAGGTCGGATCGACTCTTTTAGAAGCCAATTTGAAGGCCCTGGCTTTGGGCGGACGATTGATCACGGTTGGACGCAATGCTGGAAACATAGCCAGCATCAATTTGGATGAGTTGGCCAGAAAAAATGCCAGCGTGATAGGTCGCACCTTTAGAACACGCACATTGGCTCAAACGCAAGAGTGTTCAAGGCTTTTCGAAGAGGATTGTGCCGCAGGTGTTGCCGACGGTTCAATCAAAGCCATCTTGGACAGAAGCTTTAAATTCACAGAACTCGATCAAGCGCAGTTGTATTTGATGAGCAATGACCAAACCGGTAAGATTGCAATTGAGGTCAGCTGATCACTGACTTGATCAGTTGGCCGAGGTTCAAGTCAGCGACTCGACCTCTAAAGGGACCGTCCAAGCGTTGTAGCCATAGACCCAGTCAGGGTTGGTTTTGTTTTGCATCCATTGATTGGCCCCCGATGCCTTTTGAATTTCTGAGGTTCTGGGTTTCCTGAGCGCCTCATAGCGCTTAAAGATGGCATTCAAATCCTCGCCTTTGTAGGCATCTAAACACCTTGCTAGGACCACCGAGTCCTCAAGCGCCATCGCTGCGCCTTGTGCCATGTAAGGGGTCATGGGATGGCAAGCATCCCCTAAAAGCATCACCCTGCCTTGAACCCAAGTGTTCAAAGGATCGCGCTCAAAGAGTGCCCATTTATGGACCTCGGGGCATGCGGCGATGACGGCTTGCACATCAGGATGAAACCCAGCGTAAGCCTCTTGCAGCGTAGGGAGATCCCCTTTGGATGACCAGGATTCTTTGGTGGTCCAATTGGCATCCTCAGGCTGACTGGTGACAAAATAAATTTCATCTCGCTTCTTGGTAACGTAGTAAATCACAATGTGGCGATCAGGTCCCCACCACTTTGTTCTGGACTCCCCAATGTCAAGGCCTTTGAGACGAGATGCAGGGTAGGTGGTGCGGTAGGCGATGCGACCGGTGAACCTAGGTGCCTCAGGACCTAAAAGATGTTCACGGATCAAAGAGTGAACACCATCTGCGCCGATGACGGCATCTGCGTGGACACTTGAGCCGTCCGCAAATTGGAGTTCAACCCCTTTTTCATCTTGATGCAGTGCCGTGAGTTTTTTGCCCAAATGAATTTGATCACTCGGGACCAGTTGGGTCAGCGCTTCATGTAAATCAGCGCGGTGCAATGCATAAAAGGGTGAGCCATACTTGGCAATCACGTGTTCCGACAAAGGATAGTCGTTGCTGACCTCTCCCGTGTTCCATACGCGATTGAGATTGGTTTTAGGCTGAAAGGCGCTTTGCGCCAAGTGCTCTTTTAAGCCCAATCCATGCAAGACCTGCGTGGCGTTGGGACCCATCTGAATACCAGCACCTACTCTGGAGAACTGAAGTGTTTGTTCATAAATGTGTGCTTTGATTCCGAATTTGGCCAAAGCGCTAGCGCACGCGACACCACCAATGCCAGCTCCAATGATGGCAATTTGGGGTTGATGGGATGGAGAAGACATGAAGTGTTGGTAAGGTTGAAGTTTAAAAATAGACCTGTTGAGCGTTCAATTATTCGCTGGTGACCCCTGCAATTTTGATGACTTGAGCCCACTTGAGGGTGTCGGCTTTGATCCTGTCTGTGAAGGACTCAGGGCTTCCGCCGATTGGATCCCCTGATAAAGATTTGATCTTGTCGAGCAACTCCTTTTGTCCTAGAGCCAGGTTGATGTTGTCATTGAGTTTTTTGATGATATCGCTTGGTGTGGCAGTCGGTGCAACGACACCGTACCAAACGGTGGACTCGTATCCGGGTAGTCCTTGCTCGGCAATCGTGGGCAATTCAGGCCAAGAGATGGAGCGTTTTAAACTTGCTATACCAATGGGTTTTAACTTGCCACTTTTGCTAAAGGGGACCAAGCTGTTTTCAAAAGTCATGTGTACCTCGCCCGACATCAGGCTCAAAACGGCCGAGGCACTTGCTTTGTAGGGGATATGAACCACATCCACTTTGGCCATAGAGGTGAAGAGCGCACCTGCAAGGTGAGCAGAGGTGCCTTGGCCAGGGGAGCTGTAGTTGTACTTGCCTGGGTTGGCCCTTAGAAGTTCAAGCAATTCTTTGAGGTTTTTGACATTGATCGATGGGGAGACTGCCAAAACGGAGGGTGTCTGCGCCACCAAAGCCACTGGCGAAAAATCCTTCAAGGGGTGGTAGCTCATTTGTGAGTACAGACTTGGGTTGATGGAGAGGGTGGTCACACTGGCCATCAAAATGGTGTAGCCATCTGCTGGGGCATTGGCCACTTGCGTTGCACCCAGCATGGTGCCAGCACCAGGCTTGTTTTCAACCACCACGGATTGCCCCAGTAATTTTGAAAGCCGGTCAGCCAGGACTCTGGACAAAGCGTCAGCGCTCCCACCCGCAGCATGAACGCAAATGAGTTTGATCGCACGGTTGGGATAATCTGATTGTGCAAAAACCAAATCCCAAGTGCCGCTCATGAGCATCAGAAAGATGAAAAGTTGTTTTAACTTAAGAAATGGGTGAAGTGGGTTCATGTCATGAAGCATTTGATGCGTATAGAAAGCGCGTTCGTGAGAATCTAAAATTTTTCCAAGACAAAAGCTTACCCTTTTTTGCTGGTTTGAGATAGAGAAGTAACCACAAGGCCCAATCCTCGCCTTGGGGAGTCTTAGGAACCCGTGAGGCAACTCAAAGTAAGTTTCTGCCTAAAGGGTGGGCAGGGTCCCAAGTTCATCGGGATGAAGCCTCTGAGTGATAACGAGTGATGCGGTCGACTTCGTTCTTGGAGCCAAGGATCACACTGACTCGTTCGTGAAGTTCTTTGGGCTTGATGTCTAAAATACGTTTCAAGCCATTGGTTGAAGCGCCACCAGCTTGTTCAACTATCCAACTCATGGGGTTGGCTTCGTACAAAAGCCGCAATTTACCAGGCTTATTGGCTTCTCGCTTGTCCCATGGGTACATGAACACACCACCACGCGTCAAAATTCTGTGCACGTCGGCCACCATAGATGCAATCCATCGCATGTTGAAGTCCTTCTCTCGCGGGCCCTCTTTGCCAAGTAAACATTCGTCAATGTATTGTTTAACTGGCGTATCCCAGTGGCGCATGTTGCTCATGTTGATAGCAAACTCTTTGGTCTCCAATGGAATTTGAACATGGTCTTGGGTCAACACGAAGGAGCCCTGTTCTCTGTCCAAGGTGAACATGGCCACGCCGTCACCGACTGTCAGCACCAAGGTGGTTTGTGGGCCGTAAACACAATAGCCTGCAGCGACCTGTTGATTGCCTTCTTGAAGAAAGTCCTCTTTAGAAACGGTTGTGGCGGTCGACGTTTTTTTCAGGACACTAAAAATGGTCCCGATACTGACATTCACATCAATGTTGCTCGATCCATCTAAGGGATCAAAGAGCAACAAATATTCACCTTGAGGATAACGGTTGGGAACCGAGTAGATGTCATCCATTTCTTCAGAAGCCATTGCAGCCAAATGTCCACCCCACTCATTGGCTTCGATCAAAACGTCGTTGGCGATGATGTCTAATTTTTTTTGAACCTCGCCTTGAATGTTTTCCGTATGGGCCGAGCCCAGCACTCCACCTAAAGCCCCCTTGTTCACGGCATGGCTGATGCTTTTACAAGCCCGTGCCACCACTTCGAGTAAGAGTCTGAGCTCAGGAGGTATGTGTCCTTTGTCTCTTTGCTCTTCAACCAAGTATCTGGTGAGTGAAATACTCATGATGCGTCTCCCAGTGCTCTAGAAATGACCTCACGCACATCGTTGCTTAAATCCGCTTTTGCGGCCACACGTTTGATGGCCTCATGGGCAGCATTTTGGTAGGGTTGTGCCAATTTGCGATATCGATCCAAACCTCGGGCCAGACGTGCGGCCACCTGTGGATTGAAGGCGTCAATTTCCAACACTTTTTCTGCCCAAAACACATAGCCTGAGGCATCGGCTTTGTGAAAGGCGCCTGGGTTGGACATGCAATAGCTGAAAATCAAACTTCTTGCACGATTCGGATTTTTGATGTGAAAGTCAGCGTGCTGCGTGAGTTGTTTGACTTTCGTCAAAACGGGGGTTTGTCTCTCGCATGCACTGGCTTGAAGAGCAAACCACTTGTCCAAGACCAAGGCTTCGTTGGAGAACATCGAGTGAAAGAGCTCAAGTGCTTTGTCACCCAGTTCGTGCCCCGCATTGACCAAAGCCCCCATTGCTGCAAAGCGTTCAGTCATGTTATGAGCATCTTTGAACTTTTGGTAAGTGATGCCAGGCCAAAGCTTGTCACCACTTTGCACGGCTTGTAGGCAAAGGTATTGCAACGCCATAGAAGTGATGGCACGTTGCCCCATGTCGAAGGGCTCTGGTTTGTAAGCGCCAAGGAGTTGGTTGTTGTGATAAATCCATTGCCAGTCTTCAAACAAGTCCCTAGCGATTTGAGACTTCATGTCTTCCCTGACTTGATGAATCAATGCGGGATCTACCACGGTCAACTGCTCAGCAATGTAAGATTCACTGGGGAGTGTGAGGACCAGCTCCTTGAAGGCATTGTCAAGGTCGGGGTTGCGAAGTATTTGGCGCAATCCAGCCATGAGCTCGGCGGATATGGGGTCAGAGAATTCAAGATTGCCGCTGAGCTTTTGTTGATAGGCTTCAAGAGCCGCTTGCAGGCAGATTTTTTGAGCCGCATCCCATTGATTGAACGGGTCTGAGTCAAACGCTAGAAGCGTTAACAAATCACTTTGTGATAAAGGCTGCTCAAGGACCACGGGTGCGCTGAATTGACGAAGGACAGAAGCAATCGGTCGTGAGGAAACATTCTCAAACACATAGGATGCGCTTGATTCGTGCAACACCAACAGTTGAGTCGCATGGGTCTCCTGACCCTGCGAGTTCAAGAGACCGACCTCAACGGGAATCAGGTACGGTTCGTTATTGCTGTGGTTGCTAGGGGGCATTTGATTGAGGTGCAGGGTGTAGCGAAGTTGGACTTCGTCATATTCACCATGAACTCTTAAGAGGGGGGTCCCCGCTTGAGAGTACCAACGTTTAAAAATCTCCAAATGTTCCTTCAAGGCGGATTGAGGGTTTGCATCTGCGACGGCACTTGCAAAGTCATCGCAGGTGACGGCTTGCCCATCATGACGTTTGAAATAAAGAGCCATGCCAGCTTTAAAGCCCTCTTTGCCGACCAAAGTCTGCATCATTCGAACCACCTCAGCACCTTTTTCGTAAATGGTGACGGTGTAGAAATTGTTGATTTCTAAATACTGATCAGGTCTCACAGGGTGAGACATGGGGCCCGCATCTTCAGCAAACTGCACGGTTCTTAAAAGACGAACATCTTCAATTCTTTTGACCGCACGGGCTGAGGGGTGATGGGCAATGTCTTGAGAGAACTCTTGATCTCTAAAGACCGTGAGCCCTTCCTTCAATGAAAGCTGAAACCAGTCTCTACATGTCACGCGATTGCCTGTCCAGTTGTGGAAGTACTCGTGGGCCACCACACTTTCGATGTTCTCAAAGTCTGAGTCGGTTGCAGTTTGTGAGTTGGCCAAAACAAATTTGGTGTTGAAAATATTCAAACCTTTGTTTTCCATGGCGCCCATGTTGAAGTCAGAGGTCGCAACGATCATGAAGCGCTCAAGATCCAAGCTCAAATTGAACCGGGTTTCGTCCCAAGCGATGCTGGCCATGAGTGAGTTCATGGCATGTTCGGTTTTATCCAGGTCACCTGGTCGAACATAAATTTGAAGCAAATGCTCGGACCCCTTTTGAGTGGTGATGCGTTGCTCTCTACAGACCAATTGTCCTGCGACCAAGGCAAAGAGATAGCAAGGTTTTTTATGCGGATCAGACCACTTTGCAAAATGTCGACCGTCCTCCAAGGGGCCGCTGTCAACCAAGTTGCCATTGGACAGGAGTACAGGATAGAGTTTTTGATCAGCCTTCATCAAGACTGTGTAAGAAGACATGACATCGGGCCTATCTAGAAAGTAGGTGATGCGCCTGAAGCCTTCAGCCTCGCACTGCGTGAAGAAGGAGTCTTGACTCACGTACAAACCCATTAATTTTGTATTTTTACTTGGGTTGCAGGTGGTGAATATTTCCAATTCGAAGACGTCATGGCCTTCGGGCAGGTTCTCTAGCACCAAGCTGTTGTCTTCTAATTTGAAAGAGGTACCTTGACCGTTGACAAGTACACGCGCTAAATTCAATTCTTCCCCATGCAGCCTGAGGGCCTGTGTGGGTGTGTCGGGGTTGCGGCGCACTTGCATTTTGTTCAAAACACGAGTTTTTGTAGCATCTAAGTCGAACGTCAAATCGACTTGGTCGATGAAAAATGCGCTGGCTTGGTAGTCTTGTCTAAGAACAATTTGACTGGGGTTATCTTCTTGCACGTCTAAGCTCCTCGAGTTTTGGGTGATCGTTTGTGTGTGGACATGAAAACGTTGATGAAGGCAATCGATCGGGGATCATTTCATGAGCGAGAGGTCATTAAACGCCTTGTTTTAAGGACGCTTCAATGAAAGCATCTAAATCGCCATCTAAAACCTTTTGAGTGTTGGAGATTTCAACGGAGGTTCTAAGATCTTTGATGCGACTTTGATCCAATACATAGGATCGAATTTGATGGCCCCAACCCACATCGGTTTTGGTGTCCTCTAGTTTTTGTTGCTCCTCCATTCGCTTTCGCATCTCAAAGTCATAAAGCCGACTTCTGAGTCTTTTCCAAGCCACGTCTTTGTTGCTGTGCTGACTCCTGCCGTCTTGACATTGAACGACAATGCCCGTTGGGAGATGGGTCAATCTCACGGCGGAGTCGGTCTTGTTGATGTGCTGACCACCAGCACCGCTGGCTCTGAAGGTGTCGACGCGTACATCGGAGGGATTGATATCAATCTCTATGGAGTCGTCTACCTCTGGATAGACAAAGACACTCGCAAAACTCGTGTGCCGACCTCCAGAGGAGTCAAAAGGGGACTTTCTAACCAAGCGATGAACACCGGTCTCTGTTCTCAAAAGCCCAAAAGCATATTCACCTTCGATTTTGATGGTGGCGCTTTTGATGCCCGCTACATCTCCCGCAGACTCGTCTTCTAGCGTGGCTTTGAAGTTCTTTCTTTCGGCGTATCTCAAATACTGACGAAGCAGCATGCTGGCCCAGTCACAAGCCTCCGTGCCACCAGCGCCAGATTGAATGTCTAGAAATGCATTGCAAGGATCCGCAGGATTGTTGAACATCCTTCTGAACTCGAGCTTTTCAATGCTTTGGTTCAAAGAGGCCGTTTCAGTTTCAATATCTTCAAGCGCGGCTTCGTCGTTTTCAGCTTTGACCATCTCAAAGAGTTCTAGGTTGTCAACGATCTCTTGTTCTAATTTTGAAAGATTGATGACCACATCTTCTAAGGATTTCTTTTCTTTGCTCAACTCCTGAGCTTTTTTGGGCTCGTTCCAAACACTAGGGTCCTCCAGTGAGGCATTGACCGTTCTCAGTCTCTCTGATTTGGCATCGTAGTCAAAGATACCCCCGAAGTTCAAGGGTTCGAGCTTGAAGACTTGAAAGCGTTGAGCCGATTAAATTTGAGCGTTCTGCATCCATAACAATTCCTATTGGTTAGCACTGAAAAGGGCTGATGTCTTGAAAGGGTATCCAAGTCTGCCTAAAGGCACTATTTTCGCACGATAGATGTGACATCTGAGAGGCTGTGATCCCTATTGATGTACAAATCAAGCAAAAATATAAGAATTTCTAATGCTTTCTATCGCTTGAACCAAGTTAGCTCAGCCCCTAAGTAGTTACCCGATTTGATGGTTTTGTTTGCCGTAGATTTCTGGCGGTGGAACTTCACTGTCGTTGGTGAGCTCTGCGTTCATGGCCTGCAAACCTTGAACAACATCACCGATGATGATGACCGATGGGCTTTGAAAATTTTGGGCATGAATTTCAAGCGACAAACGCTCTAAAGTCGTCACCAGGTGTTTTTGTGCATGAGTGCTCGCGCGCTCGACAACGGCAACGGGTGTGAGTGGGGCCAGACCTTGCAAGAGGCCCTTTTGAATGTCTTGGGTCAAGCCTATGCCCATGTAGACGATCAAGGTCAATTTTGAGTTGTGTGCAGTTTGGCCCAATTCAACCCAATTGACGCCCTCATGTCCATGCTTGGCATGTCCTGTAACAAACACCACGCCATGGGCATGATGGCGATGCGTCAATGGCAAGCCCAATGAACCCATTGCAGCCAGTCCTGAGGTGATGCCATTGATGATGCATGCATTGACTTGTTGAGATCGCAGAGCCTCAATCTCCTCTCCTCCTCGACCAAAGATGCATGGATCGCCCCCTTTTAATCGAACCACACGCTCCCCATTCTTGGCGCATTGAACCATGAGCTTTTCAATAAAGGCTTGAGGAGTTGATTTACAGCCACCTCTTTTACCTACAAAAATAGACCTGCATGTTTTAGGAATCAGTGCGCAAATTTCTGCAGATACCAAATCGTCGTACAAAACAACGCTTGCAGCTTGAATGGCTTTCAACGCTTTGAGGGTCAAGAGCTCTGGGTCGCCTGGGCCAGCACCAACGAGTTGCACCACAGGCCAATGGGGTTGATTGACATCGGAGGGCTCAATGGGGGAGGGGGACATTGAAGGAGTCATTGATCTAGAATTTTGAGGCTCAATTGTTCAATTGCATTGATTTGAGCCTGAATGGACACAGGCAGTTGAAGCTGATGTTTCAAAACCAACTGGGTGTAGTTGGCTGCTTCTTTGGCATCGGTGGTTTCTGGATAATCATGGTGAGCCTCCACAGAGCCTTGAATTTGCTCGGTCAAAATTTCCGATGTGCCGTGAACAAAGCCTGTCATTTTTGGCGTTCGTCTAGGATCCGCAACGGCTTCGCCCTCCGTGCCCCGGAAAAAGAGGACGTTTTTCTTTAAAAGCTGGAACACCTCAGACATTGACGCCAGGTATTCTGGGTGGGTGTAGCTTGAGAGTTGTAGCACGTGAAACTCTTCCTCTACGGGGTTGAGAATTTTGACCAAGCTGTGGCTTGAATTTCTAAGGCCGATGGTTTTTCGAACATCGAGCAATTCACAGATCTTTGGGGATAAATGCTTCATCGAAACGTACAAGACCTGACCTTCTTTCAGGCTTGTTGCGCTCAAAGGATGGGTTGGGTTGACGATGGGCCATTCAAGCAAATCAAAGACCTCTTGGGTGCTGACTCTTTTGTCCTCTGTGGGATAGCCGTGCACCAAGACCGGGTAATTGAGTTGTGCCAATGCTCCAGCTAAAACGGGTGTGAAAAGGGGCAGTTTTCTTGCGCCGTTGTAACTTGGAATCACAATCACCGGCTTGCGTTGACGCTCAGAGGGTCTGTCAACGGAAAGAGAAACTCTTTTGATGTTGGATTGAATGGCTTGTAAAAAACCAATCAATTCTTGAGGAGTTTCACCTTTGATTCTCATGGCGATACAAAAAGCACCTAGTTCTAAATCACTGACCTGGCCACCCAAAATATGACCCATCAGGTCACAGGCTTGTTCGGTGTTCAAATGTCTTGCACCTTCTTTGCCTCGACCGATTTCTTTGATGTAGTGACTGATGCTCATGCCTGTATTCTCTCCCAATTTGTACTTTAGACTGATTTTTTTTAAGTCCATCGGCGATAATGAAGACTTAAAGATTTTTTTGTTCAGCCTCCTGTGATGGGTCAATTGGGAGCCAGAGTGTATATTTTAGGAATTGAGTCGTCTTGCGATGAGAGTGGCGTGGCCTTGGTCAAATTTGATCAAGGCGCAGCAACTGGCCTGAGCGCGGGAACCCAGTCGAGTGCGACCCGTTTACCCCAACTGCTTGCACATGCTTTGCATACGCAAATTGAAATGCACCAACCCTATGGAGGTGTCGTCCCCGAGCTGGCCAGTCGAGACCATATTCAGAGAATCATTCCACTCTTGAACCAAGTTTTGACCTCTACAGGGGTTGGCATTGCTCAGGTTGATTTGGTGGCTTACACCAAGGGCCCTGGGCTAGCGGGTGCCTTGCTGGTGGGTGCTGGTGTTGCTGCCTCACTGGCTGCATCGATGAACATTCCATTGCTGGGCGTGCATCATTTGGAGGGGCATTTGTTGTCTCCCTTTTTGAGTGAAGAGCCCCCCAGCTTTCCATTTGTTTGTTTGCTTGTATCTGGTGGGCACACGCAGCTCATGGGCGTTCAAAGCATGGGGCAATATGAATTGTTGGGAGAGAGCGTGGATGATGCTGCAGGCGAAGCATTCGATAAGTCTGCAAAGCTGCTTGGCTTGAATTATCCGGGGGGCGCCGCACTGTCCCAGTTGGCTTTGCTCGGAGACCCTAAGGCCTTTAGTTTTCCAAGGCCGATGTTGCACAGCGGCCGACTTGATTTTTCATTTGCGGGCTTAAAAACCTCTGTGCTGACACAAATTAAAAAAATGACAGAAAAGGAAATTGAAGCTTGTAAAAGCGATTTGGCCGCTTCTGTACAAGCCGCGATTGTCGAGGTGTTGGTTAAAAAATCAATTCTTGCCTTGAAGCAAACCCAGCTCAAGACCTTGGTTGTGGCTGGCGGGGTCGGTGCCAATCAAGCCTTAAGAGATGCTTTACTCAAATCCTGTTCTCAATTGGGTGCCAAGGTTTTTTTCCCTGAGCTTTCTTTGTGCACAGACAACGGTGCCATGATTGCCATGGCCGC
The DNA here is from genome assembly GCA_037134015.1 of Betaproteobacteria bacterium. GTDB lineage: Bacteria > Pseudomonadota > Gammaproteobacteria > Burkholderiales > Burkholderiaceae_C > Limnohabitans. The sequence goes on along the minus strand of JBAXNB010000008.1, from coordinate 22,888 downwards.
TGCAATGAGAGTGCAGTCGGGCATTGAAATGGGTTCAAAGCGCTATGACTTTGATGTTAAACCTAGATGGAATCTATCGGATTTGGTCACCTAAGCGATGACATGCAGGTCATGCGAAGAGCGCCACTTTTTAGTAGGCCGCTTTGAAAGAAGGCGGGCCAACGCCTTCCTTCAAAGGTGGGCATTAAAAAGTTTCAAAGGACATGAAGAACAGCGACTTGATCAATGGGTTTTTTCTTGGTGAGAACCAAATTCAACACGCCGTCTTCCAATTTGGCTTGGCTTGATGAGGGATCGATCGCAATGGGCAATTCAAAACTCAAGTTGTACTTTCGTTTGGCCTCAGGCTTGCTTTCAATGCGAATGATTTGCTCGTCGATTTTGATGAGCAAATGCTCTTTGCTGACACCGGGTACATCGATCTCGAGTGTGTAAGCCGCCTCGGCTTCTGTGAAAGAGCTGATTTTCGAAGGTGCCTTGACGACGTCTCCTAAAAATCTCTCAAAGGCTTGAACAGAAGGACGCTTTTGTGCTTGATTGAGTGCCACGGTCAAAGGTGTGAACAACATGTAAATCTCCAGTTGGTTTTAAAAATTGTTGAGCAAGAAGTTTGTTCAACGGTGCTTAAAACATGGAGACCTGTGCCAGTTATTTCAAGCCTTGTTTTGATAAAATTATTTATATTTCTTGCTGCATTGAAATTGATCGAAGCGGCCCAATATCGCAGTTTTTTTTATCCAAGGTTTTTCTATAAATCCAAATTTCAATGCGTTTTTTTTGACAAGGGCCTGAACCCATGCTCCAAAAGTGAGTCACTTCGTTAATTAAAACTATTGAATTACTTTTTTGGCCTTGTGTTGCTTCTTCGTCGATCTTTAATGCCCTGCGAATAACAGCTCCACACCATGTAGATGGGTTTCAAAAGGTGAATTGGGGTATACTCTATGGGCTTTGCAACCGATGGTTGTGAAGTGCACGCTCTCCTTTCATTCCAAGGGGATGCGCAAGTCAAAACAAAACACAAGGAAATCGATATGTTATCTACAACCATCGCGCAAGTTGTTGCGCAAAATGCTCGTGTTGCCAACGATACAGGCAGTCCTGAGGTGCAAGTCGCCCTTTTGACGGCTCGAATCAATGAGTTGACCCCCCATTTCAAGACCCATGCCAAGGATCACCACGGACGTCGTGGCTTGCTTCGCATGGTCAGTCGTCGTCGCAAATTGTTGGATTACTTGAAGTCCAAGGATTTGAATCGATATTCAGCCTTGATTGCTAAACTCGGTTTACGCAAATAAGTGGTATTTTTTCCTAAGGCGTCTGAGTTATTCCCTTAGCTCAGACGCCTTTATGCATCTTGTTGACGAGCGCACGCGCTTTGTTCAACAGCAATGGAGAGTTTGATTGTGGATCGAAGCTGTGTCATTCCATCAAATGCGTGCAAAGAAAGCATCCCGCACAATTTTGATGGAATGGCATTCTGTTCTATGACGACCCTCCTGGCTTAGGTGGTATGGCCTTCATGCCCCAAAACACAATGGAGTTAAGCAAATGTCGCTTTTTAACAAAGTAACGAAGACCTTTAAATGGGGTCAACACACAGTGATCATGGAAACGGGCGAGATTGCTCGTCAAGCCACGGGTGCTGTTTTGGTCAACATTGAAGATACGGTGGTTTTGGCCACCGTCGTTGCATCCAAATCAGCCAAGCCAGGTCAAGATTTCTTTCCTTTGACGGTGGACTATATTGAAAAAACCTACGCTGCAGGAAAAATTCCAGGCAGCTTTTTCAAGCGCGAAGCCAAGCCTAGTGAGTTGGAGACCTTGACCAGCCGTTTGATTGACAGGCCCCTGCGTCCCTTGTTTCCTGAAGGTTTTTACAACGAAGTGCATGTGGTGATTCACACCCTGTCTTTGAATCCAGAGGTGGACGCAGATATCGCTGCTCTGATCGCATCCAGTGCTGCGCTGAGCATCTCAGGCATCCCTTTCAATGGACCCATCAGTGCAGCACGTGTGGGATACATCAACGGTGAATATGTCTTAAATCCTGGTCAAACTCAGAGAAAAGACAGCATCATGGACTTGGTGGTTGCTGGAACCGAGTCTGCTGTTTTGATGGTGGAGTCTGAAGCTTTGCAATTGAGCGAAGAGGTCATGCTTGGCGCCGTGGTGTTTGGCCATGAGCAGGGTAAGGTTGCGATTGATGCAATCCATGAGTTGGTCAAAGAAGCCGGTCACCCCGTTTGGGATTGGAAGCCAGAAGCTAAAAATGAACCTTTGATTTCGAAGGTTGCAGAATTGGCAGAAGCTCCCTTGAGAGCGGCCTATCAAATTCGAAACAAGCAGCTGAGAACTCAAGCGTGCCGTGAAACCTATGCGAGCACCTTGGCTGGCTTGAGCGCCCAAGGTGTTGAATTTGATGCCGTCAAAGTCGAATCCATGTTGTTTGACATTGAGGCCAAAATCGTTCGTTCACAAATCTTGGCTGGCGAGCCTCGTATCGATGGACGCGATACGCGAACAGTTCGCCCAATCGAAATCAGAAACGGTGTTTTGCCTAGAACCCATGGTTCAGCTTTGTTCACGCGTGGCGAAACCCAAGCTTTGGTGATCACCACGCTGGGAACTGACCGCGACGCTCAAAGAATTGACGCTTTGGCGGGTGAGTTCGAAGATCGCTTCATGTTCCACTACAACATGCCTCCCTTTGCGACGGGTGAGGTGGGCAGAATGGGCAGCACCAAGCGCCGAGAGATTGGTCATGGACGCCTGGCCAAGCGCGCCTTGGCTGCTTGTTTGCCAGAAAAGGTGGATTTCCCTTATACCATGCGAGTGGTTTCCGAAATCACGGAATCCAATGGATCTTCTTCCATGGCCTCTGTTTGCGGAGGTTGTTTATCCTTGATGGATGCAGGCGTTCCCATGAAAGCGCATGTGGCAGGCATTGCCATGGGCTTGATCAAGGAAGACAGTCGCTTTGCAGTACTGACCGACATCTTGGGAGATGAGGATCATTTGGGCGATATGGACTTTAAAGTTGCCGGAACGACCAATGGCATCACCGCTTTGCAAATGGACATCAAAATTCAAGGCATCACCAAAGAAATCATGCAAGTGGCCTTGGCACAAGCCAAAGAAGCCCGCATGCACATTTTGGGCAAGATGCAAGAAGTCATGGGTGAGGCAAAAACAGAGGTCAGCAATTTTGCACCTCGTTTGTACACCATGAAGATCAACCCAGAGAAAATTCGTGACGTGATTGGCAAGGGTGGTGCGACGATCCGCGCTTTGACTGAGGAGACAGGCACGCAAATCGACATCTCTGAAGACGGCACGATCACCATTGCTTCAACAGATGGTGCAAAGGCAGAAGAGGCCAAGCGTCGAATTGAGCAAATTACTGCTGAAGTTGAAATTGGCAAAGTTTACGAAGGCCCCATCACCAAGATTTTGGATTTTGGTGCCCTGGTCAATTTATTGCCTGGTAAAGATGGTTTGTTGCACATCAGCCAAATCAGTCATGAGCGCATTGGTAAAGTCACTGATGTTTTGGCAGAGGGTCAAATTGTCAGAGTCAAAGTGCTTGAGACCGATGAAAAGGGGCGCGTGAAATTGTCGATGAAGGCCTTGCTTGACAGACCCCAAAGTTCTGAAGACAGCGCAGAGCATCAAGACTCCATGCATTGATGCAACTCAAAGCGACCTTGTCTCTATCAGGGGCCTGAGTCGCTTTGTTTTGCTAAGTTGCCAACGAGATTGAACCTATGAAAGCCATTGAAATTTCCACCTACGGAGGACCTGAGGTCCTGCGCTTGGTCGAACGAGACAAGCCAAGCCCTGCTCCTGGGGAGGTTTTGATACGGGTGAGTGCAAGTGGCGTCAATCGCCCTGATGTGATCCAAAGAAAGGGTCACTATCCAGTGCCTCCTGGCGCATCCGATTTGCCGGGGTTGGAGGTGGCAGGCGTGATCGAGGCGGGCGATGAAAGTGCTTTGTCTCTAAGGGGTTTACGTGTCGGTGACCGTGTTTGTGCGCTGATTGCTGGTGGCGGCTATGCTCAGTGGTGCGTTGCACCCATTGAGCAGTGTTTGCCTGTGCCTAAAGGTTTGAGCGATGAGGAAGCGGCCAGTTTGCCTGAGACGTTCTTCACGGTATGGAGCAATGTTTTTGATCGCGGGCAATTGAAGGCGGGAGAGAGCATTTTGATCCAAGGGGGGACCAGCGGCATTGGCGTCACCGCCATTCAAATGGCCAAAGCCTTTGGTGCGCATGTGATTGCAACAGCAGGCTCAGACGACAAGTGCGCGGCATGCCTGGCCTTGGGGGCGGACATTGCAATCAATTACAAAACCCATGACTTTGCAGTCGAGGTCAAAAGGCTTGGCCCGCCGTCCGGTGTCAATGTCATTTTGGACATGGTGGCTGGTGACTATGTCGCCAAAGAGGTCGAACTGTTGGCCGAAGATGGGCGCTTGGTGATCATCGCCGTTCAAGGTGGCATTGAATCCAAGTTCAATGCGGGATTGGTGTTGAGAAAACGTTTGATGATCACGGGCTCGACGCTTAGACCTCGACCCGTGGCGTTCAAAGCCCAAATCGCTGAGGCCTTGAAGAATAACATTTGGCCTATGCTTGAAGGGGGGGTGATCAAGCCCGTTATTTTCAAACAGTTTGATGCTCATTTGCCTGAGTCGGGCGCACTGGCTCACGCGTTGATGGAGTCCAATCAGCACATGGGCAAGTTGGTTCTTTTGTGGGCCTGAGATTAAAAAAATGCGACAAAAGTTAATAGCTGGTAATTGGAAAATGAATGGTTCACGGTCCTTCAATGAGAACTGGGTCAAGGGTTTCAATGAGAGCTTTTCTGAATGCGTCATTCAACCACAAGCAGCTGTCATGGTTTGTGTACCTTCACCTTATTTGTCACAAATGAGCCACTTGCTCAAAGGTTCGCAGTTGTCCCTTGGCGCACAAGATGTCAGTGCCTTTGACAAGGGCGCTTATACAGGCGAGGTCTCTTTAAGCATGTTGGAGGACCTGGGTGCTCAAGCGGTCATCATTGGTCATTCTGAGCGACGTGCTTACCATGCTGAAAACGATGAGATGGTTGCAAAAAAAGTCAAAGCTACCCTCTCTTCATCTCTGATGCCCATCGTCTGCTTGGGCGAGACGCAAGAGCAAAGGCTAGCGGGTCAAACCCAAAGGGTGATCGCAACTCAATTAAAGGCGGTCATGGAGGTGTTGGATTCAGATTTTGAGCGACTTGTTGTGGCTTATGAGCCTGTCTGGGCCATTGGAACAGGGCTCACTGCAAGCCCTGAGCAAGCACAAGAGGTGCATGCTTTTATTCGCGAGCAGTTGAGCCAAAAAACGCGTCACGCCAATGTCTTAAAAATCCTCTATGGAGGGAGCATGAATGCGCAAAATGCCTCTTCTTTATTGAGTCAGCCCGATGTGGATGGAGGGCTTATTGGCGGGGCGTCTTTGGTCACGCAAGATTTTGTAAAAATCATCCTCGCTGCGGGTATTTGAAGAAATTGTTTATTTGAACACTTAGAAACTAACAACAGAAATCACGGAGTAACAACAAGATGGCAATGATCACCAACATCATATTACTGGTTCAAATTCTTTCAGCTTTGGCCATGATTGGTTTGATATTGATACAACACGGAAAAGGCGCTGACATGGGGGCCGCATTCGGTTCTGGCGGCTCAGGCAGTCTGTTTGGCGCGACGGGAGGGGCAAATTTTCTCTCTCGTAGCACTGCTGTGTTGGCTGGAGTCTTCTTTATGGCCACGCTGGCCTTGGCCTATCTTGGGGGAGCCAAAAAAGATGCGCCTTCAGGAAGTGTTTTGGAGAGTGTTCAAATTCAAGGCGCCCCAGTTGATAAAACCGCCACACCAGACTCGCTCATTCCAACGCCAAAGGACGATGCCAAGTCAAATGTGGGTTCCCAGTCGGATGCTTCGGTTCCTACGATGCCTGTGAGCAAGTCAACAGCTGAAAAAGCACCTGTCTCATCCTCTCAAATTCCGTCAAAGTGAGAGATAAAATATCCAAAAAAAGACTTGGTGAACCACTTATTTTGTGTTTTCGAGGTAAACTCATCAGTTGACTTGATTGGCCTTATTCCTCTTGGCTGAGTAGAGTTTTAGCATTTATTTGGCCGTCGTGGTGAAATTGGTAGACACGCTATCTTGAGGGGGTAGTGGCGAAAGCTGTGCGAGTTCGAGTCTCGCCGACGGCACCAAATCAAGTGTTTGTAACCCTGGTGTCAACCAGTTCGTGCACACTGCAGGTTGATCAAGAAGTCATAATTTGAGATTGAGATGAACCTTTACGCTTACTTGCCAGTTTTATTGTTCATTCTTGTAGGACTTGCTGTTGGCGTGGTGCCCCAGCTTTTAGGCTACCTTTTTGGTCCCAAGCGTCCTTACGCATCTAAAAACTCCCCTTATGAATGTGGCTTTGAAGCATTTGAAGATGCTCGCATGAAGTTTGACGTTCGTTATTATTTGGTTGCAATTTTGTTCATTCTTTTTGATCTTGAAATTGCATTTCTGTTCCCCTGGGCGGTTTCTTTAAAGCAAATTGGCGCTGTTGGCTTTTGGGCCATGATGGTGTTCTTGGGTATTTTGGTGGTTGGATTTGCCTATGAGTGGAAAAAAGGCGCACTCGACTGGGAATAAAAACATGTCTATGGATGGTGTAATCAAAGAGGGTTTTATCACGACGTCGGTTGATTCCGTGGTCAATTGGGCCAAGACAGGCTCTTTGTGGCCGATGACGTTTGGTTTGGCTTGTTGTGCGGTTGAGATGATGCATGCGGGCGCAGCAAGGTATGACATCGATCGTTTTGGCATGCTGTTTCGCCCCAGTCCCAGGCAGTCTGATTTGATGATTGTGGCGGGTACTTTGTGCAACAAAATGGCGCCTGCGCTCAGAAAGGTCTACGACCAAATGTCTGAGCCGCGTTGGGTGCTCTCTATGGGCTCATGCGCAAACGGTGGGGGCTACTACCACTACAGTTATTCCGTGGTGCGGGGGTGCGACAGAATTGTGCCCGTTGATGTCTATGTTCCAGGTTGTCCACCTACGGCCGAGGCGCTTTTGTATGGCGTGCTTCAATTGCAAACCAAAATTCGTCGTGAAAACACGATCGCTAGATGAGTCAAGGTAACTAATCAATGAGCTCACCCAATCAACAACTCTGCGCTTTGGTCAACCAGATTTTTGGGGATCGTGTGAAGGACCTTCAGTATCGCCTGAATGAAGTCACCCTAACGGTAGGATCTGAGGATTATTTGGATGTTGCGCAAACGCTCAAGACACACCCAGATTTGGCCTTTGAGCAATTGATGGATTTGTGTGGCGTTGATTACTCCGATTACAAGCCGGATCATGAAAGTGCTTTTTCATCGGGACCTAGGTTTGCCGCTGTTTCACATCTTTTGTCGGTGGTTCACAATTGGCGAATTCGTTTAAGGGTGTTTGCGCTTGATGATGAGATGCCGATGTTGCCCTCGGTGTGTGGCATTTGGTCTTCGGTCAATTGGTTTGAGCGTGAGGCATTTGATTTATTCGGTTTGATTTTTGAAGGGCACGAGGATTTACGTCGCATTTTGACTGACTACGGCTTTATTGGACATCCCTTTAGAAAAGACTTTCCTTTGTCTGGTCATGTTGAGATGAGGTATGACTCTGAGCAATCGAGGGTGGTCTATCAAGCTGTCACGATTGAGCCACGCGAGAATACGCCACGTATTGTTCGTGAAGAGCATTACGGTGGGTTGTGATAAGAGAACAAAATGGCCGAAATTAAAAATTACACGCTCAACTTAGGGCCACAGCATCCTGCTGCTCATGGCGTACTTCGTTTGGTTTTGGAATTGGATGGTGAGGTCGTTCAACGTGCCGATCCGCACATTGGATTGCTTCACCGTGCAACTGAGAAGTTGGCTGAAAGCAAAACTTACATCCAGTCTTTGCCCTACATGGATCGTTTGGACTACGTCTCCATGATGAGCAACGAGCACGCTTATTGTTTGGCCATTGAACGCATGATGGGTTTGGACGTCCCCGTTCGCGCTCAGTACATTCGCGTTATGTTTGCTGAGATCACTCGGCTCTTGAATCATTTGCTTTGGCTAGGGTGCCATGGCTTTGATTGCGGGGCCATGAACATTTTGATCTATTGCTTTAGAGAGAGAGAAGACCTCTTTGACATGTACGAGGCAGTGTCGGGTGCTCGCATGCACGCAGCTTATTTCAGGCCTGGTGGGGTGTACAGAGATTTGCCAGCTGCCATGCCGCAATACCAAGCCAGTAAAATCAAAAATGCTAAGACCATTGCAAGGTTGAACGAGAACAGGCAAGGCTCCTTGCTTGATTTCATCGAAGACTTTACCAACCGCTTTCCTAAGTTGGTGGATGAGTATGAGACTTTACTGACCGACAATAGAATTTGGAAGCAAAGAACAGTTGGCGTCGGTGTGGTCTCTCCCGAGAGAGCTAAGAATTTAGGCTTTACTGGGGCCATGTTGCGTGGCTCAGGCATAGCATGGGACTTGAGAAAACAACAGCCCTATGATGTCTATGGCCTGATGGATTTTGATATTCCTGTCGGTAAAACTGGCGATTGTTATGACCGTTACTTGGTTCGTGTTGAAGAAATGCGTCAATCCAACAAGATCATTCAACAATGTATTCAATGGCTAAAGGCCAACCCTGGTCCTGTGATCACGGACAACCACAAAGTGGCTCCTCCTAGCCGAGTGGCCATGAAGTCGAGCATGGAGGAATTGATCCATCACTTTAAGTTGTTCACTGAAGGCTTTCATGTACCCGAGGGTGAGGCCTACGCTGCGGTTGAACATCCAAAGGGTGAGTTTGGTATTTACTTGATCAGTGATGGGGCGAACAAGCCTTATCGATTAAAAATTCGTGCACCTGGGTTTGCGCACTTGGCGGCCATGGACGAGATGGCACGTGGTCACATGATTGCCGATGCAGTTGCCATCATCGGCACAATGGACATCGTTTTTGGAGAGATTGATCGATGAGCACATCACAAGACAGTTTCGTGTTCAGCTCAGAGTTGATCAGCGCCTTTGACCGGGAAACGGCAAAATATCCTGCCGAACAAAGGCAGTCTGCTGTCATGGCATGTTTGACGCATGTTCAGCAGGCGTTGGGCTACATCAGCGCTCCAACAGAGTCGGCCTTGGCTGACTATTTGGGCATGCCTGCCATTGCAGTGCATGAGGTCACGACTTTTTACAACATGTACAACACCTCCCCCGTGGGGCGGTTCAAGATCAATGTGTGCACCAACTTGCCTTGCCAACTAAGAGGCGGTCAAGAGGCGTTGATGCATTTATGTCAAAAGTTGTCGATAGAACCAGGACAAACCACCCAGGACGGCCTGATCACTTTGCAGCCAGCCGAATGCATGGGTGCATGTGCCGATGCGCCTGTGTTGCTGGTCAATGATGTGAACATGTGCAGTTTCATGGAGCGCGACAAAATTGATCGCCTCATTGAAGGTTTAAAACTAGAGGCCCAGTCATGAGTTTGGAGTCGTTGCTCAAATCTTTTCAAGCCACAGGCCAGGAGACCTGTTTTCACGACAGGCACATCAACCCACAAATCTATGCGGGTTTGAATGGTCAAAATTGGTCGATCAAAGACTACGAAGCCCGTGGTGGCTATCAAGCCCTGAGAAAAATATTGGGCCTGGACGGTTCAGAGCCCATGACGCAAGACCAGGTGATTGCAACCGTCAAAGAGTCGGGCTTAAGGGGTCGTGGTGGAGCGGGTTTCCCCACGGGACTCAAGTGGAGCTTTATGCCTCGTCAGTTCCCGGGTCAAAAGTATTTGGTTTGCAATTCAGATGAGGGCGAACCTGGAACCTGCAAAGACAGGGACATTCTTGAGTTCAATCCGCATATTGTGATTGAGGGTATGGCCATTGCCGCTTATGCCATGGGCATCACGGTTGGCTACAACTACATTCATGGTGAAATTTTTCAGTCTTATGAGCGTTTTGAGGCAGCGCTTGAAGAGGCCAGAGCGCATGGCTATTTGGGAGAACATATTTTAGGCAGCACCTTCTCCTTTCAATTGCATGCAACACACGGTTTTGGCGCATACATTTGTGGCGAGGAGACGGCTTTGCTTGAGTCTTTGGAGGGCAAAAAAGGACAACCAAGGTTCAAGCCTCCTTTTCCTGCTAGCTTTGGCCTGTATGGAAAACCCACAACGATCAACAACACTGAAACCTTTGCAGCGGTTCCATGGATCATCAGAAATGGGGGGGCTGCATATCTGGCTTGTGGAAAACCCAACAATGGTGGGACAAAGATTTTCTCTATCAGTGGGGATGTTGAGCGCCCTGGTAATTATGAAATTCCAATGGGCACTCCATTTTCAAAACTGCTTGAACTTGCAGGTGGTGTTCGAGGCGGGCGGGCTTTGAAGGCGGTTATTCCAGGGGGTTCATCTGCGCCCGTTTTGCCCGCATCCATAGCAATGGAAATCACCATGGACTACGACTCTATTGCCAAAGCTGGTTCTATGCTGGGTTCTGGTGCGGTGATTGTGATGGACGAGACACGTTGTATGGTGAACAGTCTTAAACGTCTAAGTTACTTCTACATGCACGAGTCTTGTGGTCAATGCACACCTTGCCGTGAGGGTACGGGATGGCTTTCACGGGTGGTCGACCGGATTGAAAACGGGAAAGGTCGGCAAAGCGATTTGGAGATGTTGGACAACGTGGCAGAAAACATCATGGGGCGAACCATTTGTGCTTTGGGTGATGCGGCTGCGATGCCCGTGAGAGGCATGCTCAAACACTTTCGTTCTGAGTTTGAACACCATATTGAACACCAATGTTGTGTCGTTCATTCCACCCAATAAGGCAAAGAACACATCATGGTTGAAATTGAACTTGACGGTAAAAAGATTGAAGTGCTAGAAGGTAGCATGGTGATGCATGCCGCTGAGAAAGCGGGCACGTTCATTCCCCACTTTTGTTACCATAAAAAGTTAAGCATTGCGGCAAACTGTCGCATGTGTTTGGTCGATGTTGAGAAGGCTCCTAAGCCCATGCCCGCTTGCGCAACACCTGTGACGCAGGGCATGGTGGTCAGAACTCAGTCCGATAAGGCCTCCAAGGCCCAGAAGTCGGTGATGGAGTTCTTGCTGATCAACCACCCTTTGGATTGTCCAATTTGTGACCAAGGCGGTGAATGTCAGCTGCAAGATCTCGCGGTTGGCTATGGTGGTTCGGCTTCAAGGTACCAGGAAGAAAAACGCGTGGTGTTTCACAAAGACGTGGGGCCACTGATCAGCATGCAGGAGATGAGCCGTTGCATTCATTGCACGCGGTGTGTTCGTTTTGGGCAAGAAATTGCGGGTGTCATGGAGCTTGGCATGACTCACCGTGGAGAGCATTCTGAGATTGAAAGTTTTCTTGGAACAACGGTTGATTCTGAGTTGTCTGGCAACATGATTGATATTTGTCCAGTTGGTGCGTTGACCAGTAAACCCTTCAGGTACCAGGCCAGAACTTGGGAGCTGAGTCGTCGCAAGTCGATCAGTCCTCACGATGCAACAGGTACCAATTTGGTCATGCAGGTCAAAAACCATCAAGTGCTCAGAGTGGTTCCTTTGGAAAATGAGGCCATCAACGAGTGCTGGATAGCCGATAGAGACCGTTTTTCTTATGAGGCTTTGAACTCTTCTGATCGCTTGAAGTCACCCATGATCAAGCAAGCCGGTGTATGGAGTGAGGTGGATTGGCAAACAGCTCTTGATTTCATCTCTCACGGTCTGAAAGACATCAAGGCCTCACATGGTGCTCAATCCATCGGGACATTGATTGGTCCTTCTAGTACGCTTGAAGAGTTGTATTTGGCTGGTGAGCTCACCCGAGCTTTTGGTAGCCAAAACATAGATGCCAGACTCAGAGCCGCCGATTTTCACCATGAAGGGCTTGTGCATTGGTTGGGAACATCCATCGCTTCTTTGGCTCAGATGCAACGTGTGTTGGTCATTGGATCCAACATTCGCAAAGAGCAACCTCTCTTGGCGCAGCGCATTCGACAAGCCTGCAAAGTGGGTGCTCAAGTTTTGAGCATCAATGCCTTTGAGCCTGATTGGGCAATGAGCGTTCAAGAGGCTTTGAACGTGCCTAGCAAAGAATGGACACATGCACTGTCCGAGCTGTGTGTGCAAGTTGCTCAATTGACGCAAGCCTCTTTGCCAAATGAATTGAAATCCTTTGTGGCTGAGGGTCAGAGTGATGATGTTTCCATCTCTAAAATCGCCAAGTCTTTGACCGATGTTCAGGGCAATAAATGCATTTTGCTTGGGAACGCGTTTGCTCATCATCCCCATTCAAGCAGTTTGTTGGCCATGGTCAATTGGATTGCGGACCATACCGGCTGCACTTTTGGTTTCCTTGGCGAGAGTGCCAATACGGTAGGTGCCCAATACGTTGGTGCTAGGCCAGCATTGAATTCTTTGGGTTTGAACACGCAACAAATGCTGTTGCCTGGGGCTTTAAAGGCTGCCATGCTCGTGAATGTGGAGCCACAATTTGATTGCGCCAACCCCAAGCAGGCCATCGAAGCGTTGAACCAAATGGACTTGGTTGTGAGCCTATCCCCCTTCAAGACCAATTTAGAGTTCAGTGATGTGCTCTTACCGATTGCGCCCTTCAGTGAAACGCCTGGGACGTTCATCAACACAGAAGGACTTGCGCAAGCTTTTTATGCCGTGGTCAAGCCCAAGGCAGAAGCCAGGCCTGCTTGGAAAGTGCTGCGTGTTTTGGCCAATGTCTTGGATGTGCCAGGCTTTGATTTTGAAACGGTAGAAGAGTTGAGGGCCAAAATCCAATCAAGCTTGCCCAGCATTAAAAGCGTTTTATCCAACAAGACCCAAGCGGTCATTGATTTGACCGTCAGTGATTTGGAGCCATGTGTCAGCCCCAGTTACCAACTAGATGGTTTGGTCAGGCGATCCTCGTCCTTGCAGATGACTGCTGATGCTAGGATGGGGAGATAAGACCATGGTGGATGCATTGTTTCATTTTGGGTTGGATTTATTCACAGCGCCTTGGTGGAGTCAAATCGCTTGGCCCATTGTTTGGAATTTGTTGAAAATTGTTGCTTTTTTAATCCCATTGATGCTGTGCGTTGCATATTTGACCCTTTGGGAAAGAAAGGCGATTGGTTTTACTCAAATTCGGCTTGGACCCAACCGAACTGGACCTTTTGGTTTATTGCAACCTATCGCGGACGCTTTAAAGCTGCTGACCAAAGAGATCATCATGCCAACACAAGCCCATAAAGGCTTGTTCTTGTTGGGCCCCATCATGACCATCATGCCTTCCTTGGCTGCTTGGGCTGTGGTTCCCTTTGGCCCTGATGTGGCTCTTGCCAATGTCAATGCGGGATTGTTGTTTTTGATGGCGATCACATCCTTGGAGGTCTACGGTGTGATCATCGCCGGTTGGGCTTCGAATTCTAAGTACGCATTCTTGGGTGCCATGAGGGCCTCGGCGCAAATGGTGAGTTATGAAATCGCGATGGGATTTTGTTTGGTGGTGGTCTTGATGGTGACCGGCTCGTTGAACATGTCCGAGATTGTGCTTGGACAAAACAAAGGCATGTTTGCCTCAATGGGTTTGAGCTTTTTGTCTTGGAACTGGTTGCCCTTGCTACCTATTTTTGTGGTGTATTTCATCGCTGGTTTGGCTGAGACGAACCGCCATCCCTTTGATGTGGTTGAAGGCGAATCGGAAATTGTGGCGGGTCACATGATCGAGTATTCAGGCATGTCCTTTGCCATGTTCTTTTTGGCTGAATATGCCAACATGATTTTGGTTTCTTCCTTGTCAGTGATCATGTTTCTTGGCGGGTGGTTGCCTCCCGTTCAAAGCGAACTCTTGGCATGGGTACCTGGTTGGATATGGATGGGTTTGAAGACCTTTGTGGTTGTGACCATGTTTCTCTGGGTAAGGGCAACCTTTCCAAGATTTAGATACGATCAAATCATGCGCTTGGGCTGGAAGATATTTATACCCATCACCTTGGTATGGTTGGTCGTGGTAGGCCTTTGGATGCAAACACCTTGGAGTATCTGGAACTAATAAGTCTGGAGCTAATATAAATGACCACCCTCGCTTTAAATCACGATCGATCTGCTTTTTCATGGCGAGATTTTTTGTCAAGCTTTCTGCTTCTTGAGTTGTTCAAAGGCATGGCGCTAACAGGCAAATATCTGTTTGCTCGAAAAATCACCATTCAATTCCCTGAAGAAAAAACTCCCGCTAGTCCTCGCTTTAGAGGATTGCATGCATTGAGGCGCTATGAAAATGGTGAAGAGAGATGTATTGCTTGTAAATTGTGTGAGGCGGTCTGCCCTGCAATGGCTATCACGATTGAGTCTGAGGTGAGAGACGACGGCTCTAGAAGAACCACCAGATACGATATCGATTTGACCAAATGTATATTTTGTGGTTTTTGCGAAGAGAGCTGTCCGGTGGACTCTATTGTTGAGACACATATTTTTGAATACCATGGTGAAAAAAGAGGAGATTTGTATTTCACCAAAGAAATGCTTTTGGCTGTAGGCGATCGATATGAGCCCGAAATCGCTAAAAACAAGGCGGCTGACGCCATGTACCGTTGATTCAAAGATTGACTTCACACCACAAGATAAAACCCACCTAAACCTATGGATCCTCAGTCAGTGCTTTTTTATGTATTTTCGGCCATTCTTTTGGTGGCTGCATTTCGTGTGATCACGGTGAGCAATCCTGTGCATGCTGCTCTCTTCTTGGTCTTGAGTTTCTTTCAGGCCTCTGGCATTTGGATGCTGCTTGAGGCAGAGTTCTTGTCCATCACATTGGTTTTGGTTTATGTTGGTGCTGTCATGGTGTTGTTCTTGTTTGTTGTGATGATGTTGGACATCGACATAGAAGCCATGAGAAGGGGCTTTTGGAGCAACTTTCCCTTGGCTGCTACGGTTGGTTCAGTGATTGCCCTCGAGCTTGCGGCTGTGCTGATGGGCGGCTTTAGGTTAAGTCGACCTGCCCAACCGTTGATCGCTGATGCGCTCACAGATGTTCAATACTCCAACACGCAAGTGTTGGGTATTTCTTTGTACACAGACTATTTGTACCCACTCGAGTTGGCCGCTGTCATTTTGTTGGTGGCCATCATTGCTGCAATCGCTCTCACCCTTAGAGACAGAAAAGACAGCAAATATCAAAACCCATCTGATCAAGTGCGTGTTCGATCTTCAGATCGTTTGACCATCGTGAAAATGCAAGCGGTGCAGCCTGTTGCTGATGAAGTCGTGGCGCAAGAGGTGCCAGGCACTGGTGAGCAAGGGCAAAACAAAGATACGGAGCCTAAAAAATGACGGTGACGCTTGGGCATTATTTAACCCTTGGAGCTATTTTGTTTGCTCTATCGGTCACAGGTATTTTTTTAAATCGCAAAAACATCATTGTTTTATTGATGGCCATTGAATTGATGCTGCTGGCGGTGAACATGAATTTCATTGCCTTTTCTCATTATCTCAATGACATTCAAGGACAAGTGTTTGTATTTTTTATCTTGACTGTCGCTGCGGCAGAGTCTGCTATTGGGTTGGCTATTTTGGTTCTATTGTTTAGAAACAGGTCCAACATCAACGTTGATGAACTCAATACACTCAAAGGTTGATTGAGTTATTTAAACCAACAAACATTCAATTCATGAGCCAAACCCTTAATCTCACCACCCTCACGCTTATCCCCATGGCGCCCCTTGTGGGCTCCATCCTCAGTGGCGTGTTGGGCACGCGCATGGGTGGAAATCTTTTTGGTCGACGCGCTTCACATGGCGTGACCATCTTGGGTGTGTTCATTTCATTTGTTCTCTCTGCGCTGATCTTGCAAAGCGTTGCCGTGCAGGGGATACGCTTTGAAGAGACTTTGTACACATGGATGCAAGTGGGCGATCTGAAAATGGAGGTTGGTTTTTTGATCGATGGACTCACCGCACTGATGATGTGTGTGGTGACCTTTGTGTCTTTGATGGTTCACATCTACACCATGGGCTACATGGATGAGGATGATGGGTACAACCGGTTCTTTTCCTACATCTCTTTGTTCACTTTCGCCATGTTGATGCTTGTGATGAGCAACAATTTGTTGCAGCTGTTTTTTGGTTGGGAAGGGGTGGGGTTGGTGTCGTATTTGTTGATTGGTTTTTGGTTCAACAAGCCGACTGCGATTTTTGCCAACATGAAAGCTTTTTTGGTCAATCGTGTGGGTGATTTTGGTTTTATTTTGGGTATTGGTTTGATTGCCGCTTACACGGGCAGTTTAAATTATTTGGAAATATTTGAAAAAATTGCCGCTCACTCACAAACACTGTTGCCCGGCACCGATTGGTTGCTGGTCACGGTCATCTCCATTTGTCTTTTCATCGGAGCAATGGGTAAAAGCGCACAGTTTCCATTGCACGTCTGGTTGCCAGATTCTATGGAAGGCCCCACGCCTATCTCGGCCTTGATTCATGCAGCAACCATGGTGACAGCTGGGATCTTTATGGTCACTCGCTTGTCGGCGATTTTTGAGATGAGCGATGTTGCTTTGAATTTTGTTTTGGTGATTGGGTCGATCACAGCTTTGTTCATGGGCTTTTTAGGCATCGTTCAAAACGATATCAAAAGAGTGGTGGCCTATTCGACTTTGTCACAATTAGGCTACATGACAGTGGCTCTGGGTGTATCGGCCTACCCGGTTTCTATTTTCCACTTGATGACTCATGCTTTCTTCAAGGCCTTGTTGTTTTTGGCCGCTGGCTCTGTGATCATGGGTGTGCATCACAATCAAGACATTCGGTGGATGGGTGGTCTTAGAAAATACATGCCCATTACCTGGATCACATCCTTGCTTGGCTCATTGGCTTTGATAGGAACTCCCTTTTTTGCTGGCTTTTACTCCAAAGACAGCATCATCGAAGCCGTGGCTGAAAGCCACCTTCCAGGATCGGACTTTGCCTATTTTGCGGTTTTAGCTGGTGTTTTTGTAACAGCCTTTTACTCTTTTAGATTGTATTTCTTGGTCTTTCATGGGCAAGAGCGTTACCACTTAAACCCAGATGCCCATCACGCTCATGATGATCACGCTCACGATACAAAACCTCACGAATCTCCTTGGGTGGTGACATTGCCCTTGATTTTGTTGGCCATTCCCTCGGTCTTCATTGGGTATCTGACGATCGAGGGGGTCTTGTTCACTGAGTTCTTGACGGACGCCATCCGCATTCAAAACGAGCATCACCCGGTGATGCACGAATTGGCTGAGAAGTTTGAAGGTCCATTTGCGATGGGGGCACTGGCTTGGAAATCTCTTCCATTTTGGTTGGCTCTTGCTGGCGTTTTTTCTGCCTTTTATTTCTACATGGTCAACACCGCAATTCCAGTTTGGTTCAAAACCAAATTAGCTTTGGTGTTCAACATACTCGAAAACAAATACTATTTTGACTGGTTCAATGAACATGTGCTTGCAAGAGGCGCGCGAATTTTGGGTGGCTTGCTTTGGAAAACTGGCGATCAGCGCATCATAGATGGTTGGATGGTCAATGGAACTTGGCGGCTGATGGGGCGCTTGTCTGTTTTGATTCGTCCTTTGCAAAGTGGTTTTTTGTACCACTACGCTTTGGTGATGATACTTGGCGTATTTTTGTTGATGTCTTGGTTTGTCTGGATCAAGCCAAGCTTGTGAACGAATCGTTAAAGACGAAATAAATAGAGAGAATCTAAACAACATGGGACTGTTAAGCATAGCGATCTGGACACCGATTATTTTCGGTTTGCTCTTGCTTCTCTTGGGAAGCGATCAGCATGCCAAGATCGTGCGTTGGTTGGCGCTTATTGGTGCATTCGTCAGTTTGCTGGCCACTCTGCCCCTTTATTTGCGTTTCGATCCTTCGCAGTCGAAGATGCAATTTGTTGAGCAGGTTCCTTGGATAGAGCGCTTCAACGTGTTTTATCACCTAGGGATCGATGGCATCTCTATTTGGTTTATTTTGTTGACTGCTTTCATGACCTTGATCGTGGTGATCGCTGCATGGGAGGTGATCACGGAACGCGTGAACCAGTACATGGGTGCATTTCTCATCTTGAGTGGTCTCATGATGGGCGTTTTTGCTGCTTTAGATGCTTTGCTTTTTTATGTGTTTTTTGAGGCGACTTTGATTCCCATGTACTTGATCATCGGTGTCTGGGGTGGTCCGAGAAAAATTTATGCAGCCTTTAAGTTCTTTTTGTACACCTTGCTCGGTTCGGTGTTGATGTTGGTGGCCTTGATCTATTTGTATGTTCAATCGAGTGGTAGTTTTGAACTTGCCCGCTGGTATCAGTTGCCCCTAGACGCACATGTTCAAACCTTGCTGTTTTTTGCTTTCTTTGCTGCCTTTGCTGTCAAGGTGCCAATGTGGCCGGTCCACACTTGGTTGCCAGATGTCCACGTTGAGGCGCCAACCGGTGGGTCGGCTATTTTGGCCGCCATCATGTTGAAGTTGGGAG
Source organism: Betaproteobacteria bacterium (assembly GCA_037134015.1). Taxonomy (GTDB): domain Bacteria; phylum Pseudomonadota; class Gammaproteobacteria; order Burkholderiales; family Burkholderiaceae_C; genus Limnohabitans. The sequence continues at coordinate 4,288 of JBAXNB010000008.1, read as the reverse complement.
CCTATGGATTCATTCGATTCTCTCTGCCCATACTTCCCGATGCTTCACACACTTGGGCACCCTTGATGTTGGGTTTGTCTTTGGTGGCCGTGATTTACGTCGGCTTGGTGGCCTTGGTTCAAGAAGACATGAAGAAGTTGGTAGCTTATTCTTCTGTGGCTCACATGGGATTTGTGAGTTTGGGTATTTTTCTCTTCACCCCTTTAGGGCTTGAAGGAGCGCTGGTCCAAATGATTGCTCACGGTTTTGTCTCGGGCGCTATGTTCTTGTGCATTGGCGTTTTGTATGACCGGGTTCACTCGAGAGAAATCTCCTCTTATGGTGGTGTGATCAACACCATGCCAAAGTTCACTGCATTTGCAATTTTGTTCTCCATGGCCAATTGCGGTCTACCAGGTACTGCTGGTTTTGTGGGTGAGTGGATGGTCATTTTGGCGAGTATCAAAGAGAATTTATGGCTTGGACTTGGGGCTGCAAGCGCATTGATTTTTGGTGCAGCTTATACCCTTTGGATGGTCAAGCGGGTTTACTTAGGCCCGGTCGCCAAGCCTGAAGTGGCCGAGTTGACGGACATCAACGCCAGAGAGTTCTTGATGCTTCTTCTCCTGGCCGCAGCTGTGATCGCGATGGGCGTGGATCCCAAGCCCTTTACAGATGTCATGGGCAACTCGGTCGAGGAGTTGCTCAGATTGGCTTCCGTGAGCAAAATCCCAGCATGAACAATCTTCAAACAATCATTCTTCTAAGAGCGGAAAACTAACATGATCAACGTTTCGAGTTGGATCAGTATCAGTCCTGAAGTGGTTCTCTTGGTCATGACGTGTGTCATTTCTTTGCTTGACCTTGGGGTCAAGTCATTGAAACGAACGCTCACCTTTGTCCTGACCGTGTTGACGCTTTTGCTCGTGAGCGTCATGGAGATCGTGTTGGCCCAAGAAGGTTCGGTGAGCTTTGGTTTTTCTCACATGGTGGTCTTTGACCCCATGGGTCATTGGCTAAAGGCTTTCTCATGCCTTGCTGTCTTGACCACCTTTGTGTATGGGCGACCTTATGCCGCTGATCGAGGCATGTTGAGGGGTGGGGAGTTGTTCACCCTAGGTCTTTTTGCCCTGTTGGGCATGATGGTGATGATCTCAGGCAATCACTTTTTGGTGATCTATCTGGGCTTAGAGATGTTGACGCTTTGCAGCTATGCCTTGGTGGCTTTGAGGCGGGACCACGCCGCGGCCACAGAGGCTGCGATGAAGTATTTTGTCTTGGGCGCTTTGGCCAGTGGTTTTTTGCTTTATGGTTTGTCCATGTTGTACGGAGCCACGGGCTCACTCGATATCAGCAGAGTGTATGAGAGCATTTCCTCTGGGCAAATTCAGCCCCAAGTTTTGGTGCTAGGTTTGGTTTTTGTGGTTTGTGCATTGGCGTTCAAGTTGAGTGTGGTTCCTTTTCACATGTGGGTCCCCGATGTCTACCAAGGTGCTCCTACTGCAGTGACCTTGATGGTTGCAGGGGCTCCTAAGCTTGCCGCCTTTGCCGTGACGATCAGGCTCTTGGTCAGTGCACTCTTGCCCATGGCACAAGATTGGCAGCAAATGTTGGTCATCTTGAGTGTCTGTTCATTGGCCGTTGGAAACTTGGCTGCCATAGCGCAAACCAATTTAAAGAGGATGCTTGCTTTTTCAACCATCTCTCAAATGGGTTTTGTATTGGTTGGCTTGTATTGTGGGGTTTTTCAAGGCAGCAGCGCCGACGCTGCAAACGCTTACAGCTCTTCGATGTTTTATGTGATCACCTATGTCATCACCACATTGGCCGCATTTGGAGTGATTTTATTGTTGGCCAGGGAAGGGTTTGAGAGTGAAGAGATCTCTGACTTCGCTGGTTTGAACCAACGCAGTCCCTTGTATGCTGCAGTCATGGCCATTTGCTTGTTCTCTCTTGCTGGCGTTCCTCCCTTGGTTGGTTTTTATGCCAAACTTTCTGTTTTGCAAGCGCTACTGGCTTCGCAAATGTTTGGCGCCACCTATTTGGTGATCTTTGCATTGATCATGTCACTGCTTGCAGCCTTTTACTATATTCGCGTCATCAAGGTCATGTACTTTGATCAACCTCTGACTGTCAGCACGGTCTCTGCTTCTTGGGAAGTACGCTGGTTGTTGAGCATCAATGGCTTTTTGATTTTGGCGCTGGGACTCTTCCCCGGCGGCTTGATGACGCTTTGTGCCGAAGCCATTGTCAAGTCTTTGGGTTGAGTATGTTCAGCCCAGGTTTTCTGTAGCCATTGAGCTTGGTTGGGGAGTATAGCTTGGTCCTTGATGGGCTGCAGTTCAATTAACCCTCATTATTCATACCATTTGCTTTTTAAAAACAGCGAATGAGTCATTTTTAAGTCATAATTTCGACATGAAAGTCTTAGATCTCCAGTGTTCACAAGCTCACCAATTTGAAGGTTGGTTTGGTTCTGAGCACGATTTCCAAAGCCAATTGTCCAGAGGCTTGGTCGAGTGCCCCCTTTGTGGTGAAATTCAGATCACCAAGCGCTTGAGCGCGCCTAGGTTGAATTTGTTGTCCTCCAAAACGTCCCGAACAGAAGGTTTGTCCTTGGCTCAGCCCAAGGTGAGCAATGGCGCACCTGATCAGAACCCAAACAGTGGTGAGGTGGCCCCTGGTGTGGCGCCAGTTGAAGTGTCCCATCAGGTGGCCTTGTCCAATGATGCGCATGCATTGGAAGTGCAACAGCAAATTCAAGCCAACTGGCTTAAAGTTGTGCAGCAAGTCATTGCGAACACCGATGATGTAGGAACCCAGTTTGCCGACGAGGCGCGCAAAATGCATTACGGTGAGACTCAAGAACGCAACATTCGCGGTCAAGTCAGCGTAGAAGAGTCCATGGAGCTTTTGGATGAGGGGATTCCCGTCATGCCCTTGATGATTCCTGCCGCATTAAAGGGTTCTGTCCATTGATGTTCTTGCCCTAAGGGGCAGGTGCAATGCATGACTAAGGTCTAGGTATGCTGGTGCAGATCTCCAGCCCTTCATTGCTCACGTTTAAAGCCGATGGTTTTAACAACCTCACTCCATTGATTTTTCTCTGAGTTCAACAAGCGAGTGAACTCACCTGGTGTGCTGGCCTGTGTCTCAATGCCTTGGGACTGCATGTTTTCTTTCACTGCATTTCCCTTGACCGCTTGTGCAATGTTTCTTGCTATTTTTTCAGCAAGCTCAGGTGGCATGTTGGCAGGCCCAATCAGGCCATACCAAGTACCAACAATGACCCCTTGAACGCCTTGCTCGCCAAAGGTCGGCACGTCGGGCATCAAAGCCGATCTGCTTGCTGTGGCCATGGCCAATGGTTTGAGTCGATTGGTCTTGATGTGTTGTAACACCGCTGGTGGCGTTGAAAAAGTCATTTGAACGCGAGATGCCAAAAGGTCAACCAACGCAGGTCCTGATCCTTTGTAGGGGATGTGGGTGGCTTGAATGCCAGATTTGTTCAAAAAAACTTCCATGGCCAAATGGGTCAGTCCTCCACTGCCTCCAGAGGAATAACTGATTTCTCCAGGACGGGCTTTTGCAAAGGCCAGCAAAGAAGGCAAAGAATTCAAACCCGATGTGGCATTGACCACCAAGACCAAGGGGGTGGAGGCCAAAATACTGATGGGCGTAAAGTCTTTGGTGGACTCAAAACTGAACTTTTGTTGCAGCAATCCATCGATGAATTGAGAGACGCTGATAAAACCCAAGGTATAACCATCGGCAGGAGCTTGGGCAATTAAATCTAAGCCAATCATGCCTGAGGCACCAGAACGGTTATCCACAATCACCGACTGCTGCCATACATCGCTGGCAATTTGTGAAAATTTTCTGGCTGTGAAGTCCGTCCCGGCACCTGGTGCAGTGGGAACGATCCATCGAACAGGTTTATTCGGAAAATCGTTGACGGACGCTGAGTTGCCGGCAGCAAAGCATCCCCAAGTCAACAGGTAGAAGAAGCCAAAAAAACATAGCTTTTGAAAATCTAGAAAGTAACTTTTTGTTCGCCACATGTGCAAAGGCCTTGTTGGATTGAAACCAGATATCTTCAGAGGTGTTAGTGAAGCCTAAGTATGGATTTACTCAATAGGTCGACGTGATCTTAAAAGTTCGTGCAATCGGATGATCTGTTTTTGTGCCAAACCATTTGTTCCAAATCTCTAGGGCCTCTCCAGAAGACTCGATCTCAATGAGTTTTTGGTTGACCAGGGACTTAAATCGGTCTTCGCCTTTTTTTAAAGCAAACCCTACATCTCTGGAC